>CADEGN010000034.1 GCA_902826865.1 uncultured Myxococcales bacterium
GGTGGTGTCGCGGGGGGTGCTCTGGTGACGCGAGGCGGCACGGAGCGGCCTGACGAGCCGCGCCGTGGCGGTGGCCGGGTTGTTCGGTGCCGCCACTGCAACCGCGGAGACCAGCACCGCGACGGGGCCGCTCGGCTTGGCCAGGAAGGCCGCCATGCCTTCCTTCTGATCGGCGCTGGCAAACAACGCCGCGAAGCTCTCTTGCTCGAGCAGATTCGCCTCGGCGAGCGGCAACTCAACACCGCGGTGGAGCACGTCTTTGACGCTGGCGATGGCGAGCGGCCCCTTTGCGGCGATGGTCTCCGCGGTTGCAATCGCGGCATCGAGCAACTCGGCCGGCGCAACCACGCGGTTCGCCAGGCCGATCCGTAGCGCCTCGTCGGCGCCGATGATCGCACCGGTCATGCACAGTTCGAGGGCGCGGGCGAGCCCCACCCGGCGGGCGAGCCGCTGGGTGCCACCGAAGCCGGGGATGACGCCGAGGTTGACCTCGGGCTGGCCGAACTTGGCCGTGTCCGCGGCGTAGATGAAGTCGCAGGCAAGCGCGAGCTCGCAACCGCCACCGAGGGCAAAGCCATTGACGGCGGCGATCGTCGGCACGCGAAGACTGGCGAGCATCTCGCCGACGGCATGACCGCGTCCGGAGAACGCCAACGCCTGCTCGGGGCTCATCGCCGACATGGCCGAGATATCCGCGCCGGCCACGAATGCCTTCTCGCCCGCGCCGGTGAGCACGAGGGCCCGGACTTCGCGGCTGGCACTGGTCGCTTCGAGCGCAACTGCGAGCTCGCCGACCACCTCGGCCGAGATCGCGTTGAGAACCGCCGGTCGGTTGATGGTGACGATGCGGACCGCAGCGCGGTCCTCGACGAGGAGGGTCTTGAATTCCACGATCACTTGCTCCCGTAGTCGTAAAAGCCCCGCCCGGTCTTGCGGCCGAGCCAGCCGGCGGCGACGTGCATGCGCAGCACGTTCGCCGCCCGGTACTTGTCGTCGCCGAGCTCGCGATGGAGCACGTCGGCGATGGCGAGGCACGTATCGAGGCCGATGAGGTCGGCGAGCTCGAGCGGTCCCATCGGGTGGTTGAGGCCCTTCTTGACCCCGAGGTCGATGTCAGCCGCTGTCCCGAGGCCCTCCTGCAACGCGAAGCAGGCCTCGTTGATCAGCGGGATCAGCACGCGATTGACGATGAAGCCTGGCGAGTCCTTGCTCGTGACAGTGAGTTTGCCCAGCCGCTGGGCCAGGGCGATCGTCGTGGCATATGTTTCGTCGCTGGTCGGCAGTCCGCGAATGATCTCGACCAGCTCCATGACCGGCACCGGATTCATGAAGTGCATCCCAATCACGCGCTCGGGCCGCTTGGTCTGCGCGCCGAGCAGGGTGATCGAGATCGAGCTGGTGTTGGTGGCGATGATGCTGCCGGGCTTGCAAGCAGCATCGAGGCCGGTGAGCAGCTTCTTCTTGAGCTCGATGTTCTCGGTCGCAGCTTCGATCGCGAAATCGGCCTCGGCAAACGCCGCCACTGAGTCGACAGGGACGATGCGACCGAGGATCGCCTCGCGCTCGTCCGGGGGCAGCTTGCCCTTCTCGACCAGCTTGCCGAGCTGCTTTGCGATCCTGCCCTTGCCCGCGTCGGCGTGGGCCCTGTCGACGTCGGCGAGGAGCACCGTCAGGCCGCGTTGAGCAGCCACCTGGGTGATGCCCCCGCCCATCTGGCCGGCGCCGAGCACTGCGAGCTTCGCGATCGAATCGGACATGGTGTTCCTCGGATCTGTGGGGTCGTGGACAGGCGCTGCGCGCCCGAATCGAGCGCGCAGCGGTCGCGTAGGGTTGGCGAAACTAGACTTCGACCATGAGCGCCACGGCCTCGCCGCCGCCGATGCACAGCGACGCCACCCCGCGACGCTTGCCGAGCTGGCGCAGGGCATGGATCAGGGTGACAAGGAGGCGGGCACCCGAGGCACCGATCGGGTGGCCCAGGGCAACTGCCCCGCCGCGAACGTTCAGGCGATCGGTGGGGATGCCGAGCTCGTCCTGATTGACCAAGGCGACCACGCTAAACGCCTCGTTGATCTCCCACAGATCGACATCGCCGACCCGGTGGCCCGTCTTGGCGAGCAGATTCGTGATCGCCTTGGCCGGCGCGGTGGTGAACCACTCGGGTGCCCCGGCTGCGCCGGCGTAGCCGACGATGCGGGCGAGCGGCGCAAGTCCCCGGCGCTTGGCCTCGTCGGCCGACATCAGCACGGTCGCGGCTGCGCCATCGTTGATGGTCGAGGCGTTGCCGGCGGTAATCGTGCCGTCCTTCTCGAATGCCGCGCGCAGCGTCGGCAGCTTCTCGATGTTGCCGCGCATAGGTTCTTCATCGGCGGCGAACGCGGTGACATCGCCTTTTTTTCCGGCGATCTCGACCGGTACGATCTCTTCGGCGAAAACACCCTCTTTTGCCGCGGCGATCGCCCGCTGATAACTGAGGGCCGCGAAGGCGTCCTGGCGCTCGCGATCGATCTTGCGCTCGCGCGCACAGAGCTCGCCGGCGCGGCCCATGTGAAAGTCGTTGTAGGGATCCCACAGGCCGTCGAACACCATGCCATCCACCAGCTGGCCGTGGCCCATGCGATAGCCCGTGCGGGCCTGCGGGAGGTAGTACGGCGCGTTCGACATGCTCTCCATGCCGCCCGCGACGATGATGTCCGCATCCGCGGCCTTGATCGCGGCCGCGGCCATCATCACCGTCTTGAGGCCCGATCCGCAGACCTTGTTGACGGTCACGGCACCGACGTGCGCGGGAATTCCAGCGCCGATCAGCGCCTGCCTGGCCGGTGCCTGCCCTTGACCCGCCGGAAGCACGCAGCCCATCAGCACCTCGGCAACGTCCTTCCCATCCAACTTGGCGCGCTCAAGCGCCGCTTTGATCGCGGTGGCGCCGAGCTTGGGCGCCGGCACCGAGGCTAGCGCACCCTGGAAGCTGCCGATGGGCGTGCGGGCGGCGCTGGCGATGACAACCTCACGGGACATGCGAACCTCCTGGGCGAGCGGTACACGGAAGGGACGCCGCTGCACGCGACGTGGTCACGGTTTGGTTAACACGCGAGGCCATGCGTCGGGGTTGTGTTTGGTCACTGCCCGCGGAGCGCGGCGTGGACGCGCGCGAAGTGGGTGTTCAGGCGCCGCCAACGGACATCGCCCGGCGACCGGGCGCAGCGCCCGTTGCGAGCTGCGCGCTAGCCAGTGCCCCCCACGTTGCGGCGGCGGACAGACCGAGCTCGACACGCCTGACTTGACGCCCCCGCGCCTTCGCGGGATAAGGCCGGCCCTCACCCAATGCCGAGGTAGCTCAGTTGGTTGAGAGCGAGGGATTCATAACCCCTAGGTCGGCGGTTCGAGTCCGCCTCTCGGCACCCTAGCTCGAGTCCCCCGCGGCCACGTGGCCCCTGCCCCTTCGCGTGGCCGCGCGATCCCGCCGCAGGCGCGGACCGGGGCAACCGAACGGTCCTGTCGGTGGACACCCAACCGGGGGAGTGCATTTGTCCGGGCCGCACGCCTATCCTGGTTCGGTTGTGGACGAGTTTGCCCTCTTGCGCGCCTGGCAAGGCGGCGACGCCCAGTCCGGAAGCCAGCTGCTGCGGCGCTATGCCGGGCCGCTCTATCACTTTTTCCTGACGAAGACCGACTCGACGAGCGCCGAAGAGCTGACCCAGGCAACCTTCGAGGCCTGCGCTCGCCATCACCGGCAGATCGAGCACGCTGCCTCGCTGCGGGCCTACCTGTTCGGGATCGCCCGCAAGAAGCTGCTGCAGCACCGCGATGAGTGGCGAAGGCGCGCGTCGCGGCATGATGCGCTCGAGCAATCGGTGGTGGCGAACCTGACCTCCCCATCGGTGGCGGTCGCGCGGTCCCAGCAGCAGCAGCTGGTGTTGCGCGCGCTCCTGCGCTTGCCGCTGGACTTTCAGATCGCCGTTGAGCTGCACTACTGGGAGGACATGAGCATCGCGGAGATCGCAGCCGTCCTCGAGGTTGCGCCGGGCACGGTGAAGAGCCGCCTCTTCCGCGCCCGCGACCTTCTGCGCGATGCCATCGTCAAGGTCGCCAACGACGCCGATCTTTCGCGCGCGACCCTGCACGGGCTCGACGAATGGATCGCGTCGCTCCAACGGATCCGGGCGGACGGCGATGGATCCTGAGCAGACCACAAGATATGCGTCCGGCGGCGGTGGCCCGCACCAACATGCCGAGGATATGGAGGCCATGCGTGGCGACGACGCGGACGCGCTCGCCCAAGTCATGCAGCACCGTCCGACCGATGATCTGGGCGCCCGGCGAGTTCTCGCCAACCTCGAGTCGCGCTTGCTCGGCGGGCCGGTGGCACCGCAACTCGGCGGGCGCTACCTTCTGCTCGGACAGATCGGCACGGGCGGCATCGGCGTCGTCTATGCCGCCTACGATCCCGAGCTCGATCGCCGCGTGGCACTCAAGTTTCTCCACGACGGCCATGCCGGCCCCCGCGCGCGGGATCGCATGGTTCGCGAGGCCCAAGCGATGGCGCGACTCAGCCATCCCAACGTCGTCACGGTCTACGACGTGGGCACGATCGATGATCGTGTGTTTATCGCGATGGAGCTCGTGGACGGCGTGCCACTTTCGACGTGGTGGGCGGCGAAGCGACGCAGCTGGCAAGAGATCCGCGACGTGTTGGTGCAGGCGGCGCGGGGGCTCTTGGCGGCTCACGACGCCGGCCTCGTGCACCGCGACTTCAAGCCGCAAAACGTCCTGGTCGGGGCCGACGGGCGCCCACGCGTCCTCGATTTTGGGCTCGCCCGCCGGGCCGCCGCAGCCGAGCAGCCGCAGGCCGAATCGGAGCCTTCGCCGACATCGAGCGGCGAGTGGAACGATCGCTTGACCGCCACCGGCACGATCATGGGGACGCCCGCGTATATGGCCCCCGAGCAGTTCGACGGGGGTGAAGTCGGACCCGCTGCGGATCAGTTTTCGTTCTGCGTGGCCCTGTTCGAGGCGCTCTACCGCGTGCGACCTTTCCCGGGCAGCGATCTGCTGGGTGTGCGCCGTGCGATCCGGGACGGCCGCATCGCGCCGGTGCCGTCGTCAGAAGTTCCGGCATGGTTGCAACGGGCGCTCGTGCGGGGGCTCGCGCCCAAAGCAGCGGACCGTTACCCGTCGATGCGCGAGGTGATCGAAGCGATTACGCACGATCTGCGAGCTCGGCGACGCTACGGCGTGGGCATCGCCCTCGCCGCGTCGTTGCTGATCGGCATTGGGACCGCGGCGACCCTGTGGTTGCGTCCGGATCCCTCGCCCGAAGATCTCGCCCGCATCGACGAGCTCGTCGGCATCGCCACCGCGGCCGCGGCCCGTGGCGAGTTTGTTGTGCCCCCGCTGAGCGATCCCTCGGCACCCACGGCGTACCGGATTGTCCGAGAGCTCGAGCGCACCGACGGACCGGCTGCGGCGGCGGCCGAGACGAGGGCCGCGGAGCTTCGTACCGAGTACGCGCACGCGCTCGTCGAGCTCGGTGATCACTACTGGCAGACCGCGGACGGGAGCCCGTTCGCGGCCGACTACTACGCCTTCGCGTTGGTGTTCGACGAGTCGAACCCGCGGGCACGAGAGCGCGCAAGCTTGACCCGCGGAGAGCTGGCGCGCCTGGCCAAACAGGCTGAAGACAGCGCGTTTAGCGAGGGCGAGCTCGTTGCCGCCCAATCGCTGGCCGTCCTCGCCGAGCGTGACGAGGGCCGGCGCGCAAGCAAGTACAACGCCGTCAAGCGCGAGGCGAAGGCGCCGGCCGCGAGCACGATCGAGCGCCTCCAGCGGATCGTCGGCGGCCGCCAGCGAGACACCCCGCCCGGCGCCGACGCTGGGACCCACAACGCCGCGCCAAATGCGACGCGGTCGCCACCACCTGTGCCCCCCATCGCGGTCGCTCCCCCCGCGCAGACACCGACGGTTGATTCCGGCAAACGCGAGAGCGATCGCAGCGCCGCACAATGGTACGAAGAGGCCAAGCGACGCCAGCGGGCCGGCGATGAGAAAGCCGCGGAGCAGGCCTTTCACCGCGTGCTCGAGCGCGATCGCAAGCACGCCGGTGCGGCCACTGGCCTCGCGCAGCTGTACTTCGATGCTGGCAAGTTCTCGGAGGCCCTCCGCTACGGCAAGCAGGGGCTGGCGGCGGCGCCGAGCAACGGCAAGCTCCACGTGCTCGTCGGCGACGCCTACTACAAAGGGGTCCAGTACCACGCCGCCCGCCGGCACTACGTCAAGGCGCGGGAACTCGGCCATGCCGCCGCACACGGGCGGCTCGCGTTGCTGCGGGATAGGCTCGGCGAATGACGCCGCACATCGCCGCGGTGTGGGCGCTCAGCGGAGGCCTCGGCCAGCCGAGCAGCGTCGCGGCGGCGCCCGCGTCTGCGAGCGATCCGCAGCTCGCGGTCTCCCCCGTGGTGGTCGGCGGTGACGTCGATCCGCTCTGGGCCGGGAGCCTGGGCGAAGCCTTGGCGCGGGGGTTGGGACGCGTCACCTTGCCGACGCACCAGCTCCCGCCACAGCCCGGTCGGTGCGATGCGTCCTGCTGGGCCGACCTCGCCCGGGCGGAGGGTTACGATATCGTGATCCGAACCGTGGTGTTTGGCCGCGAGCGCCTGTACGAGATCGAGATCGAAGCCCGCGACGCGACCGACGGTTCGCTGCTGCTTACGAGCAAGGAGCCGTGCCAGCCGTGCGGTCGCGTCGAAGTCGAAGATCAACTCGCCCGCCAGGCGGGAGCCCTCGCCGAACGCCTGCGCAGCTTGGACCGTAGCCCTGCGGTCGTGGTCGTCGCGCCCCAACCCACGGGCGGCGAGGTGCGGGCGCCAGCCCCTGCGCCGCCGCCCCGCGACTGGCGCCGCCCGGCTGGTTGGAGCCTGCTCGGCGTCGGCGTGCCGGCGCTGGCCACGGGGATCGCCTTTGTGGCGCTACACCATCGACCATACACCGGCCGCTGCACGGGTGAGGACCATGACCCGGCACGGGATCTTTGCCGCTATCGCTGGAACTCCCTCACGCCGGGCGCAACCCTCATCGCGCTCGGCGGCGCGTTCGCAACGAGCGGCGTCGCGATGCTCGTGTTGGCGCGCCGCTCTGCTCGGCCACAGCCCTCACGGCGGCTGCGATCGCGCGCACACCGAGGGGGTGTCGGGCTCAGGCTCGCGCCGGACTTCGCCGCGGGTGGGATCGTTGTGAGCGGATGGTTCTGATCATTCGGCGTGCAGTACGGTCTCTTCGGGGAAATGATGCGCGCGACCGGAGGGAGCCACAGCAGCGGCCTTCGGCCCGTCGCGAGCGCTGGTGAGAATTCGCATGATAGCCGCGGCGCGACCGGATGCTCGGTTCGCACCCCTACGAGGCATGAGACATGACGCATCGCGCCGCCAACTCAGGGCGCTCGCCCTGCGCCCCCCGACGCTGGGCTCGCTTTCGTTGTGGACGATGGCGGTCGCGGGCTGTGCCCCGGGCGGTACGTCGCCGGGGGTGGGTGCCGACACGGGAATCGATGCCAGTGGGGAGAGTGGAAGCGAGTTAGGAAGCGAAGGTGAGTCCGACACACGCGGTCCGCTCCCCGACACGGACGCGGACGGATCGTGCAAGTCGGACGACGGCGACTCCTGCGGCGGCCAGTCCGCAGGCAAGTGCTGGTGTGACGATCTGTGCGCCGACTTCGGCGACTGTTGTTCCGACGTCGACTCGGTGTGCGGCTGCCAGCCCGTCGTGTGCGCCCCGAACGACTGCGGCAAGATCGAGGATGGTTGCGGTGGCATGGTGCAATGCGACGTGGGCTGCATGCCTTCGTGCGAGCTGCAGTCGACCCACGTGGCGGTCGACGTGCCGAGCGAGGCTCCGACGGTCCTCGTGTATTCGCCAGACGTCATCACCGTCTTCTCCGCGGTGGGTGGCGCGTACCGTTTCAAACACGACGATCTGACACAACTCCCGAGCGACATCCCGCTCAATATCACCAACCGTGTGAGGTGGGCGATTGCGCACGAAGACGGGTTCATTGTGGCGATTGGATCGACGGACGGCGGTGGGCAATGTCAATTGGTGCGATTCGAGTCCGATGGCGACCACTGGCCTTCGGCGGGCGTGTTTTCGTACGAGAATTGCCTTCGAAGCGGCCTCGCGGCGGCGGACTCCGGCTTCGGGTATGCGAGCATGTTTTCAGGCCCTGCGCTGATCCGCCTGGACGAGAATATGCAGCGCGTCGCGGGTGACGCATCAACCTACTTCGGCAGTGGAACCATCCATAGCGTCGCGGTCGCATACGACTCCGATCGCAGCCGGTTTCTGGCCGCCTATCCTCGCGCTGAGGACGGGCAATGGGCCATGCACGCAGCGTTCGTGTCTTCCACGGGATTCTTGCTCGATGAAGACATACTCGTCGGCACGCCGGCAGCGACACCATCGCCGTCGGGTCCACTCTCGCTTCTTCGCACCGACGATGGCTTTGCGCTGGCCTGGGCGGGTCCCGAGGACGATCCGCAGCAACGCGGCGCGTGGCTGCTGGCCGTGGACGAAGACAGCAATCCGCACGGAGAGGCGCACCGAATCGGGGAGCCTGAGAGCTTCTCCGTCGCTTACGGCGGTGGAGTCACCGCCGTAGCCTATGAGCTCCGCTCTGACGTCACAGCTGGCAACGTCCGGATCGAGTTCTTCGATGCTCTTGGAGCGGCCACGCTCGCTCCGATCGAGCTGTCAACCGGGCCTTCCGATGCACACTCCCCGAAGGTCGCGTGGATCGGCGACGGATTCGCGGTGGTGTACATGGACGATGTCGACGCTGCCGGAGTCTACGACATGCACCTCGCCAAGGTCTGCGCAGAGTAGCCTCGGCGCCACGACGACGCACGAGCCGTCCCCGCGTCCCTGGACGTCCGGCCCGACGCGCCGCCGGAACCGCCGCCGTTGAACGGCGTGCTATCATCGACCGGTGACCGACGACGACGGGGACCGACGCAGGCGCGCGGCGGAACGCCGGGCTCGCATCGTTCTTCGTAAGACCACGCTCGAGGACGGCGAGCACGACTTGAATCCGATCCGGGGGAACGACGCGATCACGCTCGTGACGCGCCTCAGCGCGTCGAGCTGGAGCATCACCGGGCTCCCGATGCCCGGGTATGCTAGGGGCGAGATCCCCTGCCGCTTCGTGCCCGCGGCGAGGTGGCCCACGTGATCGAGCTACCCGACGACTTTCGCGACATCCTGGTCGAGCTCCACGATGCCGGCGCGGAGTTCGTGGTGCTCGGCGGGCACGCCGTGGGCTTTCACGGACATCCCCGGGCGACCAAGGATCTCGACATCCTCGTGCGCGCGACCCCGGCGAACGCCGCGCGAGTCTATCGCGCGTTGGCCCGATTCGGCGCCCCACTCGAGTCGTTCGCGGTGTCGGAGGCCGATTTCGCCGATTACCACGGCGTGCTGCAGATCGGCGTTCCTCCGCTGCGTATCGACATTCTCACCCAGGCGAGCGGGATTTCGTTCGATGCGGCCGTCGCCGACGGAAACACGATCGACCTCGGCGCGCGGCGCATCCCGATCATCGGACTCACCGCGCTGCTCGCGAACAAGCGCGCCGCTGCGCGCCTGCAGGATCTCGCCGACGTCGCCGCTCTCGAGGCCGTCGCTCGCAAGGGATAGCCATGATTGTGCTCGCGTGCTCGCCGGCGTTCTTCGGCGACCTCCCGCATGCGACCGCGTAACCGCCGCCATCAGCGATCGTTGGCCACCTTGGACCCGTGTAGAGCACCATCAACACGCTCGCCTTCGAGCAGTCGCTCGGGCGGGAGCGGCGGACGTCCGGTCGCGCTGTACATCCCGTCGAAGACCGGTACCATCCCTTCGGGGGATGAGGCGCGCACGTCACAGTCGCGGCCGAGGCAGCCCGTCTGCGTTTGCCGTCCTCGCAGCAAACGCGTGCCTGATCGAGCCCACGCCGGGGTTCGACGCATCGACCACCAGCGGCACATCGACGACCGCGGCCTCGGCCGCGGCGGTCTCCTCCTCGTCCGCTTCCGGATCCGGCAGCGGCGGCTCACCGAGCTCCACGGAGTCTTCGGGGGACACAACCACGGGCGATGACCCGGTGCTGCCCTTGCCGCCGCGCGGCTACCAGTCTCGACCGTGCGGCTTCGACTTCGACAAGGACGGCATCGTTGGCGAACGCAGTCCCGATCCGTTGCTGGACGAGTGCGACATCTGCAACGGCACCACCGAAGACCCCGACGGCGACGGCTTTGCGCAACCCATGCTGTACGTGGACTGCGACGCTGGCGTCGATCCCGACATCACGATCACCGGAGCCTGCCGAGATCCCGTCGGTCCCTGCAAGACGATCAACCGGGCCAACCGCGAGATCCCCTTTGCAGGGGGGCCGGCGGATGAACATGGCGTCGTTTGCTTTCGCGGCACGTGCCGCGAAATGGTCGAGGTCCGTAGCGGTCGCCCTGAGATCATCGCTCGACCCGCCACCGGGATCGAACGACGGGCGTTCGATTACCCCGCAAAGCCCTCGATGATCGTGGGTTGGGATTCCGACGCCGACGGAGACTACCCGCCGCACGACGCCGATGATGTGGCCGTGCTCGAGCCCACAGCCGCGATGCCGTTCGCGCTGCAGCTCGATGTCGGCGCGTACAACTCACCCTCCCATGATGTCGAGCTCGCACACTTCGTCGTGTCAGTTCAGGTCGAGCCGGGGGTCGCGGCGCCCAACACCGCCCTGCTCTCGTCGGCGCTGGCGGTGCCCGTCCCCCACGAACGGATCCACGTTCACGACCTCTCGATCCGTTCGTTGCGACAGGGCCGGCCCTCCGCTGAACGACCGATCGTCGGGTTCGACCTGCGCGGCTGGGGCCCGGAAGGAACTCCCCCGGTGGCATCGCAGTTGCGCTACTTCGCCATCGAGAACGTCGAGTTCCGCGACCACGGCGGCTTCATCTTTGCGGCCCACGCCGACGTGCAAGACGACGAATCGGGTCCGATCCGCATCGCCAACCTCACGACCACCGCGCAGGCGTGCGACAAGGCCGAATGCGCCGCGGCGGCCACAACCTCGGTATGGCGCGTCGCAGGCTGGGTGCGTGAGGTCGAGATCCTTTCGAGTGTGTTCGACGCGGGCACGGATGCCTGGTACCCGCACGAGGGCAGCGACGCCATGGCCGACGCCGGCCCGACCGCGATCGTGGTGGGTGAGTGCAGCCACGACGTCGCGATCGTCCACAACGAGTTCGTCGGCTGGGCGACGGCGGTCCGGGTCGAAGCCAATGGCAATGGCGCAGTGCCGAACTCGCCCGGCACTCACCCCTGCCAGGGTCGCAATGTCGATCTCATCCGCATCGAGGGCAACGTGGTACGCGACACGAGCGACCGCCTCGTCGGCACGACCGTGCCGTGGGTGGTCCGAACCGCCCACCCAACTCCGGCGATCACCGATGCAAACACCGTCGGCCTGGTGGAGATCGTCAACAACGCGACGACACTCGACCACGGCCTGGTCGGTTGCGCATGGTTGCAGGTCTGGGGCGCCGGCGCTGGCCCCGTGCGGCTCGACCACAACACCTGCATCGGCGCGATCCAAACCAACGTGCCCTATGCCGAGGCGGCGCTCATCCGCGTGCTTGCCCCGCGACCGGGCGGCCTCGACCCAATCGCCGACGTCTCGCTGCGCGGCCAGCTGTTCGCCGGCCAGGCCGATGGCGATGTCGCGATCCTTCTCGCGGCCCCTCCGGGCGCTTGGACGGCGGCGGACAACGTCTTTTCGCCCGGTGCGACCTTCCGCTGGCAAACCGACGGCCCAACCGAGCTACCCGCGTGGAGGGCTGTTTCGGGGCAAGACGCCGCGTCCGTCTCCTGTGAGCCCGCCCTTGTACCGGCCGACTTCCACCTCGATGCGCAAGACATCTGCGCCGGCGACCGGGCGCGCCCGCTTGCGACCATCGACGATGATATCGACGGCGATGTTCGCCCCGCCGCTGCGCCGTGGGACGCAGGTGCAGACCAGCGGCCGTAGGCACCGGCTCATTGTTACTTTCGCGTGTACGTGAAATTCGTGAGTCCGTACCTCTTCGACTCGCTCAAGTTCTTCACGATCAACGAGGGTGGCCCGTGCGATGGCGGGATCGATTTTGGGGGCCTCGGATTCAATCAAGGGCAGGTGCCGAGCATCGATATCGGTGATGACTGGCGCTTCGGTAGCTACGGCAGCGGTTACCTCGAGCAGAACATGGGCCCGGAGCGCAGCTTCTTGGTCGACGAGTGGAATTTTCTCGAGTTTCACATCCTGCTCAACACGGTCGGCATGAGCGATGGCGTGCTCGAGGTGTGGCTTGACAATTGTGGCACCGACGGCTCGGCGTGCTCGGGCACACCGACGAAGGTGATCGAGCGTACCGACGTCGTTTGGCGCGACACGTCGATGGAAATGACCACGTTCTGGAAGGAAAACTGGAGCAACCCACCCTCGAGTGGCAACTCGCTGATCGACAACCTGGTGATCTCGACCGCGGGGCCGATCGGGTTTTTCGGCGTCACTCCCAACCCACCGCCTGCGGCCCCGACTGGCCTTCAGATCAGCGGGTAGATCCACTTGACGGTCGCTCGGTGCGCCGTCGCCGAAATCTCGACCCGGGGCCGTTGCCTGGCGCCGTCCCGGATGCCAGGAAGCACACCAGGAGTCGTTGATTGATCTCGCCCGGGTCGCGCTCCGCCACGGTGCCGGCAAATGCGGCGCTCTGCCGCGAGCGGGCCGTTCCCAGTCGAACCCTCTCGTGAGACCATGATCCACGATGCGGCAACAGCTCTGGAGGGGCCCCTGGTTGCTGGGATTAGCCCCGCTGCTGTTGCCGATCGGGGCCCAGGCCGATCCGTATTACAACTCCTCCGAACCGGGTTGCGACGGTAGCGACCCGAACGTGGTGTTCTGCGAGGACTTCGAGGTCTCGGGCGAGGCGAACTTTCCCGATGGCCATTGGTACGGCGAGAACTGCGACGTGGCCAACGACAACGGCGGTATCGGTGCGCAAACCAAGGGATGGTGCGGGTCGATCTACGCCGAACCCATCACGCCCGACGGGGCGGGTGTGTGTGGGCCGGGCACCACGCCCTTTGGTGATTGTGTTGGTACGGCGGGCACGAAGACGGACACGAGCGCGCGCAACATGGCCCTGCGACACCTCAAGACGCCCGTTTGTGGCGCGAGCGGCTCGGAGCAATGCGGGGTCGACACCCTGTATGTGCGGTGGTATGCGAAGTGGCTCGAGGGCTACCAGTTCGGTGCCGAGAAGCACCTGGCCTTCACAACAGACACCGCTGATATCGCGTTTGGCAACGTTCAGCTCAACTGCGGGGCCGGGCGCGCATCGCCGGATGCGACTCCCTACATCCAGATCATCCATGGCGAAGATCTGTGTCAGTCCCCGAACGTCAGTGACATCGTCATCAACTCGGGCAGATGGTATTTCTTCGAAATGCGGGTGACTGCCCACCCGACCGACGGCGTCGTCCAGCTGTGGATCAACGATTGCGGTCCCGCGGGCACCACATGCGGGGACGCTCCGATCCTGCGCACAGAGCTGATGGAGATCGAGTTGCCGGGCAACGTCAACGGCGATCAGATCGAGACCATCTGGCTCGAGAGCTGGGCAAATCCGATCTCGACTGGCACCGGACCGTACTGGGACAACCTAAGGGCGAGCTTGGTCGGTCCGATCGGCTTTGGAGCAGGCGGTGTCGCGAATCCACCGCCGGCCTCGCCCACGCAGTTGCGCGCCGAGTAGCCGGCACGCGTGATTAACCGGCGATCGGCAGTCGATCCGCAACCACGCCCGGTCGGCATCGACGGCGGTTCGGCCGCAGACCAAAGGCCGTGCCCCATGTGGAGCGCACGACCGACGATCGTGGCGCCGCCGCCCGTGATCGTGACCGCCGCGTTGGGTACCCGCGTTGGGTCCGTGAACCGAACGTCACGCATGTCGGGCAAGAAGGCCCAGTGACGCTTGCCCACATCGGCGACAGATTCACCTCCCGGCCGACAAAGGGACGCATAGGGTCCCAGCCTTCACCAATCTGCACCTCCCACCTCACGTCGGTGCGATGTATCGCTGGAGCGTGCGGCCGCTCTCGGGTGTAATTGCGAGATGCTGCGCCCGTCTGCCTGGCTGAGCGTTTCCTTCCTCTCAATTGCTTGCGCCAAGCAGAGCTCCGGCGATGGCGGCGAGTCGACCGAGAGCGGCGGGATCAACCTGTCGGCGACGGCGGGCGAGACGGGACCCAAGCTCGACCTCGGTGCTGGCGAGGGATCTACCGGTGGCCCAAGTTGCGATGTGGATCAAGGTTGCAGCAATCGCCTCGACCTCCTCTTTGTCGTCGACAACTCGGGATCGATGGCTGAAGAGCAGCTCAACTTGGCGCTCAACTTTCCAGAGTTGATCGCGGGCCTGAGCGAGCTGACCGACGTGGACGGAAACCCCCTCCAGATCGATGCGAACATCATGGTTACCACGACCGACGTCGGTAACCCGCTGTGTACGCCGTACTACCGCCCGAGTCGCTCGCCGGAGCAGGGCGCTCCGATCGCATCGTCATGTACCGACCGCATCGACCGCTTCACCAGTATTGGGCTCGATCCGGTCGAGCGCGAAGATGCGTGCACGATGGCGTGCCCCAACCCGATCGCCCCTGAGGGCGATTTCATCAACTTCAACGCGTCTGGGACCAACGTTCCCAATGCCGACCCTATCGATATTGACGGGGACGGGGAGCCCGACAGCAACGTTGCCCAAGCCCTCGCGTGTATTGGCCCGCAGGGCATCGACGGTTGCGGGTACGAGTCGCAGCTCGAGGCGATGCGCCGCGCTCTCGATCCGGACGCGACCTGGAACGGGGGTGGGACGCCGTTTGTTCGAGATGGCGGCGTATTGGGGGTGGTTATCATCAGCGATGAGGTGGACTGCTCACTCGCCGATGAGTCCGTGATGACCAACGAGGCATACATGCTCACGCACCCGGACACCATGCAGCCGCAGCAGTCGAGCGGCTTGTGCTGGAAGGCCGGCGTCACCTGCGACGGGCCCGACGGCGACGGCGTGTTTTCCAACTGTCATTCGGCCGGCGACGGACTCGTGGCCGTCAACGAGTATATCGACCTGCTCAAGGCACAAGGTCGGCCGGTGGTCATGCTCGGCATCGTCGGGGTACCGGTCGTGACCGCGCGGAGCCCGGAGCCCCCGTATCAGCCGACCGAAGGCGGTGTAGATGCGCTGGTCTATCGGCGCTGGAAAGATCCCGAGTTCCCTACCGGCGACGTCTTGCCGGCGGAGTGGACAGCCGGGGCCACGGCCGCCGACAAAGAGTGGGAGTTTGGGATCGGGCCCGGCTGTACCGGTCAAGATGGCGACGCCTTCACGGGACAGGCCACGCCACCGACGCGCATCATCGAGGTATGCCAGGCACTCGATGTGCCCGATGATCCGGACACGACGGCCGACGAGGCAAGGATCCGCTGCTGCATCGAGTCGATCTGTGACACGACCTTCGCGAACGCGCTCCGCTGCCTCACCGGACTCATCTCGCAGAACTCCGATCCAGTGGGTTAGAAGCGCCTCGCGCTAGTGGGAACTCTGCGTCGGCTGCTTCACGACGCACCAAGCCCCCAGACTACTCGTCCTCGGCCGGCGCGCCCTTCTCGATCCACCGCTCGATGATCTCGAGTTCCTCAGGCGCCAGGTCCGGCGCCCCTGGCGGTGGCATCTGCGTGCCGATCCGATCTTCGCAGCTACCGCGAAGCTTGCACATCAGCCAACTCGCGTCGGCATCCCCAGGAACGACCAGCGAGCGTTCGGGTCGCTGCGTCGAGGGCCGATCGACCAGATTCGCGTAGACAGCCCCCTCCGAGAGGTCGAGCCCGCCGGCCGGCATGTCTTCGCCGATATGGCACGCACTGCCGCCGCAACTGCGGGCGACAATGTCGTGGACACGGTCGCCCGGGCCACAGATGCCCAGCCCGATCGGATCAAAATCGCAGCCTTCGTACTCGATCGGATCGTCGTCAGAGATCTCCAACACGCTGGCATCCGCGGATAGCTGCGCCACGAAGCAGCCAAGCGCACGCGTCGCCTCATCACTCCACGTGCGACACTGCCGGGGCATGACGTCGCCGTAGGTGTCGTCGAAGAGGCGAAGGATGAGATAGCTGCCGAGCGGATCGCCTGGGGCGATCATCACGCCCGCCCCGTCGCCGACGGTGCCGTTGCCGTTCGGGTCCGCGACCCGCAACAACAGCTCATCCCAGGGATAGGCACGATCATCGAGAAACTGCCGAACCGAATCGGTCGCTACGCCGAGATCGAGCACGATCGCCTTGGGTTCCACAACCATCACGGACGCGCCGCCGGTGCCGATCGCGATGACGTCCTCACCCCGGTGGACCTCGACGCCGCGGTCGTCGACGGCGGGAAGTGCGACGAGTTCCTCGACGAGCTCGAGGCGAACGCTCGAGATTTCCCCCCACTCGGCGTCGCTCGGTTCACCGATCGCGCGGGCGATCTCAACGTCGATCTCGAGCTCGGGAAAGACCAGATGATCGCCGCGCGGCTCGCAGAAATCGTGCATCTGCCCGTGGGTCTCCACCCACGAGTTGCACGGCTGGTCGATCATCGCGACAAGCCCGGCAACCGTGTGCAGATCCGGATAGGCATCCGAGTTGTGGCATACACCGACGTTGGGCGAGCACGTCGGTGCCATCGCCTGCGTGAAGAGCTCCCCAATCGTGGCGTACACGATGGGTCGAGGACCGTCGCCGTCGGCCGCTCCGGTTTCTCCGAGCGGGCCGGTGCTTCCGGGCGCGTGCGTGTCGACCCCCTCGCCGTTCGCCCCGCCGTCACCCGACGCGGTCGTTCCCCCGCTGCCGTGGTGCTGCGAATCCGACGTCGCGTCGCGACCGGCATAGCAAGCCGCGCCGACCATCACGCCCAGATACCAGACGCGCGGCGGCATCAATCGAACAGCTCCATCATCGGGGCGGCTTCGGGGTAGAGATCAGTGCCGGGCGGCCACAGTTGTGCGATCGCATCCGTGGGTACGCCCGCGCCTTGGCACAGAGTTGCCAGAAGCGCGTGTGTCGATGCCCCAACGCCGTCGAGCGGCACATTGTCGTCGCCCGTGGGCGCCAGCACCTTGGGCGTGACGCCAGCGCCGAACACCACGTGCGACTGCCAGCGCCACGCGGGATCGGACGCCCCATGGTCCGACCCACCGGCGTCGTTGAAGCCGCCCACCGGGGCTGTACGGCTGCATTCGCTGGTCGTCACGACGAGGGTCGAGTCGAGCAGCGGTGCTCCGTCCTCGTCGAGGATGTTCGCGAGCGCGAAGTGGATCCCGGCGATGAGCCGCGCGTATAGCGTGTAGATCGGGGGACCGTTGACATTTTCGGCGTCGTGGAAGTCGAAGCTGCCCAAGCCGAGCCCGACAACGGGTGAACCCATCTGCAGAAGCCGGACCGCCATCGCCGCGCGGATTCCCATCGGCGCGCCGGTGGCGGTGTCCGACACTTCGTTGCCCATCGCCTCGAGCAGCATGCGGTTGGAGATCCCCGCGACGTCGACGTCGAGATGGATGGGGTTGCCGATCTTGAGCGCCGGGTCGGCCAGAAGCGGGCCGAAACGACGCAACGCTTCCTTCGTGGCCCCGTAGGCTTCGACTCGGCCACGCGCGAGCGACCGGCGACCCGCCCGCAGCCGCTCGTCGAGTGCGTCCTCGATCGGCCGCCCCACGGTTGGCGAACCTCCGCTGGGCGGAGCCGGGGGCAACCCGTAGTACTCGAGCTGGACAGGCGCTGCCGATACCCAATCCGCCACCGCGGTGCCCAGCATCCCGATCCCCCCGACCATCGCGACCGGACCGGCGGCGTCCGCACCGATGTAGCGGTTGAGCGCCGTGATCAGGCCGGGTGCCGATGGCTTACCGAAGTACCCGGTGCCCATGCGCGGCACGTCGTCGGGATGATCGCCCTGACGGTACAGGCCCGGCGAATGATCGCAGCCTCCGACCATGGCGAAGCTCTGCGCCGCTGCGCCAATGCTCGGGACTGTGGGCGCGCCTGGCCAACTCGGTGCCGCGTAGCGCAGCTGCGCCGGAACGCTGGTGAGCAAGTTGCCGAGGGTCAGCACGCCCGATGTGCCGGCCACACCCCACGGGTTCAAGTCTCCCTGCGGCTTCGCATTGAACGCCGCGGTCGAGCGCAGGCCACCGCTCGTATTGTAGACCAGTATCCGCGAAAACCGCGGCGTGTCGGCGCGGGCGCGGCGGCTGCCGAGCGTGAGCGCGCCGGCGGTCGCGAGCGCCCCGGCCAAGATGGTCCGTCGACGGACGTGGGTCATGGTTCTCGGCTCCTAGTAGAAGAGAAACGCTCCGGAACGCATGAGCGCACCGCAGAGCTGCTCGGCGAAGATCTGGCCTGCACAGGTGTCGTCACCCGCGCACGCCTCGCGCGCGGTGTCGATCGCCTCGATCTCCCCTGGCAGCGGCGCGCGGGTTAGAAACCGGTGATAGGCGTGGTCGACCAACGCCTCGATGTTGGCCTCGCCGACATCGACCGGATCGAACCCGTTCGGCACGGGTGGAGCGCCCGGACACAGGGCATTCGCGAGGTCGATGTGCGTGAACAGAGACTCGAGGCCCGGCTGCGTTGGCTCGGGAATCGCACCCACGCAGCCGCCCAGCGGCACCGCATTGGTGCGGTAGAAGTCGTAGCCAAAACCGTAATAGCTCGGATCCTGCGGAACGCGAAGGTACGCCGGCCAAAACTGGGTGGCGTTGACGGCCTCGGGGGTGTGAATGTCACAGAAACCGAGTTCACGGTCGAAGATAACCTCGAGTGAGTCGAGAAACTGGGTTGCATCCATCGCCTTGGTCGGGCCGATCGCCCACGGCGGCACGTCGTCCACGTCCCCCGAGAGTTCGGCGGTGCGCGTGTAGAGGATCGAAGATGCGATCGTCGCGTAGAGATCGCGAACGTCATGGGCCTCCGTGCTTGCAAACCAAGCGGCAAGCGCCGTGCGCACTTCGGCCACGTCGGTCTCGTTTTGCGCGGGCGTGGACTTCCACCATCCGAGCAGCTGCGCGAGCGCGTGGTCGGCTGCCTCGCCCCAGAACTCCGGTTGGCGGACGACGTGGGTGCCGATCACCTCGAGCGCCGCCTGCAATTCCGGCGGCACGGCCCCGGCGATCGACTCATAGAGCACCTCGTCGGCGATCGGAAGCTCGATCGAGATTTCCTCGCCCCAAAGTTCCGCGGTGCACAACAGATCTCCGACGACCGGGTCCTCGCAGGCGTCGGGATCGATGGTGGCGACGCGAACGTAGTAGGAGTAGCCGAGGGTTCCACGCGACAACCAATCGCGCCGCCATATCCGGAACAGTCGACCCAAGGTCTCCAGCTCGGTGCCGTGCGGCGCACGGCCCAGGAACACGCGGGTCAGCGCGCGCGCGCTGTCCTCGTAGGGCTCAGGGTTGGCGATGGCGCGGTTGATCACGAAGGCCGGGTGGGCGCTGACGCGGATCGCGAACGCGTCGTACCCGAGGGTCCCAGCGGCGAGCGCGTCGATGATGCCGTCGAGCTCGAGGATGTGTTCGCCGAACACCTGCTCGGGAATCGGGCCGAGGTGCTGGATCCACAGCTTGCGCTGCCGGGCGATGAACTCGGGCGTCGTCATGAACGAGCGCGCCATCGCCTCGGCGTCGTTGCCAAAGCAATGCGCCCCGATATCCGCGTCGGATGGCACGCGCCCCATGAAGTCCAGCGCCATGCGGCGGCACAGGACCTCGGGGGGATCGGTCGGGATCTCGGTATGTCCCCCGGCCACCATGCGGGGCCAGATCGCGACGTCGATCGGGTTGTCGGACGGAGGCGGCGGCGGCGGCGCGCCGCCGGTGGTCTCGAGGGCGCCGTCGGTCGTGGCGTCGGCGCCCGCGTCCGACGCCTCACCGGTGCTATGGCCCGCGTCTGCGCTGCTGTCGGCGGGGCCGCCGTCGGTGGCGAGGGTTGGATCCGACGCGGAAGAGAGGCCGGCTCCACCGCACGCGTGTGCGACGCTCGCAATCGCCGTCACGATCACGGCGGGTTGGATCCCGATTCTTCCCACGGTGCGCGTGCCCCCTGCGCCCGGTATCCATCGGCGCGGAAATCGGTTCCCGCCAAGCGCGCACGCGGGGTCAGCCCGGACGCGTCAATCGCGGCTGCTTATCTCGCCGTTGCCGACCGAGGTCTCGCTGGCCGCCCCATCGGCCGAGCCGTCGCTGGAGCTCGAGGGCGAAGGGCCGGCGCCGGTCGGGGCTCCTACGGAGTTGCCGCTCGCGGCAACTTTGGCCCCACATCGAGCGGATCGATGGCGCAGCGCCTCGATCGCGGGAGCGATGTCGAGCCTACGAGCCTCACTCCACGGCGTGGCAACCCCCGCACCCGAACCCGGTCTGGGTCGCCGCGTCGTAGGGCGCCTCGCCCATGGCCTTCGCCATGGCGGGCACGACCTGCTCGGCCATGAACTTCATCACCTCGGGCTTCTCGGCGCTCAGCTTCTCGAAGCCACCGCCCGAAAGCGCAAGCTTGGGCAGGCCATCTTTGGGGTGGTGGACGTCGTTCACGTGGCAGGTCTTGCACCCGAAGCCCTTGTACTTCTCGGCGTCGAAGGCCGCGAACACGCCACGCAGCTCGGGATTGACCACCTCCTTCATGTGGTCCTCCTTCTGCTCGTGGCTCATCTCGGCGAACTTGGTCGGTTTGCTCGCCGGCGTCGTCGCGGGCTCCGCCGCAGGTGCGTTGGTGGTGGCGGGCTTCGGCTGGCAACCGAGGTTGGCGAAGAGCACAATCGGAAGGATGCGGATCGGATTGGTCATCGTTGCGGCGCAGAGTCTGGGAGGCTGAGCCCCTTAAGACAAGGGCAGCGGGCGGCGACCCTTTGCTACCCCTTCCGCGAACAGCCGCTGCGATCGGCCACCGGGGCCAGGGGCGAATCGTGCCGCGCACGACTCGCTCACCGACGAGCGGCTGCGCCCACCGGCGCAGCCGCTGCGGGTCGAGTCACCCGCCCACACGCCCTTGCTGGCTTGCTGGACGACTGCGCATCTCGTCGTGCTCGCCGTGGCCCGTCTGGCGGGTCACTCGGAGACGGTGATCGTCACCGGCACCGGACTGCCCTCGTCGTCGGTTGCACGCATGCCGGCGCGGATGTCGACGATGCTGTTGCTCGCGGACAAAGTGATCTCACCGTCGACATGCGACGGGAGCGGGTGGCAGTGTCCCATGAACACCACGCAGCCCCCTCCGCTGGCCGTGAACGAGACGTTCGTCGTCGACCAGCCCACCTGGCAAATGCCCCCTTCTGTGCAGCTCTTGGTCCACACGACGCCGGCGAAGTCGTCGAAGGGCTCGAAGCTCGTGGCATGAAACTTTATGCTGCGAGCGCGATCGCCCGGCGGGGCGGCCCTGACGCGGAACATGTGGAGGTCGCAGCCACCGTTGGCCTCGTCCTCGCTCTCGACCTCGTCGTTGACGCCGATCAGGGTGTCGCTGTCGTTGGTGGTGGGCGGCGAGTTGAGGTTGTATAGGCAGAGCAGGCGCGATTGTTCGTCGTCGAGCGCCTCGCCTTCGTCCTCCTGCGCCGCTAGCTCCTCGCTGTCGAGGCCTTGATCGCACGCGGTGGGCAAGAGGCCGAGCGCGAGCGCAGCGGTCATGAGGGAATGGAGGGGGGGGAAGCGATACATGGTCGTGTCTCCGCGCCGTTGGGTTCGACCCCGGCGCTCGTATTGAGGTCGACCACCGCGTTCGTGACCGAAGAATTCCGCGGGTGCGCGAGATGACGGTCGGACTCGGTACCCGGTGGCGTCGATAGCCAGTGCAAGACGGACGCCGCCCCCTCCTGTCACAACGCGAGCGACGGTCCTCCAACGCCCAAGATGCCGGTCGCTCGGAAGATCCAGGGGTTCGCGGCCGACCGAAGCGGGGGCAGGCGCACGGACACGCGCTGCAGGATCGAGCAGCGTGCTCGGAGGGTGTCGATCCTCGTCCGCCGTCGCGAGAGCATCAAGCTTCGAGTAGGATGGGCAAGGTTCGTCGCGCCGGCGGCCGACCGAGGCTTGCCGCTCCCTCTCAGCATGGCTGCCCCGGCGAACTCCGGTAAGGTCGCACCGTGATCGATACTCCCGCCAGTGGTCCCGTGAGCGACGACGCTCCGTCGACCGATGACGACTTGGACGATCCGTGGCTGCAATCCCTGGCCGCTGCGCCGCCCATCGCTCTGGGCGAGCCCCGCCTGCCGCCCGACACCATCGTCGCCCAGAGCTATCGTATCCACCGCGAGCTGGGCGCAGGTGGCATGAGCGTGGTCTACGAGGCCACCGACCAGGTGCTGTCCCGCCGCATCGCACTCAAAGTCCACGAGATCGGCTCCAGCGATCGCGCAGCGCGGATCTGGCGAGAGGCGCGTGCGATGGCGCGGCTTGCCCATCCCAACGTGGTCACCGTCCACGAGGTCGGAGTCGAGGGCTCGCGCGGGTACATCGCGATGGAGCTGGTCGAGGGCACCAACGCACGTGCATGGGTGGAGCAGCAACCTCGGCGCTGGGATGAAATCGTCGCGGTCTATCGCCAAGCAGGCCAAGGGCTCGCGGCCGCCCATGATGCCGGGATCGTCCACCGCGACTTCAAGCCCGACAACGTGTTGGTCGGCGGGGATGGGCGCGTTCGCGTCGCCGACTTCGGCCTGGCCCTCGATCCCGGTGTCTTGTCGTTGCCAACCATCTCCGACACTCCGCGCCTGGAGTCCCTTACGCTCACGGGCGCAACCGCCGGGACGCCCGAGTACATGGCACCCGAGCAAGCCCGCGGCGAGCCTGCCGATGCGCGCTCGGATCAGTATGCGTTCTGCGTGGCGCTGTTCGAGGCGCTTCACGGCCATCGGCCCGCCGTCGCGCCCGAGCCGGTAGCCGAGCACGCGGAAGCTACGATGCCGCCTTGGATCGCCGCTGTGCTCGAGCGGGGCCTGAACGTCGATCCGAACCAGCGCCACACCGACATGCACATGTTGGTCGCGGCGCTCGATCCGGAACCGCGGGGCCGTCGGCACGCCCGCCGGCTGCCCTTCGCTGGGACCCTGATCGCCGGCGCGATGTTGCTCGGCGCCGGGCGCTGGTTAGCGCAGGCGCAGGAGCGCGGCCCGATCTGCGCCGGCGCTGACGCGGCGATGGACGCGGCCTGGTCGGCGGAGCGCCTCGGGGCACTGCAAGCCGCGTTCGCCGAGCGCCCCCCGTCGTTGCGCGATGCGACCCTGGCGGTGCTCGAGCCAGGGTTCGACAGCTGGGCGAACGCTTGGCGCGAGGCCGCGCGCGAGGCCTGCGAGGCCACCCACGTGCGCGGCCAGCAGTCTGTAGAACGACTCGACCTGCGCAACGACTGCCTCGACCGCGCGCGTACACGCTTCGCCGCAGCGATCTCGGTGTTCGACGACGGCGATGCGATGTCGATGGCGGCCGCCGAGACCGTGGTCGCACGCTTGCCCGATGTGACGATGTGCGCCCGCGCGGACGCAGCGATCGCCACCGATCCCGTCCGCCCCGAGCGCGTCGAGGTCCACGCCCAGCTGCGGGCGATGCTCGACCGCGCCGCGGCACAGGTCGCGGCGTCCCGACTCGAGCAAGCGCGGGCCATCCTCGATGCGCTCATCCCCAGCCTCGAACTCGAGGGCTTTGTGACCTCCCTGGCCGAAGCTCGGCGGCTGCGCGGCGAGGTCGCTCTCGACATGGGCCGACAGCCCGAGGCCGTCGCCGAGCTCGGCGCTGCAGCGGCGCTCACCTTCGGAGGATCCGATCGCGATGCGATCGCGCGCACCCAACTCTCGCTCGCCCGCGCGGTGGGACGTCGGGGCGCGGGCCACGACGAGGGTCAACGCTTGCTCGCCGGCGTTCGCACGCTGGCCGAAGGTCTCGGCTGGTCGCGCAGCCGCCAGCTGGCAGTTCGGGTGGCCGAACTCGAGCTGGCGTTCTTCGCCGAGCGCTACGACGAGACCCTACGACTCGGCCAGCTATTGCTCGACGATCCCGACGTCGAAGACCACGCACGTGTGCGCGTCATGACGCTGCTCGCGACCACGCTTGAGCGTCAGAGCCGATTCATCGACGCGCTTGCGGCCCACGATCGCGCGCTCGCGTTCGTCGAGGGCGTGCGCGCGCCAGACCACCCACAGGTGGCGTCAGTCCTCGGCAACCGTGCCAATGTCCTCATGCGGCTGACGCGCGACGATGAGGCCCGCCGCTCACTTCAGCGGGCTCTCGCGATCCGAATCGCGTCCTTCGGCCCCGAGGCACCTACGGTCGGAGAGATCTACCGGCAGCTCGGCGACATCACCCGGACCGCCGACGAGGCCATCGTGGAGTACGAGCGCGCGCTCACAATCCACCGCGCCGCCGGCGACGAGGTCGGTCAGTTCTTCGACCTGAGCAACCTCGCCGGCCGTGTGGAGGAGAAGGGACTGCTCACGCGCGCGCGGAACCTCTATGACGAAGCCCTGGGGGTGGCCCAGCGCGCGTTCGGCCCCGACTCGCTGCATGTCGCGCGACTGCTGATCAATCGCAGCAGCACGCTGTACAAGGCCGCCGAGCTCGCCCGCGGCGCAGCGGACCTCGAGCAAGCGATCGCGACGATGGTGTCCCATTTGCCTGAAGGCGACATCGGCGTGGCCACCGCGCGGCTGAGCCTTGCGCGGTTCTACGCCGCCCTCGGCCGCCCGGACGAGGCGGTCGCATTGTTCGAAGCCGGCGAGCGGGCGTTGTTCGCCGCCCACTCAGCGGATCACCAGCGCCGCATGGCCATTATGTTCGAGCATGCGCGCCTCTTGGACCAAGTGGGTCGGCCCCAGGCCGCACTGCAGCAGTGGCAAGCCACCATAGCGTTCCTCGAGAGCAACGTCGGGGCCGATGACCCCCTGCGCATCGAGGTGTATACCGCCTGGTCCGCACGGCTGCGGCAAGACGGGCGCACGGCCGAGGCCCGCAAGGTGCTCGCCCGCGCGCAGGCACTGGATGCGCGCCTCGACGACGATCCGGCGCGAACCGCCGAGATCGCGGCGCTCGTCGCCGCGGCGCGGCGCTGAGATCCGCGCCCACGGCTTGGTTCAATCGCCGCACTGCTCAGGGCGGGCACGCCAGCGTCCTCCCTTGCGCTCGAACGTCGTGCGACAGCCGAGCTCTCGCTCCGGTGAGGTCGAGACCACGAGCTGGTCCGCCGTGGCGTCACCGTCGAGATCGATCGCGAGCTGTAGCGCGGCGATCGGCACCGGCAGCGGTCCAGTCAGGGCGTCGCGATCGACCAGGGCGAGCTTTGGCCGCGCCGTAGTCGGATACACCCCCGCGGCGTCGAACGGCAGCTCCTCGCGTCGTCCCGGATCTGCCCGCGCCGCCAGGATCGCCGGATCGTCGCTCGGCTCCAGTTCGATGTGGAAGCCGGTCGACACCGCGAGGCTCTCGATCGCGACGATGCGGCGGTCGAGCGCGCGGCCGCCCGGCAATGCCACGCGCATGACGCCCCCGAGCACCGGCCGCCGATCGAGGAACGCGCCGAACTCTGCATGGGTCCATGGCGCACTCTCGCTCCCCCCTTTGCCGACGGTCTTCGAGCGCCGCCACACTTCGACCATGACGACCTCGGCCTGGCGTGGCACGGCAGGTGGGCGGCACGTGTATCGGTAGCGGAACCGCAGGCTCTCGTCGCTGTGGGCCGGATCCACGGCCACCTCGATCGTGCGCTCGCGTGCGTCGAAGCGGTACACGAGCGGTTGAATGTCGTCATCGAAGCGCACCACGACCGTGCTTCCCTCCACACGGCCACCGGCCGCGATCAGCGTCTCGCGCGCGACCGGCACGGGTGCGGCAATCGGCTCACGCCCACCGGCGAAGTCCTCGGTGAAGCGCTCCGTCCACCGGGTCACCGTGCGCTCGATCGTCATCGACCGATCGCGCTCGTCCGTCTCCGCCAGTGTGACGAGTACGCTTGCGTCGCACGGCGTGAGGACCTCGGCAGCCGTGAAGCGCGGCGCAACAACAGGTGCGACGACTGTGGGCCCAACAACAGGTGCATCGCCTGCGGGCGCGGGAGCCGATGCCGGCGCAGCGGGGGCCGGCGCCGTGGCTGCCGGAGAAGCGGCGACCGGCGCGATGCGCTGCTGTTCGGCCGCGGGTGAGGGCGACGGCGCGCAGGCCACCCCGAGCGGCAGGAACAGGCGAGCCAGAACCCCAGGCATGCCCGAGCAGACGCCGAGGGGCCCCGGTTTCGTCCCGGGTCAGCTCGATGAGCACGCACTGCTCGTCCGTTGGTCAGTGCGGCGGGTTTGGTCGCGCCCACCGGGTGTTCGCCGTGGGCGGTGCACGGCGCGGCTGGCGGCCGGGAGCGAACTGCGGCAGCATCGGGTTGGCGTGCAGGTCGAACAGCGGGACGAGCTCGAGCGGGTCATCGCGGAGCGTCAAGCAGCGGGAGATTTGGCGGCGGCGGCGACGGTCGCCATCAAGGGTTACGGCCCCGAGATTCTCGGGTTTCTGTTCGTGTCGACGGGCCGGCAGCAGGAGACCGCGGAGATCTTCTCCGACTATTGCGAGGATCTTTGGCGGGGACTGCCTGCGTTTCGCGGCGAGTCCAGCTTTCGTACCTGGTCCTATCGGCTGGCCTATCATGCGCTCGCCCGCGCGCGTCGCAGCGATGCGCGCAAGCGCAAGCGCGTGACCGCGCTGACCGAGCTGCCGGAGATCGCCGGAGTCGTCGATCACGTGCGCACGCGGACACTGCCGCATTTGCGCACCGAGGTGAAAACCGCGGTTGCGCGTCTGCGTGAACGCCTGTCCGAGGAGGACCGCACGCTCTTGGTGCTGCGCATCGACCGACGCCTGCCGTGGGACGAGATCGCCGGAATCGTCGATCCGGACTCGCCGAGCCCCGAGAGCTCCAAGCGTCTGGCGGCGGCGCTGCGCCAGCGCTTCGAAAGGATCAAGGCTCGCCTGCGCGAGCTTGCGGTCGAGCTCGGCCTCCAGGACTGATGAACCGCCACGTGGACGGTGGCGGGCTTCGGCTGGCAACCGAGGGTGGCGAAGCGTCCGCGAACAACCTACGGTCGGCCACGGGCTAGCCGCCCGTGGTCGCAGGACAGGGGGCAAACTCGCAATTGGGCCCCGTCCGGCCAACGGCCGACCCATCGGGGCACACCTTCGCATCCCGCGTGCACGCGGTTGGCGCGTCTCCCCCCGTGGCCCCGGGGTCACCCACGTCGGCCCCGCCGGGATCCGTCGCAGCCTCGGGACACGGCGCAAACTCGCAATTCGGCCCGGTGCGTCCGACCGCCGATCCGTCGGGACAGACCATCGCTTCTTCGGTGCACGCCTGCGGTGGGTCGGAAGGCGGAGTGGTGTCTTTCTTGGGACTGCAGGCGATGCCCGCGGCAAGGGCGACCGGGAGCCAAGCGATTGCGTGCTTCATGCACCTCGAACGCCGCCCGGCTCCGGCGGCTTTCGCCGACGGGAAACGCGACCCCAGGGGCGCCGACGGCGGACGTCGACGCCGGACACCCCTGGGATCGCCACGGACACCCGAATGAATTCTCGGCGGTGGTCGCGGCCTCCGCGTTGGCCGCGACCACCCCGGCGATCACAGCCGGGTGACGCCCTCGGGCAACGAGGCAAACGCAGCGCTGACGTCCCCCGCCTCTGCGCTCGTGGTGCCGGCTGGCCCGGCCTGCCCCTGGACGCCAGAGCTCCCGGATGTACCATCCGTGCCGCCAGCGCCCGCCGTCGCGCCTTCCCCAAGGGCCGACCCGCCGCTGCCGGCCGACCCGGCCATCCCCGCCGGCCCCTCCGGACCGGGTGCCCCACCCGCGGCATCCAACTGGATGACGCCGGCGAGCTCGGGCACCGCCCTGTCGTAGATGAGCTTAACGCTGCCGCCCGGGCCGCCGACGCCTCCGACGCCTCCGTTGCCTCCGCTGCCTCCGTTGCCTCCGCTTCCGCCAGGATTGCCCGCGCCGCCGCCACCGCCGCGACCGCCCGCTCCTCCCGCGCCACCCGTGCCGCCGATGCCCCCGGCGGCCGTGATCACGAGGGGCCGCGTGGGCTCAAACAACACCATGTCGGTGACGTCGCCCTCGACCTTCACCAGTACCAGGCGATCGTGGTGCGGCGTCCGAACCATCGTCGCGTAGGCGACGATGTTCGGCCCGGGAGCCCCGTTGCCCCCGTTGCCACCCTGCCCGCCGGCCGTGCCGCCGCCGCCGTTGCCCCCGGCGGCCGTGCTGCTGCCACCGGCGCCGCGCTGCCCCTCGTTTCCGGATTGGCCGCTGTCGCCCATGGGGCCCGCGGCACCGGGCGCACCTGCAAACGTGACGCAGTCGTAGCTCGGCGCCCACGACTGCTTCGCAGGCTCGACGTTCGGTTCACGCTTGTACTTGGCTGTGATCGTGAACCCGCTCACCGCCGTCGCGAGCATGTCGTGGTCCGGGGAGAACATACCGGTTTGCGGATCGAGCGTCCCCCCGACTAGGTCGAACTGGAACTCGTCGAAGCCCATCTTGCCGATCCGGCTCCGGCTGGGGTCGCCGGCCCATGTCTCCAGCTTCTTCGCCTTGTCCTTGCGTTTCTTGTGCTGGGCATCGGCGAAAACCGCCACCTGGACGGCATTGCGCGGGCAGATTCCCTGCGCCTCGCGCAGCCCGAGCGACACCTTCTTCACCGTCCACTTGTCCATGTTGACGGTGTTGGTCTTGGCGGCGTTGACCGCCAGGGTGATGAGGCCGCAGCCAGAGGTGGGAGCCGCCAACGCGAGGGCCAAAGCCGCGCCCAACAGATGCTTATTCGTCATGACTTGTCCTTCGGGTGTCGCTGCCCGCGAAGGGCAGCGGGAACCCCATCAGCACGGTCCGTTCCAGACCCATCCGGTCGTCGGGGCCGACAGCAGGTACAGGGATCCCACGCGTTTGCGTAGGCCGGGGGCGGCATGGGCGTCGCGGGGACGTGACGATCCGGGGCGAGCACCCGCGCCCAGCTTCCCGATCTGGGAAGCCCAGCTGGCCGCGCGTTATCCCTTTTGCGGGCGCGGAATCCCAAACGCATCCATCTTGATGCCTAGGGTCTTGCGCGATATCCCGAGCTTGGCAGCCGCGCGGGTCTGGTTGCCGGCGCACGCCTGCAGCGCCGCGACGATCCGGCTGCGTTCATCGGGCAGGGGGTTCGCGTCCGGCCCAACAGCCTCGAAAACCACGTCGTCGGGGCCGATCCGAACACCGTCACCAAGCAGCACGGCGCGCTCGATCACATTGCGGAGCTCGCGAATGTTGCCCGGCCAGGCATGTGCATGCAGGCGCGCGAGTGCGACACCATCGATGATCGGGGGTGTCCTCCCGAGCTTTGCAGCCGCGTCGCGGGCGAATAGCTCGGCGAGCGGAGGCAACTCGGCAAGTCGCTCGCGCAGCGGCGCGATGGCCAAGGTGATGCCGCTCAGCCGGTAGTACAGATCCTCGCGGAACCGGCCCGCGGCGATCTCCACCCGCAGGTCGCGGTTGGTCGCCGCGACGAACCGCACGTCGATCGGCCGCGCCTGCACACCGCCAACGCGCAACACCCTGCGGTCTTCCAGGACCCGCAGGAGCTTCACCTGCGCCGCGGCAGCCAGCTCGCCGATCTCGTCGAGAAACACGGTACCGCCCTGGGCCGTCTCGAGCAGGCCGGGTTTCGCCGTGGTGGCGCCGGTGAAGGCGCCGCTCTCATGCCCGAACAGTTCGCTCTCGAGTAGCGCCTCCGGCAGCGCGCCGCAGTTGAGGGAGACGAGCGGGGCGGCATGGCGCGGCGAGAGGCCGTGGATCTTCCGCGCCATCACGTCTTTGCCAACGCCTGTCTCGCCGATCAGCAGCACGCTGATGTCGCTGCGCGCAATCCGGGGCACGAGCTCGTCGAGACGAGCCCCCGCTTGCGCGCCCGGAACACGCATGGCACCCATCAGATCTTCTCGGCGCGCCGGCCCGTGCAACACGAGCAGCACGCTCCCGATTTCGATCACATCGCCGACCTTGACCCGCGCGCGCACGCCGGGCTCGAGCTTTGTTCCGCCAACCTGTGTGCCGTTGCTGCTCCCGAGGTCCTCGATCTCCACTTCGGAGCCAACGTGGACGAGGGCATGGCGGCGGGAAACGCTCTCGCGATCGATGCGAATATCGGCGTCATCCCCCCGGCCGATTCGCAGCTGCCCTTGGTCCGGCAAGACCACCGCTTGGTTTTCGCCATCGCCGAGGACCAGCAGCTTGCGCCCGGTCCCGACCGACGGAACAGCGGGACGCGTGGAGTCGAAGGCGCGTTCGTCGGCCGGCACGGGAGCGGAATGCATCTTGGCGGGGCTGCGGGGCGCCGGCAAGCACAGCTATTCCCCGGGCGCGCAGACGCGCGCGCTCCGAAGCCTGCCCTAGCCGCCCTGACGGCCGAGCGGTTCTCAGGCGGCAGCCCGCTCGGCGATCGCGATGCGCAGCCGGGCACCGTTGGCCGCGAAATCGAGCTCGCGCACCACCTTCGCCCCGGGCAACCGCACCCTGTATTCCCGCCCTGCCACGACGGTTGGCAGCGACAGGTGGCACGGCGGCGGCAGCATGCTCTTCAGATTGCCGCCGATCATGTTCACGAGCTCGCCCAGGGCATCGTTGATGTCCGACTCCCCGACTTCCTCGTCGGAGATGCCAAACATTGCCCTTGCAAACCGCACCGCCAACGCGCGCTCACAAGCGACGATGACGGCTCCGTCCCAGTTGCCGGTGATCCCGACGAGAGACGACGCGACCTCTCCGCCACTCGGCGGCGGTCCTTCGGCGGCCTCGACCTCAACGTCGAGCGTGGTTGTGAATACTAACGAGACGATTGCTGCGATGTCTTCCTGGCTGATTTCGAGCATGGCGGCTTCCTTTCATGCGGCGCGACGATACACGGTCGACATGCCGAACTGTTCTCGCGACAACCCTTCATCCATCCCAAGGATGCTCTCTGAACCACCGATAAAAAGGACACCACCGGGGGCGAGCGTGTTGCGAATCCTCGTGACGATCTCCCGTTTCGTTTTCGCATCGAAGTAGATGAGCACGTTGCGAAGAAAGACGATATCTTGCGGCTGAATCCCGATCCAAGGCACCGCAAGGTTCATCACCCGGGGATCCATCATGCTGCGCAACTCCGCCTTCGCCCGCCAGTTGGCGCCTGCGCGCTCGAAGTAGCGAACCAGCATCTGCGCCGGAAGACCGCGGTTCACCTCGAGTTGCGAGTACACGCCTTCGGTCGTTCGCTTGAGCACCGTGGCGTTCACGTCGGTGCAGAGGATCCGCGCGCGATTCGCTACATCTGGAAAGTTGGTCCGCAGAACCATCGCGATCGTGTACGGCTCCTGCCCGGTCGACGATGCTGCGCACCAGATCCGCAGCGGTCTCCCGCTATTGGACGAGAGAAACCGCGGAATGATCTGTTTTTCGAGCGCGGCGAACGGGTGACCATCGCGAAAGAACGAGGTCTCGTTCGTGGTCATCGCCTCCATCACCTTCTGATGGAGCGGCCCGCCGAGTGGCCGCGCCTTCAGGCTCGTGACCAAGGCCGAGATGTCGGCCAAGCCGGCTTCCCGCGCCACCGCCCCCAGGCGTGACGAGATCAGGTACTCCTTGCCCTGCCCCAGGTCATTGGCGCACTGCGTGTAGAGAAACTGCCGGATCCACTCGTAGTCGTCGGGTTTGATGTCGGCCATATCACGCCGCCTTGTCCAGACCCATCATCGCGAGCTTGTCGGCGAACGCTTCGCGCGTGAAGGGCTTCATAAGGTATTCAGTTGCGCCGAGCGCCAGCGCTTGTTGAATGCGCTCCACTTCGGTCTCGGTGGTGATCATCATGATTTGCATGCCGGCGAGCTCCGGCTTGGCGCGCGCGGCCTCGACAAACTGGATCCCGGTCATGACCGGCATGTTCCAGTCGACGAGAGCCGCGTCAAACGGACCGTTGTTGGCGATGATGTCGAGCGCCTCGCGTCCATTACCGGCCTCCGCATGCTGGTGACCGAGCTCTTTCAGCATTCGAATGATGAGTGATCGGATCGCGCGTGAGTCGTCGATGACCAAGAAACGCATGGTGTTCGCTTGCCTTTCGAGTTCGGAACCCGGAAACTGTGTGATTCATGATCCGACGCCGCGGCGAGCGACGCCGTTCTCGCGGCCCGCCGCGGTGCGCCGCTGCAGGGTCGGCCCAATCTCTTTGAGCGGAAGGACGCGATGTGCATGCCCACCCTTGGCAACGGCACCGGGCATGCCCCAAACCGCGGAGGACGCCTCATCCTGGGCCCAGACGCTCCCACCCGCGGCCACGATCGCCTCTGCGCCGCGGGCACCGTCTTGCCCCATTCCCGTCAGCACGATGCCGAGCAACCGGTCGCGCAGGGGGCGGGCGGCGGATCGAAACAGCGGGTCGACCGCGGGACGACACCCGTTTTCAGGCATGTCCTGGTTGAGCGCCAGCTGCAGCGACGCACCGGCGCTCCGCACCACCAGGTGCGAATCCCCCGGGGCGATGTACACGCATCCGGGTACCGGGTTGACCCCGGCTTGCGCTTCTGAGAAACGCATGCCGCCCTTGCGGTCGAGACGCTCCGCCAGCAGGCGCGTAAACGTGGGTGGCATGTGCTGGACGATGAGCACCGGCACTGGTAGCGGGCCGGGAAGAGAATCGAACAACGTGGTGAGTGCCTCTGGTCCGCCCGTCGAACATCCGATCGTGACCATGTCGATCCGAGCGGTGGGCTCATTGCTGGCGCGCGAGCCAGTGGCAGCAGTGCTTGCTGCCCGAGGCATCGCCGTCGGCAGCGTCGCGGCGGGTTGGGGTGCCGCACGGCGGCCAAGCACTCGGATCTTGCCCAGCAAGTCGACGCGCAGGCGGTCAATGTCCGCCCCGCTGCTCGGCTTTGCCACGTAGTCGGCAGCCCCACGAGAGAGGGCGTCGAGGGTCACCGCGGCACAGCGCTGCGTGAGCGAGCTGACCATGATCACGACGATCTTCGGCGCGATCTTCTTGAGGGCGACCAGCGTCTCAAGCCCATTCATCTCCGGCATCTCGACGTCCAGCGTCACGATGTCCGGGACCGACTGCCGCACCGCAGCGAGGGCAAGCTTGCCGCTCGCCGCGGTACCGACAACCTCAATATCGCTTTCCTTCGCGAGCATGTCTGTCAGGGCTCGGCGAACAACGGCCGAGTCGTCGACGACAAGGACCCGCAGCCGCGCCGCTCGAGGTGCAACGCCGTTCCGGGCGGCTGCGGATCCGATACTCACGCCACGCGCTCCTGGCGGTGACCGCCGTCGTTCGCCGCGGCCAGGCCGCCTTCGCTCGCATCCGCGGTAAACGAGCGACCACTCGAGGCGATGCTCTGCAGGGTCGACGCAGTCGCGGACAGGTGCGTGGCCGCCTCACGGACGCGCTCTGCCCCGCGGCTCGTGCTTTCCGCGGCGTCGGCAACCTCGGTCACGCTCTTGGCGATCCCAACGCTGCCCTTGGCCGCCTCCTCCAAGCTACGCTGGATCTGGACGCTCATTACGGTCTGCTCCTCCACCGCAGATGCGATCGAGTTCTGGAACTCGTTGATCTGGTGGATGATGTTGTAGATCTGACCGATCGCCTCGACGGCGCCGGTCGTATCACCCTGAATCGCATCGATCTTGCGACTGATATCGTCGGTCGCTTTTGCGGTCTCTCGGGCGAGCTCTTTCACCTCATTGGCGACAACCGCGAAGCCCTTGCCCGCCTCACCGGCACGTGCGGCCTCGATGGTGGCGTTGAGTGCCAGGAGGTTGGTCTGCTCAGCGATACTCGTGATCACCTTGATCACGTTGCCGATGTCCATGCTGCTGTCGCCGAGCTTGCGGACCTTGGTATCGGTATCCTGCGCCATGGTCACGGCCGAGTTGGCAATCTCGACCGCCCCGCTGACGCTGCGAGCGATCTCCTTGATGGCCGAGTTCAGCTCGCTGACCGACGTCGTTACCGTCTCGACGCTCTTGCTCACCTGCTCGGCTGCCGCCGAAGCGTTCTGAGCCTGCGCCGACGACGTCTTGGCATCGTTGTTCATTTCGCCACTGATGTCGGTCAGCCGCGACGACGATCCAGCGAGTTCACTAGCGTTGCTGGCGACGCGCTGCATGACCTCGCGCAGCTTCACCGCCTGCTTCTCGCTCGCCGCCATGCCGACCGCGAGCTCGTCCTGCATCTTCTGGCTCTCGGTGAGCGACTTACGAAGCGTCTCGATGATGCGCCAGGCCATGTACGCCGACAATGCGGCGAAGGCGAAAGAGAGCCCGAGGAACATCCGCTTGCGACCGCCGATCGCGGACTCCGCCTCGTCCTGCGCCTTCTGCATCTCCGTGTTCGCCAGCGCGACCAGGCGGAGGATCCGTTCGTCGTTCTCCTGAAACAGCGGCGTCAGCTTGTCGGCACTGACGGCCGCTGCCGCCTGCAGCTCGCCTCGCTCAAGCAGTGGGACGTACTCGCGCTGCGCGACGTCGAAGTAGGTCTCGGCGGAGCGGACCGAATCCTCGAACGAAGACGCCAGTGCCGCGGGCAGCGACTTCTTCCAGTGCTCGCGACGCTCGGAGTAGACCTTGGCAAAATCGCGAACGGCATTGCTCCCGGCGCGGATCTTCGCCGCATCGGTCTCGCCCTCGAGCGACTTGATGACCAGGTGCAGCGGCGCCACCGATGCCGAAGGAGGCACCGTGTCCGCGACCAGATCTTTCGTCATTGCAACGCCGGCGAAGTCGGATGTCTCGAGCTCATCCTTTAGGCCGAGCCAGCCGTGTCCCGTCAGCGTTACCAACGCCACGAAGAACACCCCGATCAGGATGAACATCCGCTTGCGCAGGTCCTGCTGGGTTTTGTTGCCGCTATCACCCGCCGCGGGCGCACCCGCAGCACTTGTCTTCAGATTGTCCACGCTGCCTCCGAGTTCAGAACCAGTAGGAGTTCTTGGGGAAGTTTGTAGGCGCCCGAGATCTTTGAGCGCGCTTGTTCAGAAACGTATTGGGGAATTTCGTCACGCGTACGCGTATCGACGGTGATGACGTCACCGACCTCATCCACCTGGAGCGACACAGGACCGCGATCGGTGCGCACGACGACGTTCTTGCAGGTGTCCTCGCGGTCGCGCGATGGCAATGCCAGCCGACGGCGGAGGTCGATGGCCAAGACGATCAGACCGCGCAGGTTCATCAACCCGCGAACCGACTCTGCCGCGAGAGGGACCGGCGTGAGCGGTTGCGCGCGCAGGATCTCCTGGACCCCCTCGACGGGCAGTCCAAACAACTGACCAGCGAGTCGGAACGTGCAGTATTTTTGCTCATGCAGCATCGGCGACCTCCGGGTACAAGCCCAGCGACATCAGCACCATTCGCAGGTTTACGACGTCGGTCACGCGCCCGAACACGACCGCCGCTCCGAGATACCCAGGCCGAGCGGACGGGGTCATCGTTGAGAGATCGAGATCGACCACGTCTAACACCTGCTCGACCATGAGGCCGATCGGTTGTTCGCCAGCTTCGATGACGATCATGTCGGCGAACTCGCGCTCTTCATCGGTTCCCATGCCCAGCCCGAGCTGTTCCCCGAGATCGAGGCACCACATCAGGTTGCCGCGATATTGAACAACGCGACGCCCATCGCCCCACTCCATCCGGCTGCGGGGAATGCGTTCGAGACGGGTGATCTGATCCATCGGGATCGCCGTCTGCATCCCGCTGGACATTCGAGCGACGACCGCAGCCATGCGCTGCTCGCCGCCGCGGGTCAGGTTCGGCTTGGCGACGTCGCCCCGATCTCCTGCGTCACGTAGGGCCGCCCGCCGGGCGAGCTCGGGAATGTCGAGAATTAGCGCGATCGAGCCGTCGCCGAGAATAGTCGCCCCGGCGAAAATCGCGATGCTGTGTAGCTGCGCGGCCAGCGGCTTGACGACGATTTCAACCGTGTCGCTGATGTCGTCGAGGATCAGACCGAAGCGGCCGTTGGCGACCTCGAGGACGGCGACATTCATCGAACCTCTGGCCGCGCGCGCGGACTCGACCTGAAGCTCCCGCGACAGATCGATGATCGGTATGATGTCGCCGCGCAGCCGAAATACGATCGACTCATGAATTCGCTCGATGCGATGCTCGTTGTCACCGCTACGAGTGTTGACGAGCTCGACCAGGCTGCTCTGCGGAATCGCGTATCGGCTGTGGCCGCAGGTGACAATCAATGCGGGCACGATCGCAAGCGTTAGCGGAATCGTGAGGCGGACGGTGGTACCAGCGCCAACCGTGCTGTCGACGTCAACGATCCCACCGAGCTTCTGCAAGTTGGTCTTGACGACGTCCATTCCGACCCCGCGGCCGGACACCTGGGACACGGTCTCCGCCGTCGAGAATCCGGGGCGAAAGACCATCCCAAGGATCTCACGCTGCGAGATCCTCGGGGCCTCTTCGGCGCTCACAAGCCCGCGCTCGATCGCACGGCGCAGAACCTTGTCGGGGTCGATTCCACCGCCGTCATCGCTGATCTCGATGATGACCTGACCGCCCTCGGCGTAGGCGCGCATCATGACCACGCCTTGGGCTGGCTTGCCAGCGGCAACCCGCGCCTCGGGCCGCTCGATCCCGTGATCGATCGAGTTGCGGATGATGTGTGTCAGCGGATCCTTGATCGACTCGACTACGGACTTGTCGAGTTCCGTTTCCCCGCCCGAGAACTCGAGTCGAACATCCTTCCCGCACATGCGCGACACATCACGGACCAGGCGCGGAAACTTGGACCAAACGGTTCCAATCGGCTGCATGCGCGTCTTCATCACGCGCTCTTGCAGCTCCGAGGTGATCACATTGAGGCGCTGCGCCGCGGCGAGATAGGCAGAGTCGGCGGTGGAGGCCGCGAGCCGGAGGATCTGGTTGCGGGCGAGCACGATCTCCCCCGCCAGATCCATCAGGCGGTCGACGACCTCGACGTCCACGCGCAAGGTCGCGCCTGGGGTCTTGCTCGAGGTCTCGCCACCGGCCTCCGCGACGGCTCCCCGCCGCTCTCCCGCGCCGGCCGGCTCGGGCGCGCGGGTCGGCGCCGCCGGGGCGGCTTCGGCCGCCGGCTCATCGCGCGGCGCCGGCTCGACCGCGGGTCCGTCCGCCGCCGCCACCGTGCTCTCTTCGGGGTCGTCGCCCGCGCTCGGCTCGACCACGGTCGGCTCGAGCTCGGCGGTCGCCGGCGCCGGCGTGGCCACTACCGGCGGAGCGCCGGCTGGGCCACTGCCCTCCTCCGCCGCCGTCGACCCTCGCGACGTACCGTCGCGCAAGGCCACCTTCAGCCGCTCGATCAGTCCAGCATCGTCGGACTGGGGCTCTCGTCCCGCCGCCAGGCCACCGTTCAGGAGGCGGCGCAGCACATCGGACATCTCGAGCAGCAGCGATACGCTCTGCGGCGTCGGAATCATGCGTCCCTCTCGCATTGCCGACAGCAGGTTTTCACCTGCGTGCGACACGCGAGCGACGGCGTTGAAGTCGAAGAAACCCGAGCTCCCCTTGATCGTGTGGATGGCCCGGAACATGTCGTCCAGGACTCCGCGCGCCCCCGGCTCCCGCTCAAGGGTCAGCATCCCCTGCTCGAAGCGATCGAGGTTCTCGAGGCACTCGGTAACAAACTCGGCGATCGGATCGTCGATCACGGCTAGACAATCGACGTGGTGGTGGCTTCGCTTGAGGCTCGAACGGCGTTTTACAGGCGTCGCGATGGGCCGCTCGGGCAAACTCGAGGCCGCACAAAGCAAACGCCCGCGCCGAGGCGCGGGCGTGGGCGGACCATGATGGAACCGCGAGCCCATGGTGAACCCCTGCTCACGCAGGGGACACCCGGGCCGCGAGCAACCTCAAGCCGCGCGGCGCGGGGCCGCGGGGCCGTTGGCCGCGCGGACCGGCGTGTCCGGGGACGAAACCCCGTCGACCGATCCAGCAGCCGCCTGGAGCGAGGCCGCTGTCCGGGCGAGCTCGCCCGCCGCCTCGCGCACGCGCTCGGCCACGAGATTCGACTCGTTCGCCGCGTTCGCGACCTGCGTCGCATTGTGGGCGATGCCGGTGCTGCCGTTGGCCGCCTCTTGGAGGCTGCGCTGGATCTGCGACGTCATCACGGTCTGTTCTTCGACCGCCGACGCGATCGAGTTTTGAAATTCGTTGATCTGCGCGATAATGCCGTTGATCTGGCTCAGGGCCTCGGCTGCACCGAGCGTATCGCCCTGGATCGCGTCGATCTTCCGGCCGATGTCGTCGGTGGCTTTGGCCGTCTCGCGCGCCAACTCCTTGACCTCATTGGCCACCACCGCGAACCCCTTGCCGGCCTCGCCCGCTCGCGCGGCCTCGATCGTCGCGTTGAGCGCGAGGAGGTTGGTCTGCTCGGCGATCCCGGTGATCACCTTGATCACGTTGCCTATGTCGGTGCTGCTCTGACCGAGCTTGCGGACCTTGGCGTCGGTGTCCTGCGCCATGGACACTGCCGCGTTGCCAACTTCGACCGCGCCACTCACGCTCCGCGCAATCTCCTTGATCGCGGAGTTGAGCTCACCCACCGCCGAAGCCACCGAATCCACGTTGCGGCTCACCTCTTGCGCCGCCGCCGACGCGCCCTGGGCCTGCTCGGCCGAGACGCGTGATCCCTGGCTCATCTCGCTGCTCATCCCATCGAGGTGACGCGACGATGCGGCCACTTCGGCGGCGCTCGCAACCACACCCTTCATCACGCCCTGGACTCGCGTGGCGTTCTGCGCGGCGGCGGCCATTTCTGTACGCAACTCCTCCTGCAGGTTTTTGTGCTCGGCGAGCGAGCGACGCAGGATTCCGATGATCCCGTGCGCCATGAATGCGGCGATGCCACCGAACACGAGCGAGATGGCGACGAATACGTGCTTGCCGGTGCGGATGCTCTCCTCCGCCGCGCCCTGGACGACCGTGGCGCGCTCGTTGGCAAACTCGACCGAACGCCCGATCGCCTCGCGGTGCTCGCCGTAGATCGGATCAAGGCGCTCGTCGAGCACGCGTTGGGCAGCAGCCGAATCACCGGCGACGAGCGCGGCTGCGAAGTCGGTGTCGAAGGTATCGTAGTAGGCCTCGGCCGGCCGCGTGGCATCGGTCAACAGCGCCGCCGCCAAGGGTCCAGCCTCAAGCCGCTCCACCCAAAACGTGTGACGCGTCGCGAACTCATCTTTCAGGGTCTTTACCCGCGCCAGACCGTCCTCCAGCTCCTTACGGTCGGATGTACGCACCAGCTGGTGGGCGATGAGATGGGTCTCGACGATGAAGTGCGGTGGCGGCAGGATGTCGGCGATGAGATCCTTGTTATCAGCGACCGCCGCGAAGTCCGACGCGCCGAGTTCGTCCTGAAGGCGCAACCATCCAAACCCGGTGAGGGTTGCGAGGGCTACGAAAAACACAGCCACCAGGGCCCGCATCCGCGTGCGTAGCACGCCCTGGGTATCCCCGGCTGGATCGAGAGGACTGGGACGTTGGGATTCGTGTTGCATGGCGTCGTCGTACTTCACGTTGGGGTGGCGCCGGGGGTCGCTGTCCCGCGGGGGGCCGATTATTCGGAGCGGTGCCCGTCGGAGAAAATCGTCGGGTTGACGGCCCGCTTGAGCCCTCATTGTCCGAATGGACCAGATTTCGCGGCACCAAAGGGAACACGGAGCGCGGGCGTGCCCACGTAGGCTCGTCGCGGTACTCTGCGGCCCGTTTCCAACGCCCGCGCCAATCCCATGACCGACCCCACCGCCTACGACCACCACGGGATCGAAGCCAAGTGGCGCGACCGCTGGTTCGCCGCGAACCTATTCCGGGCCGAGGACGGCTCGCCCAAGCCGAAGAAGTACGTGCTCGTCGAGTTCCCGTATCCGTCTGGATCCGGGCTGCACTGCGGCCACGTCTATCGCTTCACCATGCCGGATGTATTCGCGCGCAAGCTGCGAATGGACGGACACAACGTGCTCTTTCCGATCGGCTGGGACGCGTTCGGCCTTCCCGCGGAGCAATACGCCGTGCAAACCGGGGTGCATCCCGCTGAGACGACACGCAAGGCCATCGCGACCTTCCGTGGGCAGATGCAAATGCTCGGCTACGGCTTCGACTTCGAGCGCGAGGTCGACACCACGGCCCCCGGCTACGTCAAGTGGACGCAGTGGATGTTCCTACAGATCTGGAAGGCCGGCCTCGCCGAGCTGCGCGCCGAACCGGTGTGGTGGTGCGAAGCGCTACGCACTGTGCTGGCAAACGAGGAGGTCCTCGACGACGGCGCCGGCAACAAGGTCTCTGAGCGCGGCGGTCACCCGGTCGAGAAGCGTTTGCTCGAGCAGTGGGTCATTCACATGCCGCGCTACGCCGAGGCGCTCTTGCGCGGGCTCGACGAGATCACATTTCCCGAAAGCGTGCGACTCGCCCAGCAGAACTGGATCGGCAAGAGCGAGGGCGCGCGCCTGCGCTTCACGGTGACGGGCACCGAGGAGCTTCTCGAGGTGTTCACCACGCGGGCCGACACCGTGCTCGGCGCGACCTTCATGGTCATCGCGCCGGAGCACCCGCTTGTCGACCGGCTTGGCGATCGCTTGGCCAACCGCGATGAAATCCTGGCGTACCGCGAGCGGGCGCGCTCACGATCCGATCTCGAGCGCAAGTCGGCGAAAGACAAGACGGGGGTGCGCCTGCGCGGCGCGACCGTAGACCATCCGCTGCTTGCCGACGTTCAGCTCCCCATCTTCGTCGCCGACTACGTGCTGATGGACTACGGCACCGGAGCGATCATGGCGGTCCCAGCCCACGACGAGCGCGATTTTGAGTTCGCCCGCGCGTTCGATCTACCGATCCCGCAAACGGTTTACTCGAGCGCCGACAATCCATCCGACGAGTTGCCGTGGGTCGCCACCGACGGATACGTGGAGATTCCGTCGTCGGTGCGCGCGCGCTTCGACGCGGCGGTGTCGGGATTGCCGCCCGGACGCCTGCCCTGCAAGGAGATGCATCGCGCAGTGGTGGGAACCCTGGCGAAGGACGGTCGCGGCGAGACCGAGGTGACCTACCGCTTGCGCGACTGGCTGTTTTCGCGTCAGCGCTATTGGGGCGAGCCGATCCCTATCCTTCACACCAAGCAGGGGCCGATCCCCGTGGTCGATCCCGACGATGCCGCAGCGGTGGACGCGACCTTGCCGCTGCTATTGCCCGAGGTCGACGACTTCAAGCCAACCGCAGATGGAGCCTCGCCGTTGGCGCGCGCAACCACCTGGCGCGAGGTACGGCTCGCCAGCGGCGAGATCGCGCTGCGAGAGACCAACACCATGCCCAACTGGGCCGGGTCGTGCTGGTACTTCCTCCGCTACTGTGACCCCCACAACGAGCACCGTTTCGCCGACCCAGAGAAGTTGCGGTACTGGCTGCCGGTCGATCACTACTTTGGCGGCAGCGAGCACACCACGCTTCATCTGCTCTATTCGCGGTTTTGGCACCGTTTTCTCCACGATGCTGGCTTCGTGCCGACGCCCGAACCCTACAACTGGCGAATGAACGGCGGAATTCTTCTCGGCGAAGACGGGCAGAAGATGTCGAAGTCGATCGGCAACGTCGTTGTCCCCGACGACAAGGTGAAACGCTATGGCGCCGACGCACTGCGCCTGTTCATCTGCTTCATGGGCCCCTACGATGGCACCTTGCCGTGGTCGGAGAACGGCGTGAAGGGGACGCGTCGTCTCGTGGAGCGCATTTGGGCCCTGCGAACCAAGGTCGATGATGCCGCCAAGGTGCCCGACGAGTTCATTCGCCACTATCACAAGTTGGTGCGTCGCGTGGGGGGCATGATCGACCGCTTCAAGACCACCACCGCCGTCCGC
>CADEGN010000035.1 GCA_902826865.1 uncultured Myxococcales bacterium
GGCACGGGCACGGGCACGGAGGAGCGAGACCCCTTACGGGGTCACGCTCCTAGCCAGGTGCAGGGCTTTTTGCACATGAATACTTGGACGTCGTACATCGGGGGTGATCCGGGCGGCGTCGACGATCGCTACATCTCGCTCGTCTTCGGCCAAGAGATCGGCCATGCCTGGCTCGCGTTCGTCCACTTCGATCGTGGGGGCGCGTCGAGCGACACGATGCTCGGCCGCAGCGTTGCGCACTGGTCGTTCTATCTCAATAGCGGTGGTTCGCCGATCGAGGGTCACGACTGGCTCGACAACGGCGACGGCACGTTCACCGCGACCAAGCACGAGATCTATGAGTACAGCGACCTCGATCTCTACCTGATGGGGTTGTTGCCGGCCGATCAAGTGGAGCCATGGTTTCTGTTCGAGAACCCCAGCAACTGCGTCGACTCAGCTGCGAAAGACGGGGGCTGCGCGCCAGCGGATGCCCACCAGTTCGAGGCCGAGAGCTACACCGTGACCGCCGATCGCCGCGACCTCACCGTCGAGGATGTCATCGCCGTGGAGGGTCCGCGCACGCCGGCTTGGCCCGACGCGCCCGATGCGTTCGACGTGTCGTTTCTGCTGGTGACGCGCACGGGCGAAGAGCTCGAAGAGGGCGACAAGTTGCTCATCGACGCGATCGTCAACCGAGCGATCGAGATCTTCGATCGACAGACTCGGGGATTTGGCCGCATCCGCAACCGCACCGCCTCGCAAGATGGCACTGACACCGGGGCGGGTGAGACCGACGCCGATGAGACCGACGCTGGTTCGCCCGACACGTCGACGAGTATGGCCAATGCCACTGCAGACGACATGGGTGCCGAAGTCGACTCCGCGCGATCCGAGGCGACCGGTCAGGGTGCCGGACAAGATGCAGGCGCCGCCGGCGGGTGCGGATGCGTCGGCGCGCAGGCCGGCGGCACGGGCGGGTTATGGCTATTGGTGTACTGCGTGCCGGCACTGCTTAGCCGGCGACGCCCTGGTCCACGACGCCTTCGTGACGGCGGGTCCGAGCCCAGCTTGGTCTGCACGCGGGCGCGTAAGGGGCTTTAGTGTGGTGAGTCAGTGATCCGTGATGCTCAGAACGTCGCCCTCGGCGCCCCTGGCTGCGTTCCCATTCCTCGGAATACGCCCGGTATTCCTTCGTCTTGGCGCCTTGCCATGGTCGCCGATGACGGCGTTCTGAGCATCACGGATCACTGACTCACACACTAGGAGGCGCGGAGGGGGTTCTAGTAGGGCGCGCCTTCGAGCCGCCGAACGATCTCGGCGCGAAGCGGGCGGAACAGGTTCTGGTCTGCCCACTGGATACCTTCGGCCTGGAGAGATTGCATCTCTTCCTCGCCGTTCCACGCGCGCCACCTGAATGCGGAGACCGTGCAAGCTCGATCGTCGCCTTCGATGCGAAGATAGTACTTGTGCGATTGTGTTATCACGGAGTGCGAAGTCGTTGTCTGAGGCGATACGGTCGTTACGGTCGACTGTTGCCCGTCCGGTCCGGTTACGGTTCCCTTCGATGTACTTGTGCCGGTTGTCGTCACGGTCGAGTTCACTTCGAACCGGTGTCGAGCTGTCACGATTTCTCCCGCAACGGGATCGTCATGTTCGACCTCGAAGCCGAGGTCGCCCGTGAGCGCCGAGCGTACCGCGGCGTGGCATTTGTCTCGGGGCGAGGAGAACGACCAGTTCAAGTGCTCTGCAAGAAAGGCGGCGTCGATCGGATAGGAGGTCCCGGGAACGATTGTGGCCTCACGGGGACGGCTACACCCCAGGCTTCCGGTAGCGGTCAGGATGGCGAGATTAAGCACTGCCGAGGTAAGTCGAGTCATAGTCATGATTGAGGTTTCTCGCGGTTGTGTACGACGTCTCACAACACGGCGCGGAACGACGGTGTGCCCCCGGGGCTTACAGCAGGCTGAAATTATTCCGCCCCGTCGCGTTTCCGCGCGGAGGTGCTCGTGCCGTGAGCGGCTCGACGAGGTGCTCGTCGTCCTCGAGCGCGGGGCGGCTGGCACGACGGTGCGTGAGGGCGAGCCACTCTGCCCCCAGGTGATCGGCGTCTACGACCGAATGCTCACCGCAAGCCCACCACAAAGGGTCGCACGCGAAGGCGGAGTTATGAGCCCGCTGTCCGCGTCTGCGGGCCGTCATGGCGCAGCTCCCTGCGACACGCTCGAAGAGATCGCAGCACTGGCCACGCCTGCTGCGGGCGGATGGTTTGGTGCAGGCGGTGAATTTGGCTGGCAATACGTGGCAGAGACGCTGGCGGTTCGTGTCGATCTGCGAACGGAGGTCGAGAACGACTAACTCATCGCGGTAAGGTCCGATTTCAGCACTCTGCGCGGTCGCTCGTGGCGGCTGCTGTCGGCGCTTCAACCGCAAGCAGGCGTGGCGTCGATGCAGTCGAGCACCCACTGCGCGGGCGCGGCGACGCACGCTTGCTCGGGCATCGGGGGACCGAGACAAGACGCGAAGAACTCGTCCGGCGCCAGGGTGCAGCGGCTTGCGGGCCCCCAGTCGGAGACCGTCGGGCAGCTGAGCACATCGTCGCTGGCGAGCGCGATGCGCAAGACCGCGTCGCCGAACACGTAGTAGCGGACGGCATCGGTGCCGAAGCTGCTCACGACGGCGATCTCGTAGACCCCATCGACCCGGTCGCGCAGCGACTCGAGCACGCACGCCTCGGCTTCATGATCCGAAGCGCCGAACTGGGGGTCCACGTACAGCGACGGGCAGGGAGTCGGGAGCCCGCACCCCTCCAGCACGCGCCGGTGCTCGTCGCCGCGGCAGTAGCCTTGCTGGCAGAAGCATGCGCAATCGGCCGGCTCGTCTGCCGCGCCGGAGCACTCGCGCCAGCCGTCGCCGGGTTGCGACGCCGCGCTGCACTGTCCGAGACCGTACTCGACGAACACGGGACCCGACGGCGCGATGGTCCACCACGTGGTCGTCGGAACACCGGGCTTCGGACCGCCGGCGATGCACAGCTGGACGCTGTTGGTGCCGCACGCGGCGTCGATCACCTCGAGCGCATCGCTGCGTCCGCACCCGTCCGGGCACGAGGCTGGATCAGCGAGGACGCATGGGTCGTCGGCGGCGTCGCCCGTGCTTGCGCTTCCATCGGCGGCGCTGCCGCTGCCGCCGTCCTCGTTTGCGCCGGTGCCGTCGTCGTTTACACCGGTGCCGCCTGCCGACTCAGATCCGTCACCACTACCGACGGTGGGTCCACACGCGAGCACCACGACGACGAAGACCAACGTAGAGCGATTGCCCATTGGCAATCGCTAGCATCATCTTGTCTCGGGGGAAAGAACTTCGGGCAAGTCGATGACACACCGTGATGTCGATGGAGAAAGCCCGGGCAAGGAGTCGAGCCCAACGGAGGACGTGGTGTTCAGCAAGGCGGACACGACTGCGGTGGGCCGCTCGATGCTGGGCGCCGGCGGGTTTGTACGACTTCCGCCACCCTCGCCGCCGGCAGCCGTGATCGGGCACCGGATGCCGAAGTCGTCGACTGCGCGTGCTACCATCTACCCGCGTGCTGCGGCGGGGCGCCGTGCGCCTGGCCTTCATGCCACCTCGCCAGGTAGGAGCGATGGAGGTGATCGTCGAGTTTGCCAGCCCGCCCACACGCTCGGCAGCGCGAGCAGCACAGCGAGGGCACCGAGAAGCCACGGCAGCGCGCGCCAGTTTGCCAGGCGGCGCAGGGTGGAGACGAGCACCGCGCGAGTCTAGACCTTCCCCAACTCCCGAACGCCTGCGAAATTACCGCCCGCGCCACCGCGGCGGTAGGCTCCGGCTGCCTGCCCTTCAGGCCCGCGCGGTGATACCGCGAGCGTCACACGACGTCGACAATGCGTCCGTGGGTGGACGAGCGCTCGAGCTCCGAAAGAAGTGCGGACTGGATGTGATCTTCGGTGCGATCATCGTGATGGACGAACGAGATCGCGATTTCGTCGCCGTCCTCACCGCGGTCGCAGCGGATCACGTGGGCTTCCAACCGAACCTCCGGGTAGAGCGGCAGGCGCAGGATCACCTCGATCCGTTGGCCAGCGATCAGCGGGTGGTTGCCGACGAGTAGCGCGCCCGCGACCGAGAGGTTGCTGACGGTGAACGAGCGCACGCCGTGATGGGTGACGACGACGGCCTCTGTAGGGCTCAAGGTCCGGGGATGCCGTCTGGGCTCGGGGATCGTCCTGTCGAGTTGCATGCGTCGTCTCCGCAGAATCAGCAGTCGAAAATGATGTCAGCGCAGGGTCGGACGACAAGCCAGGGCGGCGGATCCTCGAAACCGGGACCCGCGATCACATCTGCATTCAGTCACCATGACAGGATTCGCGGTGGATGCAACGCAGAGATCGCGGTCGGCGATGTGCGCGATCGATCGCAGTTCGGTCGAGCGAGCGGACTCAGGTTTCGGTCGATCGTTTGGCTGCTCGGCGGGTCAGGAAATCGTGTTCGGCGCTTCCGAGGGTTGGTAGCAGCGCGATCGACCGGCCACGCCGACCCAGGGGCCGTGGGCGCTGGAACTGTCGCGGATGTGGCATCGCAGACGCGAGTTGCAGTCGAACGCGTGGGGACGGTGTCCGGGGCCCGACGACCACGCGTGGGGGATGGGCGGCGCGGGCCTGGCCGACGATGTGGGGGCTCTCCTCCCCGTCGGGTGGCGCCGGGACGCACGAACGCCGTCCCGGCAACCGCGGCTGCTATAACGCGTGCCCCCGATGCTCACCTACCTGCGGATCCGCGGCCTCGCCTTGCTTGAGGACGTCAGCGTCGAGCTCGCGCCGGGGCTTAACGTCCTGACGGGGGAGACCGGAGCCGGCAAGTCGATCATTGTCGGAGCGCTCTCGCTCCTGCGCGGCGCACGAGCCCGGGGCGAGCAGGTTCGCGAAGGCCGCGAGGCCGCGGAGATCGACGCGCAGTTCGAGCCGACGGAACCCTCGCGCACCCGCCTCGTCGAGGTGTTCGCACGGCACGGATTGTCCGACGCCAGCATGGCCGACGAGGGGGTGGTCGTGCATCGCTCGCTCAGCCGAGCCGGTCGCGGCCGGACGACCTTGCAGTCCACGTTGGTCACCCAGGCCGTGCTCGCTGAGATCGGCGAGGAACTGATCGATATCTGCAGTCAGCACGAGCACCACTTCCTTACCCACACCGCTCGTCATCTCGAGGTGCTTGATGCGTACGCCGGTAACGAAGGCGAGCTGGCGGAGTATCGGAAGCGCTACTTAGCTTGGCGAGGCGTCCTCGATGAGCTCGCTTCGCTACGCGAACGCGCGGCGGCTCGTGAGCAGCGAGTTGACTACCTGCGCTTTCAGATCGACGAGATCGAAGCAGCGCGACCTGAACGTGGCGAGTACGAGCAGCTCCGTCGCCGAGTCGCCCTGTTACGCGACGCCCGGCGGTGGGCCGAATTTGCCCGCGACGCCCACGCAGCTCTCTACGAAGCCGACGACGCCATCGCCGGACGAATCAGTGCCTTGCTCGACCGCGTCCGCGGTGGCCAGGGGGATTCGACGCAGCTCGACTTGATCGAAGAGCAGCTGGGCGTGGCTCGGGTCGCATGCGAGGAGGCGGCGCGGGCGGCCTCCCGCTTCTCGGAGGAGCTGCAGATCGATCCGGTCGATGTTGAGGCCGCTGAAGACCGCCTTCATGAACTCGATCGTCTCCGCCGCAAACACGGCGTTGACGTCGATGAACTCGCCGATCGGCTCGCACGCATGCGCGCGGAGCTCGAGCAGCTCGAACATGCCGACGAGCACCTGCTCACGCTCGGTCGCCGATGCGCAGAACTCGAGGGCGACTGCCGAGCCAGTGCGGCGCGGCTGCACGGCGCGCGTGCGGGCGCGGGCAAGGGCCTCGCGCGCGCGCTCGAGGCCGAGCTCGCCGCTTTACACATGCCGCGCGCGCGGTTGTCGGTCGAGATCACAGGTCCCGACGAGCTGGGCCCCTCGGGAGCGGATCATGTGGAGTTCCTTTTCTCGGCCAACCCCGGGGAACCGCTCGCGCCCCTGCGTCGCGTAGCTTCGGGGGGCGAGCTTTCGCGCGTGTTGCTTGCGCTCAAGGGGGTGCTCGCGGCCCAAGATCGCGTCGCTACCTACGTGTTCGATGAGGTCGATGCCGGCGTTGGTGGTGCAGTAGCGGAGGCGATCGGCCGCCGCCTGCACCATGCCGCGGCGCAGCATCAAGTCCTGTGCGTAACCCATCTGCCTCAGATCGCCGCGTTCGCCGATGCGCACTTCCGCGTGGACAAGATCCAACGCGGCGGTCGAACGCTGACCGAGGTCGTGCGGCTGACCGAGGCTGAGCGCACAGACGAGCTTGCTCGCATGCTCGGCGGCGCAGCGGTGGGGGCGAGCGCGCGCGAGCACGCGGCGGCGCTATTGAGGCAGGCCAGCGCGCGTCCCGACGATGCCAAAGCGATGCGCCGCGGTCCACGAACGGCGAAGGTCACGCCGCGCAAGCGCGCGTAACCTGCACAACAGATCCGCTCTAGAAGCGCAGCGTGAGGTCGACACGTGTCAGCGATGCGCGCAGTTCGGTGCGAACTCTCGGACGGTTCTTCGCGTAGAGCACCGCGCCGGCTGCGGTCATCCCAGCGCCGAGAACGATCGCGGTCACTCCCCCCGCAAGCGTGTTCCAGCGGAACTCGCAGTTGCCAAAGCGATCGCGGTGGACGCCATCACAGTTGCTCTTCACAGGGGCCTCGTCGACCGCTGCGAGGACGATCCCTGTGACGAGTGTCGCTACCCCAACCCCCATCGTCGTCCCCCCGGCGATCCGCATGGCGCGCTCCCGCGGCCGGCGGTCGATCTCGAGCTCTACGCGGATGTCCTCGGCGCTGCCGTTGGAGAGATCGACCGTGCGCAGCTCCGTGAGATGCTGCGCCTTGCTGACCTCGACCCGATGCGGGCCCGGCTCGATCTCCGTGGCGTATGGCGTGCGCCCGCGGCGGCGGCCGTCGATCGTGACGTCGGCCCCCGGAGGACTGCTCACGACGCTGAGCGACGCGAGGACCCGCGCCCCGAGGAGGTCGACGGCCGCTCGCGCCGCCGCATTCGCAGCCTCGACCGGTGTGCATACGTCGCACCGGACCAAGGTGGCACGCTTGTTCCCGTCGGCGGTGCGCCAGTTCACGCCGATCTCGTAGTCCCGTTCACGCTCGTCGATCTCGAAGCGCAACCGGCCGCGCGCACCTTCGCGCGCGGCCAGTTGGGCCAGGCAGATGTCGTCAACGCAATCCGGGGGCGCGTGGGCCACCGCGGCGCGTTCGCGTAGTGCCGCATCAAGTTGCTGGGTGAAACTCTCACGTAGGCGATCGGGGGAGTCGGCGCTCCACGTTATCGGCTCAACGACGACGGGCGCGTTCACCTCACTCGCATCCGCTGGCTCTGTCACCGCGATCACGAATGTGGCTGCGAGCACGTGGAAGTTCACCTCTGCATCCTAACAGTTGGGCGACGTCGTGAACGAGCAAGTGCGACGAAAGAAGTTTCGCGGCGGCGGCGCGGAGCAAATTGCACCGCTTGCTGCGCATGTGGTGCCGAGGTGGGAGAGCTGAACTACACCGCCACCGCCCGCATGACTGATCGTGAACCATGGCGCAGAACGTTGATCCTGTGGCTCGGAATCTGCGATGCTAACGGCGTTGGGTGGCGACGGACATTCGGGCGGAAACCAAGGACGCGGCCATGGTGCGGCTCCGCGCGCGCTTTGGCCTCACCCTTTCGCGGATGTGCACTTCGACCACAGCCGCAAGCCGCCTCGCGTTGCGACGGTGCTGCGGCTTGAGTCGAACGACGTTGCCGGGTCTGTAGCCGCGGTAGAGCGCGTCGCGAGGCAGCTCGAGGCCGTGGACTCACCGCACGTGGCGTGCATCCGCGCCGTCGAGTGCGACGCGATCACGCAACGCATCACGGTTCTGACCGATCCGATCGCTGGCGTCACCGCGGCCCAGGCCCGGGACCGCGGCGTGATGTCGCCGCCACAGTTGCTTAGTTGTCTTCGTCAAGTGGCGACCGCGCTCGCCGAAGCCCACCGCGTGGGCGTGCTCCATCTGACGCTTGGTCCCGCGAGCGTGATCCTCTCCGTGACCGGGGAAGTCCGCGTCACCGACTTTGGGCTCGCTGGCCTCTTGCCCGCGCAGCCCCGCCACCTGCGACTTCATCCGTTTTCGCCCGAGGCTGTTCTCGGCCTGCCGCGGGGGCCGGCCGAGGACATCTACCTCTTCGGCGCGCTGGCTTACTTCCTGGTGAGCGGTACGCCGCCCCTGGTGGATGACGATGCCGGTCGGCTGCGGCGCCGTCATGCCATCGAGGAACCACCCCCGTTATCGGGCGCGCCTGCGCAACTGACCCGCCTCATCACGCGCTGCCTCGCGAAGGAGCCCGAGGATCGCTTCGCCGACATGGCCGCGGTCCTTGCGGCCCTGGAGGGGGCCGCGCGTGCCCCGGGGGCTGCCGTCAGTCCGGCACGAGGAGCGACCGCCACGAACACCCCGCGCGCGAGGGCGACACCGCCGAATCGATCCACCGTTCGGGCCATGCCGGCGGTTGTCGACCGAACCAGCCCACGCGTTCCAGTGGTCGATACGCGGGTGGAACCGGAGCCACCTGTGCGCCCGCCGAGAACGACGCCGGTCGTCGTGTCGCAGACCCTGCTGCCACAGGCGGAGTCCGAGCCACCTGCGACGCCGGTCCTCGACGGTGACCCACGGCTAGAAGAGGTCGCGGTGTCCGGCGCTGCGCCCGATAGTTCGCCGATTCATATTGAGGTCGTCGATGTGCCCGCGCCCGAGGCGGCCCCTGAGATCGCGGCACCGACGGCGCCGAGCGAGCTCGCCGCGGCTTCACCGGCAATTTCGTCCGCCGCTGTGCCCACCTTCATTCCCCCCGACACGTTGCCGCGGCGACCGACCGACTCGATGCCCGTTGCCCCGGTCACGGAGTCGGTGCCCGTCAGCCCGCTTCTCGATCTGCCGCCGCCCAGTGAATTGAGCGCGTGGTTGCGCGTGATCTCTATCGCCTGCGTCGTCGTCGCAGTGGGTGGCGGACTGTGGGCGTGGATTCGCGTAGCAAACCTCGAGGAGGACACCGCAGGTACGGTTGAAGCCCAGCTTCGAACCGCGGTCGCTGGGTCACCCGACGAGGTGCAGACATCGCCCGCACAAGCAGGGGCCTCCGCGACCGCCGCGGTACCCGGCCGCGCGCCTGCGGCCGCGCCGCTGGCGGAGGCTGCCGCACTCAAGCCGGCGCCTGGCGCCGATCGGGTGGAGGCCGCGATCGAGGGCGAAGAGACGATCGAGATCGATGACGACCTTCCGGATGACATCCGTGTGAGCCAACTGCTGGCCCAGGCCAAGGCCGCGCGCCGACAAGGTCGAGCGTCGGATGCCGTCGCGCACTACAAAGACGCGCTGGCCGTCGCGCCCCAGAACGTCGAAGCGCTGTCCACGTTGGCCCGCCTTGCATTTGATCGCGGCGACTTCCGCGAGGCGGTCCACTACGGAAAGCGCACGGTGGCGGAGCGTCCGGGCAGCGGCAAGGCCCGAATTGCCTTGGGCGATGCCTTCTTCAAACAGGGGGACCGTCGCCGTGCCGAGGAGCAATATCAACGGGCGAAGTCCCTCGGATATGACCTCGCCTCGCGCCGGCTCGAGATGATCACGCAAAACTGATCGCGGTCGATCAGTTGCAGCCGACGGCTTCGCATACGCATGCCCCGTTGCCGGGCGCCACCGTCGGTCCATCGCCGGCGATGCAGGTTGCGCGGCTGTCGGCGGCGCCACAGACGAACGTCGCGCCCCGGCAAACCTGGTTGCCGGAGCCGCAGGTAAGCTCGCAAACCGCGTCGCCGCAGTTGATCGTCGCGTTCCGGCAGGCCAGTAGGCCGTCGCAGGTGATCCTGCACGCGTGCGAGGCCGGACAGTCGATGCGGTGCGCGCGGCAGGCCTCGTCGGTGCCGCAGTTGACGGCGCACGCTCGGTCGCTCGGGCATGTGACACTGGGCGAGCAACCTTGGGTGCAGTCGATGTTGCAGACGCCGTCGACGCAGCCTCCGGTGCACTCGGGCGGGCAGGCTTGGCCCGGCCCGGACGGATCGGCATTGCACATCACCGGCACACCAGTGCTTTCGGCGGTGCTGGCCATGCCCGTCATCCCGTCACCGCTCGAGTCGCTGTGCGTGCTGGAGTTCGTCCCTGCGCTCGTCCCCGCACCCATGCTCGGACCACTCGTCCCCGTTTCCGTGGTCCCACGGACAAACTCTGGGTTGCGTTCTTGGCACCCGAGTAACCCCGTGATGAGCGCGGCGATGCACAGGGGGCAGGCGCGGCTGGGCATCGTCCGTCGCCATCATAGGCGACCTGGCATCGTCAGCCCAGCCGACGTTTGTATTCGTCGTAGTCGAACCGACGGACCACACGGAGCGCGCGCGTTTGCGGATCCCACAGGGCGATCGACGGCAGGCGCACGCCGTTGAAGGTCGTGGTCTTCACCATCGTGTAGTGGGCCATGTCGAGGAACACGAGTTTGTCCCCCGGCTGTAGGGGATGGGGAAACGAGTAGTCCCCGACGACGTCACCCGCCAGGCAGGTGAGTCCACCGAGTCGGTAGGTATGTGTGTGCTCACCAGGTTCGCCGGCCCCGACAATTCGTGGGCGGTAGGGCATCTCGAGCACGTCGGGCATGTGAGCCGTGGCCGACGTGTCCAAGATCGCGAGTTTCATCCCGTTGTTGACCACGTCGAGCACCGAGGCGACGAGCACGCCAGTGCCGAGTGCGATCGCCTCGCCGGGCTCGAGATAGACATCCAAGCCCCAGCGTTCGCGCACGTGTGCGACGACGTTGACCAAGCGATCGATGTCGTACCCGGGGCGAGTGATGTGGTGACCACCTCCCATGTTGAGCCACTTCATGCCCGCGAGCCACGGGCCAAACCGTTCTTCCACCGCGGCAAGTGTGCGGGCGAGGGCATCCGATCCGAGCTCGCACAGATTGTGAAAATGCAGGCCCGAGATGCCGTCGAGCAGATCGGGGCGAAATTCCGACTGCACCACGCCAAGGCGCGAGCACGCGCCGCAAGGGTCGTACAGCTCGACCTCAACCTCGCGATGCTCCGGGTTGATGCGGATCCCGAATTCGAGCTCGCGGCCGCCCGCCGCGCGATGGGCGAGGTAGCGCGGGCGGAGCCGCTGCCATTGCGAGAACGAGTTGAGCACGATGTGGTCGCACAGCCCCAGCAGCGTGTCGAAGTCCGCGTCGGAGTAGGCCGGGGCGCACGCATGCACCTCGCCACCGAATTCCTCGCGGCCAAGCTGCGCCTCGTGGACGGAGCTCGAGGTGACGCCCGGCAACACCCGACGGATTTGGTCAAACGCGGGCCAGGCGGCAAAGCCCTTGAGGGCGAGGAGGATCTTGCAGCCGGCCCGGCGTTGGACCTCGTCGAGAACCGCCAGGTTGGCCGCAAGGGCCCCACGGTCGATCACGAAGCATGGCGTTTCCACCTCCGCGAGATCGAGGTCTGGGGCGCGCGAGGAGATGAACATCTCGGACATCGGCAATCACAGCTCCTGGACGTGCCAGGGCAAGCCCGCCGCGCCGAGGCGTTCGAGGAAGGGCACAGCGTCGAAATTCTCCATGTGCCAAACGCCCGGCTTGCGCCACTTGCCAGTGACGATCATCTCCGCGCCGACCGCAGCTGGTACCCCGGTGGTGTAGGAGACCGCCTGGGCTCGCACTTCTTTCCAACACTCGTGATGATCGCAAACATTGTAGATGAACACCTTGCGCGGCTTGCCATTCTTGCTGCCCTCGATGATGCAGCCGATGGACGTCTTGCCGGTGTAGTTCTCGGCCAAGCTGGCGGGATCGGGCAGCAACGCCTTGAGAAACTGGATCGGCACGATCTTGTGGCCTTGGAAGTCGACCGGATCGATTCGCGTCATCCCGACGTTTTGCAGCACGCGCAAGTGGGTCAGGTACTCGTCCCCGAACGTCATCCAGAAACGGATGCGCTGCAGACCCGGCAGGTGCAGAACCAGCGACTCGAGCTCTTCGTGGTAGATGAGGTAGGCCTTGCGTGGACCCACGCCCGGGAAGTCGAAGGTGTCAGAGATCGACATCGGGTCGATCTCCACCCATTTGCCGTTTTCCCAGTACTTCCCGCGGGCGGTGACCTCGCGGATGTTGATCTCCGGGTTGAAGTTGGTGGCAAATGCATGGCCGTGACTGCCGGCGTTGCAGTCCACGATGTCGACCGTGGCGATGGTGTCGAACAGATGGTCGCGCGCGTAGGCGCAAAAGGCGTTGGTGACGCCGGGATCGAAGCCCGAACCGAGGAGCGCCATCCGCCCAGCTCGTTGGTAGCGCTCGCGATAGGCCCACTGCCAGCTGTACTCAAACTTCGCGACGTCCGGCGGCTCGTAGTTGGCGGTGTCGAGGTAGTCGACGCCGGCGGCGAGGCACGCGTCCATGATCGGCAGGTCTTGGTAGGGCAGGGCGACATTGACGACCACGTCCGGGGCGTGGGCACCGATGAGCGCCGTGGTGGCCGCGACGTCGTCCGCGTCGACACTCGCGGTCTTGATCGCCCGGCCGTGCATTCGCTGGATCTCCTCAGCGATCCGGTCGCACCGCGCCTTGGTGCGGCTCGCGAGCACAACCTCCGAGAACACTGGGCTCAGCGCGCACTTGTGCGCGACCACGCCGCCGACTCCGCCTGCACCGATGATGAGGACCTTGGCCATGACGAGCTCCTGGCGGGCACGGCGATGCTGGCCCGCGGCGGGGCGCAACGTAGCACAGGCCGCCGCCGCCCCGCGCTATGCTCCCGCCGTCTGTGAGCATCCTTCTGCGGGTCGCCTACGACGGTACCGATTTCCACGGCTGGGCCCGCCAGCGCCCGCGCGCCGACGGCTCGCCCGTGCGCACCGTGCAAGCCGTGCTTGAGGACGCCGTGGCCCGGCTATGCGGGCGAGAGGTTACCGTGCGTGGAGCCTCGCGCACCGATGCCGGCGTGCACGCAGTCGGTCAAGTCGCGGCGTTCGAGCGCTGTACACCGATCCCCTGCGCCAACCTGGTGCGCGCGCTCGGCGACGCGCTTCCCCGCGATCTTGCCGTCACCGACGCGTGGGAGGAGACCGGCCCGGGCGGCGTGGCGATCGAGCCACGGTTTGCCAACCTCGGCAAACACTACGCCTACCGCGTGCGCACGACGATACGTCGCGATCCGTTTGCGGCCCGCTACAGTTGGCAGATCAGCGCGGCGCTCGACGTTGACGCCATGTCTGCCGCGGGGCAGCGCATCGTCGGAACCCACGATTTCGCGGCGTTTCGGGCCGCCGGATGCCAAGCGAAGACGACCGTCCGCACGATCACGGCGGTTCGCGTACGACCCCAGGCCGACGGCGCTACCATCGACGTCGAGGGGCTGGCATTTTTGCACAACATGGTGCGCATCATCGCGGGCACCCTCGTCGAGGTTGGGAGCGGGCGTCGTGATCCCGCGAGCATCGATGGCCTGCTCCAGCAACCCGACCGCCGCGACGCCGGGGTGACGGCGCCAGCCGAGGGGCTGACGCTCGTGGAGGTTCACTGGCCCGCGCGAGGCCTGCCGCCGTGAGTGTGCGCTCCGGGATTGTCTCGCTGGCGATTTTCGGTTCGCGTGTGGCCGGGCTCGCGCGAGAAGTGGTGTTCGCCGCGCTCTTCGGCGCCGGCGCGGTGGCCGATGCCTACCAGGTCGCGTTTCGCGTGCCCAACCTCCTGCGTGATCTCTTCGCCGAAGGCGCGCTGTCCAGCGCGTTTGTCCCGACGTTCACGGCGGAGTTGAAGCAGGCCGGAGTCCACCGCGCCCACGTTGTCGCGGACCTGGCAGCCACGGCGCTCGTGCTCGTCACGGGCGTGATCACGACCCTTGCGCTGGTCTTCACCGATGCGATCGTTTCGGCGATGGCGCGCGGCTTTGCCGGCGACGCCGCCAAGCTGAAGCTGGCCGTTTCGCTCACCCGCACGATGCTGCCGATCCTCGTGCTGGTCAGCTTGGCGGCCGTGTGGATGGGCATGCTCAACGCGCAGCGCCGCTTCGTGCTCCCTCAGCTGGCTCCCGCGCTGTTCAACGTCGTCAGCGTCGTCGTCGGGCTCGCACTCGTGGTGGTCGGGCCGCCGGCCGAACGAGCCATCCTCTACTGGAGCGTCGGAACCACCGTCGCCGCGGCGGCGCAGGCCGGGGTTCAACTCGTCGCGCTCGTGCGGATGGGGTATCGCCCGCGCATGCGCATCTCGGGCCTGCTGCGCGACGCGGCTGTGCGGCGCATCGTTTCGCTCATGGCCCCCGGCGTGATCGGGATCGCTGCGGTCAACTTGAACATCTTCGTCAATACGGGGTTCGCCGCCGAACTTGGCAACGGTCCGGTGGCCCAGATCAGCTACGCGTTTCGCCTCTTCTTTCTCCCGCTCGGCGTGTTCGGGGTGGCGATCGCGACGATCACGACCACCGCTGTCTCCGAAGAAGCGGCGAAAGGCGACCGGGCCGCGCTGGCCGAACGCACGCGGGAAGGCGCGGCGGCCAACTGGATGCTGGTGTCGGCCAGCGCCACGTTTCTGTTTGTGCTCGCCGATCCGATCGTTCGGCTGTGCTTCCGCTGGGGAGCCACGAGTTCGGCGGACGCGGCGGCCATCGCCACGGTCTTGCGTGCATACCTCTTGGGGCTCGTCCCCTACGCACTCGTGAAGCTCTACGCCCCGGCGTTTTTCGCGGTCGACAGGGCGCGAATCCCGATGGTCGCGTCGTTGGCGGGCGTCGCGGTGAATCTCGGATTCAATGCGTTGACCCACCGCGACCTCGGAGCCCCGGGCATTGCGCTCGGCACCACCCTTGGCGCCTTCGCCAACCTCCTGGTACTACGCCTGGCGTTTGCCCGCGCCGTCGCGCCGCTCTCGGTGCCGGGATGGACGCGCCGGTTCGCGATCCTCGCGCTCGCGAACCTAATCCTCGGGGTGGCTGCGTGGGTTGCGGCTTGGGCGGCGACACACGCGGTTCATCTGGGTCCCTGGGCTGTGCGCGGGTTCGATGCGATGGCGGTGCTCGGGGCGATTCTCGTGGGGTTGCCGGCGTATGTCGCCCTGTTGGCGCGCTCGGGGTACCCCGGTGCGGACCGACTGGCAGCGTTGCCTGCTCGCCTCCGCAGGCGCGGGTCCACGCGCTGACAATTCAACGCGCCACGTCAGCGACGTTACGGCTGCGCCGTCTCTGCTTTGAGCGACGCACGGGCGATGAGGGCACCGCCGCCGACGCAGCTCAGCGACGCAAGGATCACGAGCGCAACAGCGACGATGCGCGACGGCGGAATCGGAGCGGGGTGTGGCTGGTGACGACGGACGTCGCGCGCGGTGTCGAGGAGCGCAGGCGGAGGCCAACGGGCAGCCCAGGCGCTCGGGGCAAACACGGGGGTGTCGGGGCGCAACCCCGCGGGAGCCTGGTACGCGGGGATAGGGGCGATCACTGTGACCACCGTCGGTGGCTGGGGTGCCAGCGGCGGGCCCGGTTGATCCGTGAAACCACCGTCGTCGCGCGCGAACATCGTTGTGATGTCTTCGTCGTCGATTTCGGGGGCCGAAGTCGGGCGTGGCCGTACGAGCGTGGCGCCGCAGCCGGCGGTCGGACGCGCGCGAACGATGGTTGCTCCGCGCGTGGGATCGGCAGGTGTACGGACACGGGCGGTCGAATACAGGGGCACGGCGGAGGTCGTAGGGGTAAGACACTGCAACCCGCCGCGGTTCCGGGTCGAACGGCCGATAGGCTTCTGCCGGGGCCAAAGTCGTTAGCCCCGGTACAGTTGGCCTCGGCTTGGCCTAAGCTACCGCGGTTCGTGGGCGATTCGATCTCTCCCCGGGGCCGAGTGACGATCCATCGTGGCGACAACCTTGCCGTGATGGACGCGCTGCCAGCGGGGACGTTCGCGCTCGTGTACACCGATCCGCCCTTCAACACCGGCCGCAAGCAGCGGCGCGTTGCGCTCCGGACGGTGGCGGACGCCGCCGGCGATCGCACCGGTTTCGCCGGGAAACGCTACCGCAGTCACGTGGTGGGAGACACGGGGTACGACGATCGCTTCGACGATTATCTCGAGTTCTTGCGCCCGCGGTTGCTTGCGATCCATCGCCTGCTTGCCCCCGACGGAAGCCTCCTGCTGCACCTCGACCCGCGCGAGTCCCACTATGTCAAGGTCGAGCTCGATCGGATCTTCGGCCGCAGCAGCTTCATCAACGAGATCGTCTGGGCCTACGACTACGGCGCGCGGAGTCGGTCGCGCTGGTCCAGCAAGCACGATGTGATTCTTTGGTACGCCAAAGACCCGCGCCGCTACTGCTTCGAGTACGACGCTATCGATCGGATCCCCTATCTCGCCCCCGGCCTGGTCGGGCCGGAGAAGGCCGCACGCGGAAAGACGCCGACCGATGTCTGGTGGCACACCATCGTGAGCCCCACCGGCAAGGAAAAGACCGGCTACCCGACCCAGAAACCCCTCGGGATCGTGCGCCGCATCGTCCGCGTACATTCGCGACCTGGTGATCGCGTGCTCGATCCGTTTGCTGGCAGCGGGACCCTCGGAGAAGCGGCCGCCGCCGACGGGCGCGACGCGGTGCTCGTGGACGACAACCCGGCCGCGATCGCCGTGATGCGAAAACGCCTCGCCCGGTTCGAGCCAGGGCCGCGATCGCGGCGCTAGGAAGCCGAGTGATGGGATGCGGGTTCTACGTCACGAGCAGAACCACCCCGGCGACCGCGATTGCGGCACCGACCACGGCCCCCCGAGCGATCCGTTCGCGCTCGCTAAACGCAACCAGCGGGATGACGAGCAGCGGCTGCGTGGCCATCAGGCTCGCGGCCACCCCGCTCGCCGTGTGTTGGGCGGCGTAGAGCGATAGGCCCACCCCGAGGAATGGTCCAAAGGCGCCGCCGAGAAGGCACGGGATGAGTGCGGCGCGATCGCGAAGCGCCGCGCCTACGCTGGCCCAGCGGCGCAGGACGCTGCAAACGATGGCGAACGCGAGCCCTCCGACGATCACACGGATCTGCGTGCTTGCGAAGGCGTCGTACTCGCCCATGCCGCGCTTGGCGAGCACGAGTCCGGCGGCCTGTCCCAGCGCGCCGCCCAAGGCCAGCACCACACCTTGCACGAGTACGGCTCGTCCCGTGTGCTCGCGCCCGGCCGGCGCGCGCCGAGTGGCGATTGCCAGCATCACACCCGACAGGGTGAGCGCGACGCCGCCGAGCTGGCGAACGGTGAGCGATTCATCGAGCACAAGCGCGCCGAGTATCGCCGCCATCGGTGGCGCGGTGGCCATGACGAGCGAGCCAAGCCGCGGTCCGATGAGCACGAAGGCGCGAAATAGGCACAGGTCGCCGAATGCGAACCCGCACAGTGCCGAGGCTGTCAGCCATCCCCACGTGCTCGCGTCGGCATCGGTCGGCAACGGAACGCCGCGGGTGATCGTGCACCACACCACAAGCAACGCGAGGGCGATCGGCATCCGCAAGAAGTTGATCGGCAGCGCCCCCGCCCGTCGGCTGGCCGCCGTGAACCACACGCTGGTGAACGTCCAACACAGCGCCGTACCGAGGGCGGCGAGCTCGCCGGTGACGGCCAACAACACAGGGGCTCGGAGTGTGCCCGGGCGTACCCGCGCGTGGAAGGCCGCGGCTCAAGGGGCCGCGCTCCGAACCGAGCAGGGGTCCTGCGTCCGATCTGCGCTGTCGAGGCGCCGGACTTGAACCGGCAATCCCGTCGTGGCGGCGAGCTCGCATGCGATCCGGTACGCCGTCCGCTGGAGTTCTCCGTCGTCGCGGGCGAGCTCTCGGCGCGCGCGGTCCGCGAGCTCTCCGCTGCCACGGGATAGCTCGACATGGGCCGCCACGGCCCGGGACCACGCGCCGATCTCGATGCGCGTGGTCTCGATAATGGGCAGCTCGTAGACCGGGATCACCCGGTTGTCGTCCTCGCGGATCACCGCCGACGCCCACGGCAGCGGCGCAACGCCGAGGGCGAGGCTGGTCGCGCCTCGCAGCGGTCCGACGCGTGGTCCGATCCCGGGATCGCCGGGATGAATCACGGACCGCGGATCGCTGCCGCACATGGCGCGCACGGCTGCGAGTCGCGCGGTGACTTCGGCGGTGTCACCTCGGTGAGCGAGGGCGTCGGTCCGCGGTAGTAGGTGGCGAACGTGCCAAGCGCCTTCGATCCAGCCCGCGATCGGCTCACCCCAAACCTGACCCGCGCGTTGGCGTGCGCCAAACAGCTGAACGACCGCTGCGCCCAGTGCATCCTGGAGCGTTGCGGCGCGCGGGAGGAAGATGGCATCGCACAGAAGCATGGCGCGCACCTGGAGGCGACCGAGGTCGCCTCCATTTGTACGCCCGAGGCGGTCAAGCGTTCCACTCGACCGCCCAGCACCGGGCTTTTGCCGGAATTCGGGGCCCGGCGCGGATGCTCGGGCGCGTCTGCTGTCGTCCGAATTACCCGAAGAGCTCGGGAATGACGCCGTGAATGTCCCCGAGGGTTTCGTCGGGCGCCGCGCCGACCGCCGCCATGCACGAAACGACCGCGTTGGCCGGGTGCCCGTCGGTGAAAACGATGTGCTTGCCACCGCCAGTGTTGAGTCCACCGGCATGGCCGCCGACCAGAGCGATCATGTTCTCGCTCGAGTGCGCACTGTCACTGGCGCCGCCCTCGGGGTCAAAGCCCGAGCCGCCTTCGAATAGCAGGATCACCGCCGTGTGATCGAGCAGGCTCGAGTTGTCGTACTCCTTGGTATCTCGCAGCAGGGCGATCAGCCGGGCGAAGTGTTTCACGTGCCAACCCACGCAGTCCGCGTAAGCCTCCGGCCTGGCGCTGTGCCCGATGGCCGAGTGGATGTCGCCCTCATGACCGAGCATCGGACCGACTTGCATATGGGTTTGCGACGAGGTCAACCGGATGGCAGCCACGCGCGACAGGTCGCACGCGAAGGCCATGCGGACGAAGTCACACAACAACTCGCCGCGGAGGGTCTCGTTGCTGTAGCCGACCCCATCCCCGCCTTGGCCCTGGTACTCGATCGCCGACCCTTGGATCGGTGGATCGTCGCCGGGATCGGGGGGCTTGGTGCAGCTAGCAAGAGCGTCGGGTGGAAGGGAGTCGAGGCGCTGCTCAAGCGCTCGCACTTCCTCGAGGTGGCGATCGAATCGCTCGCGGTCACTGCTGCCGAGCCGGTCGCGCAGGGACTCGGCGTTGCCGCGGACCAATTCGACCACGCTACGATGGCGCGCAAGCCTGCGCGCGAACGCTTGCGCCTCGGCAGGGTCGGGCGGCACGAAGTTGCCAAACAGGGTCGAGTAGGCCAGCTGCGGGCTCGCGACGGGCTCGATGGCCTCCAGTTCGCCGCCGCGGCTGCGGCGATAGGACAGGCGCATCGCAGACCCGCCGGTGCTGTTGGCACCGACGTAGCTCGCAGCCTGGACCCGGTACGAGAGACTGGACGTCCCCTCGCCGATGGCTTCGTGGACGAGCTGATCCGCGGTTGGACCGTTGGCTGGTTCCGCGCGGGTCGGGTTGCCTCGCACACCGCAGGTCTGCGGGCCGGTGGTGTTGAAGTGGAACGCGGGGCTCCGACCGCCGGGCGGAACGCTGCTGCCCTCAGCGTTCGACCACGGGATCGTCATTCCCGAGACGATCGAGACGTGATCGCGGACATCGAAACCATTGCCGCCCACGCCGGGATTGCTGGGCAACGCGCCGGTGCCGAGCGCGAGCGCGGCGCGCTTCAGATCGTAACCGACGCCAACGGTGTTGGGTACGATGTCATCCGGGTAGCCATCGGACACCAGCGACATCCCGGCGTACATCAGGACAAACCGCTTGGGTGGCGTTGCGGCGCCGGCGCGAGCCGGACGGTGGCCCATGATCTCGAGGGCCGGCAGCGCGAGCACGCTGCCCCCGAGGCCGCGTAGTAGGGTCCGGCGGTTGATCACGGATACGCGCGACATCACGGCTTCTCCTCGGCGGTGGCGGGCTGGTCGGGATGCGGATCCGATGGGCCGGGTGGCACCACCTTCACATCCTCGCGGCGGTAAGCGAACGCTGGGTCAGTGACGATGGCGGTAAGCAGCTCGTCGAAGCGGAACTCACCCTCGCCAAGGCGATCGCGGAGCGCGGTAACGATCGCTGTATCGTCCGGGCCGAGTACCCCGCGGCCGACCGTCAAGCGATGCAGCTGTCTGGCGACGCACAGATCGAGCTTGCCGCTTCCGAGGGCGAGGTTGGCCAGTTCGGCGGGTCCATTGAATGGACCGACGCCGGCCAGTTCCCCTTCGCCCGCGATCTCGCACTGCGATTCGTCGTCCGGTGTCTGGGGGTTATCGGGTTCGTGGGTGCGGAAGCGACCGAGCGGATCGTAGTTCTCGAGGCCGAAACCCACGGGATCGAGCAGTGCGTGACAGCCGGCGCAGTCGCCTTCGCGATGCGCTGCGAAGCGCTCGACCTTGCAGAATCCATCGACGGCAGGGGGCTCGTCGTCCACATTGACGGTGGGCGGTGGCGGGGGGATTTCCTCGCAGAACAGCCGCCGGCGGATCACCAGCCCGCGTTGGACCGGGCTCGTGTCTTCGCCCTGGGCGCCGACCGAGAGAAATGCACCGTGTGAGAGCAAGCCCTGGCGCCCCGAGTCGCCGTAGTCGACCCACGCCGGCTCCTCGCCGTCGGGCGCGGGAAGACCGTAGTGTTCAGCCAGCGCCGCGTTGATGAACGTCGCGGGTTCGCGGAAAACATCGTGCCACACCCGGCGATCCTCGAACACGATCCTTTGCAGCAGGGCCATCGTCTCGCCGCGCATCTGCGCCGCGAGCTCACCGTCGATGAACATGGATTCATAGCCAAGCCACATCGCATGGAACCGATCGATCCGGGCGATCGCCCGCGGGTCAGCCAGCATGTCCGTCGCCGCCTCGCCGATCCCGTCGGGCGTGTCCAAGTCTCCGGCCGCGGCGCGGTCGAGAAGCGCGTCGTCCGGGCCACTGCCCCACAATAGGAAGGACAGCCGGGTGGCGACCTCGTAGGGGCCGAGGCGGACCAATCCCGGAACGCCGGGAACGGGTTGGCCGATCTCGATGCGGTAGAGGAACTCGGCATCCGCCAACATCGCACGGATGAGGAACTCGACACCGGCGTCGAAGTCACCTTCGGCTTCGGCGTGGGCGAGGGCTCCGTCGCCGTCGGTCGGCCCGTTGAGGTAACGATCGATTTCCGTCTCCGTCAGCGGGCGGCGTAGCGCCCGGCGGCCGAATCGCTCGATGAAGTCGCGCATGCACGTCGCATCGCTGGGATCCTGGGGTACGCAGCCGATCAGGCTGTCACGCAGGATCGGATCGGCGAGGACCTCATCGGCGAGCTGTTCCGCCAGGAAGTCGGTTGCGTTGACGAGCGCCTCCGACGGGATCTGTTCGGTGTAGTCGTTGTCGAAGGGCGTGCGAGGGTCGGCCGGGAGCAACTCGAGCGCGGGGAGGTCGGGAATTCCGAGGAGGTCGCGGACGGTCTGGTCGTACTCGGCCACCGACAGACGCCGAAGGCCCTGGCGCGGCACCCACTCGGCCGGTTGAGGGTCGTCGCCTGCCGAACCCGCGCCGTCGTCCGCGCCGTCGCCGACGCCGTCGTCGGTGTCACTCGCGTTGGCCGCGTCCTCGCGGCCGTTGGACAGTCCGGTGTAGCAGCCCGCGGCCGCGGTGAGGGCGACCGCGAGCGCGATGCGCGTCGATGCCTGCGAACCCTGCGTCGTCATCGGCGGTGCCTCTCTTCAACTGGTTCGGCCATGGCGCGTACCCCTCGCCCCCGGAGTCGTGCAGACCAGCGACTCGTCCATGTGGATTCGGTCGAAAAATGCGGCGCCGGTTCTGGCTCAGCGCGGAGCGTCGCAGGGCTCACCCTTCGGGCAGTGCGATCCGTGCGTTGATTCGCGCCACGCGTCTCCAGAGGCCTGTCCAGCGACGATTTGGCAGCTTGCGCCTGGTCCGCCAAGGCGGCCATCGTACGATTGGCGAAGGTGTCGGATTCCACCAGCGAAGACGAGTCGCTCGACCGCATGCTCCGCGCTGGGCGACTCGATGACGCGATCGAGCGCGACCACGCGCTCGCCGCCACCGAAACTGCGCTGTTCGGAAAGCCCCATGGCCGAACGCTCGAGTTCGGGCGCTACGTACTGCTCGAGCGGATCGGAGCGGGTGGGCAGGGCATCGTTCACGCGGCCTACGATCCAGAGCTGGATCGGCGGGTGGCGATCAAGCTCCTGGGGACACGCGGACATGAGAGTCGACGCGAGGATCTCCTGCGCGAAGCGCAGGCGGCCGCCCGCCTGTCTCACCCCAACGTTCTCGCCGTGCACGATGTCGGCGTGTTCGAGCGACCCCTGGTGAACGACAACGATGCGCCGACGCGCGGCGTGTATGTGGTTACCGAGCTCATCGAGGGCGAGACGCTTCAGGTTTGGCGCACGCGGCATGACCGGACGCTTCGCGAAGTTCTCGATGTGTTGTGTTCCGCTGGCCGTGGAATCGCGGCCGCCCACGCCAGTGGTTTGGTCCACGCCGACGTCAAACCGGACAATGTCCTTGTCGGCAGGGACGGCCGCGTCCGCGTCCTCGACTTCGGGCTAGCGCGCGCCATCGGTCCCCCGAGCGCGCGGGAACCGGATCCGCCGCGACGGATCGTAGGAACGCCCGCCTACATGGCGCCCGAGCAACATCGTGCGAGCGAAGCGCTCGATCCTCGTGCCGATGTGTTCTCGTTTTGCGTGATGCTGTTCGAGGCGGTCTACGGTCAGCGTCCGTTCGAAGGTGGCGACTTGGAGTCGCTGTTGGCGGCCAAATACCGGCGCGAGTTCAGGATCCCGAAGACGCCCCGTGTGCCGCGCTGGCTCACCCGCGTGGTCCTCTCCGGGCTTTCGCCGATCCCCGAGGAACGCCCGGCAACGATGGACGCATTGCTCGCGGCGCTGCAGCGCGATCGGCCTCGCCGCGTCCGCATCGCCGCCGGGTTTGCGTTCGCCGGGTTGGTGATCGGGCTGCTCGTGTACGGACTCGTGCAAGCGCGAGGCGCCCGCGGAGCGAGCTGCGAGAACGCGAGTCGTGAGCTCGCCGGGGTGTGGGATGACAATGCCCGGAACACCATCGCCCGGGCGTTCACAGCCGCGGATCCCGAGCACGCCCAGGACGTCTGGCAGCGGGTAGAGCGCGGTCTCGACGTGTACGCGAGCCAGTGGATCGCGCTGCGCGAGGCGACCTGCTGGGCAACCGTGGTGGAGGAACGCGAACCCGTTCCGGTCATGGCCGCCCGGGTGCTTTGCCTGGACAAGCGGGCAGCGCGACTCGGGGGCCTGGTCCGGCGTCTCGGCGAGGTCGACGAGCGCAGCATGACCCGCGCCGTGCAGAGCGTCGCCGAGCTACCGCCCCTCGAACCGTGCCAGCGCGTTACCGGCGAAGTCGGAGTTGTGGCCGACGCTCGAGAACACGCCCTGGCGCTCGAGGCCGAACTCGCCGACGTCGACGCGCTGCGCCACAGCGAGCGGTTCGCGGAGGCCGAAGCCGCCAGCGAACGCGCGCTCGCATTGGCCGGTGCGGACGCCGACCCTCGCTCGGTGGTCCGCGTCTGGCTGCAGCGCGGAGGCCTGGAGCGCTGGCGCGGCGACTTTTTTGCGGCCGAGGCGGCGCTGGTGAAGGCGCTCGATCTGGCCGAACGCGCCGGCGACGACGAGCTCGCCGGTTCCGCGTTGATCGACCTCGGGTTCGTCGATGGTGTGCCCCTCGCGCGGCCGGCCGAGGGGTTGCGTCTCCTCGATCTCGCCGACGCAAAACTCGCAAGGATCGGTGGCGATGAACGCCTCGCGGCCCAACTCGCCTACCATCGCGGGCGGGTGCTCGAGCGGCTCGGCCGCGTGGAAGAGGCCGAGCGCGCGCTCAACGATGCGTTCGCCCGCGCAGAGTTGGCATACGGCGCTTTTCACCCGTTGGTTGCCGATATCGAGAACATGCGGGGCGTCACGGCCGAGCGCCGCGGTCGTCACGTCGAGTCGCTCGCCCATTACCGGCGCGCGCTGCAAATGCGTATGGACTTGGTCGGGGAGCAAAACGCCCGCACCGCCATTGCGCTGGGAAACTCCGTCGTCGCCCGTTGGAACCTCGGCGACACTCGCGGCGCGCTCGAGGATCAGCGCCGCGCGATCGCCACCCTTGAGCGGACGCTCGGACCTTCCCATTCCGACACATCGTGGGCGCGCCGGACACTGGCCGAGCGCCTGATCGAACTTGAGCGCGTGGAGGAAGCCCTCGACGAAGCTTCGCAGGCCCTCCGCGCCGCCGAAGCGACGCTCGGACCCAACCATCCAGACGTCGCGAAGAGCGCAGTTGCCCGTGCGAGCGCGCTGCGTGATCTCGGGCGCGCCGAAGAGGCGCTGGCGCTCGATGAGCGTGCCATCGCGATCGCCAGCTCGCATCCCGAAAGCGGGTACCATTTGAGTGCGATGGTGGATCGGGTCGCGACGCTGCGCAGTTCCGGCGCCTGCGCGGCCGTGGTCGTGGACGCCGCCGCCGTGCTCGCGGAGACGGCGGCGCTTGATCCCGAAGCGGTGCTCGCCCATCTAGAGCGAGCGCGCTGCTCACTTGCCGCCGGCCAGGACGAATTCGCGGCTCTCGACCTTGGTCTGGCGCTGGTGGTCGCGCATGCGCGGGGCGACGGCGTGATCTCGATCCTGCCGCTGCAGCGCGAGTTGGCGCGTGCGCTCGCACGGCGCTCGCCGGCCGCGGCTCGACCGATCGCAGCCGCCGCCTTGGATGTGGTCCGACGCACCGGGGTTCGACCGTCGTGGCGCGCGGAACTCGAGCAGCTGTCCAGGGGTTGAGCCGCTCCGCCAGCGGCCGCAGGCCGGGGCAAACGTGCGATGCTGCGGTGGTGAAGGACGAGCAAAGCGACGTCGAGCTCCTGCTCGCGTGGCGGCGGGGCGACCTGGTCGCCGGCAACGCGCTCGTGCGCCGTAACTTCGACGCGCTGTTTCGCTTTTTCCGCAGTCGACTGGATGAAGGCGTGGCGGATCTCGTGCAGCAGACCTTCCTGGCCGCAGTGGAGTCATCCGATCGCATTCCTGAGGAGGCCGGGTTTCGTGCATGGCTCTTCGGCATCGCCCGGAACAAGCTCGTCCTGCACCATCGCCGACTGACGCGTCGTCGTGATCCCATCGGGGACGCGCCCGTCGTCGACGCCGAAGCGGACGAATCGCTGGGTCGGTTGGTCGGCATGCGCGAGGAGCAGCGACTCCTGCTTCGAGCGTTGCGTCGGCTTCCGATCGATCTGCAAACCGCGCTCGTGCTTGGATATTGGGAGGGGCTGTCGGGTACGGAGATCGCCGAGGTGCTCGACGTTCCGGTCGGTACGGTAAAGACGCGCCTTCGCCGGGCGAAGGGCCTTCTTCGGTCGACCATCGAGCAGCTCGCCCCGCAATCCGACACCGCCACGGTCACGGTGCGCGATCTCGATCATTGGGCGCGGTCGTTGCGTGATCGCCTCGGCCGGGACGAATAACCGGCGAACCAGACAAGGGCGCGCGGAGGCGCCCGGCGACTCGCACGACCGGCTCGTGTCCGCAATCCGTTCGGCACCGCGCGGCAATTGCCTAACATGCGGGTTTGTCTCGGCTGCTTCATCCCGGCGTTCCTCCTCGGCTGCAATGCGAGCTCTGGCGGGGGCGATGACGTGTTTGGCAGCGCCGGCCAGCAGGACGCCGGCGGAGCGACCGCCAGCATGGACGGATCCGGGGACACCCCAGGTGGCGCGAACGGAGGTGCCGAGGCCGCGGACACCGGTGAAATTCGGTTCGACATTGGCGCTCCAGGGGATGCGTCTGGCGGTCAGGAAGGCGGGACGGGGGAGGGCTGTACCAAGATCGACTTCGTCTTCGCCATCGACAACTCGGGCTCGATGGGTGCGCACCAAGCCGCGCTTATCGCCAGCTTTGGACCCTTTATCGACACGATCTTCGGCACCGTGCAAGCGCAGGACTATCGCATCATCGTCGTGGACTCGGATGAGGATCGCGATCTCTCGAGCTGTCAACCGTGCCCCTACGATGCGTGTGCCGACTTCTGCGAGATCAAGGACACACTGCCCGCGTGCGAGGGGATCCTCGGCGCCGGCGAGATCCAGCCCTACAACCCCGGCGCGAGCAACCGCCCCTGCGGAGTCCCTGACGGGCACCGCTGGCTCGCCTCCGATCTTCCCGCCGCGGAGCTAAAGGAAAAGTTCGCTTGCGTGGCGCAGGTGGGGGACATGGGCTCGGGCGGTGAGTTGCCGATCTCTGCCGCGGTCGCGGCCGTTACCGCCGAGTCGGCCGCGGGAGGTTGCAACGAAGGGTTCTTGCGCGACGATGCGATCCTCGTGGTCACGATCATCTCGGATGATTACCCTTCGAGCAACATGGACGATGCGTCGACAGTGGGTAGCGTCGACGAGTGGTACAACGCGTTTGTGACGGCGAAGGCGGGGAAGCCCCAGAATATCGTCATGTTGGGTGTGTTCAACCTCGCCGGCTCAACCTGTGTGCAAGAAGGGACGGCGGGACCTGGTCCACTCGTGCAACCCACCCAGAAGTTCGTCGATTTGGTCGAGCGCTTCGGCGATCGCGGTGTCATCGGAGACGTTTGTGCGGAACCGGACTATGGTCCGCTGTTCGCCGAGGCCGTGGGACTGATCGATACGGCGTGCGATGAGTACACGCCCGAAGGGTAGGCGCGGATCGTGACCTCAAACGATTCCCGGCCAGGCGCGAGTCGTGGCCTCAAACAATGCCCGGCCAGGCGCGGCCGAGCGAGTCCCAAGCGTTCTGAAGCCGTCCCAGAGTGTCCGCGTCGAGTGGACCCCGCTCCACGATCGCGATCGCCCGCCGCAAATGCTCGACGCTCGAGGTGCCCACCAAACACGCGCTCACGCCCGGTGCAAACGCGGCAAACCGGAGGGCGAGCTCGTCGGCGGGCAGAGGGCCAGCACCATCGGGGGCAAGCGTACGCCAGCGGTCCCAGTAGATCGCAACGTCGTCTCGGGCCGGCCGCTCGCCATGACGCCAGCATGCGTTGGCCAGCGTGCGCTTGGCGATCACACCGAGGCCACGCGAGGTCGCGTCCGGCACCGTGAGGCCGAGCGAGGCGCGGTCGCAGATGTTCACCGAGGTCTGAACGCTGGCGAATCGTCCGGACTCAACTGCCCATGAGAGCGCGTCATTGTCGCCGGCGTATGCGGCGATGCGGATGCGTCCCGCATCGGCGGCGCGCGTGAGGGCATCGATGACCTCGCCTCGGGCAAGCACATCGGTTGGACATGAGTGAAGGTGCACGATGTCGATCACATCGGCACGCAGGCGAGCGCGCGCCTCATGGATGCCCCGCGCCACGCACTCGAACGTCCAGTCTGGAACGCCCTCGACACCATAGCCGATCTTGGTGGACAGCACGACTCGGTCCCGAACCGGCGCGAGATGGCGCCCGATGCGTTCTTCCGACAGCCCATACGAACGCGCGGTGTCAAATAGCGTCACGCCGAGATCAACGGCTTCGCGCAGGAGGATGCCAGCGTCATGGTCGGAGAGCGCATCGCTGCCGATGCAACCGCCGCCAAAGCCGAGCGTCGACACGGCGATGCCGGACGTTCCCAGCGGGCGCGTCATGCGGCTTGCGAGTTGGACGGGTGGCATCTCGATCCGCTCAGCAGGAAGGGAACGGGTGGTGATAGCGGGTGCTGGCCATTTCTGACGCCGTATTCGCGGCGCGATATACCGCGAGCCCCCATACTGCGCGAGCACAAACACTCGCTTGGCGAGCGCGCGGCAGGCTTTGCGTGCGGGTTGGTCGGTGACTCCCATCACCGGCGTTGCACACCAGCTCGCTGCGGACCGATCGATGGCGCCCAGAAACTGCATGCAGACGGCTTTGCGGATGCGAAGAATCTCACTCCTGCTACAGACACGATCGCTTGCAGTCCTCGCACGACGTACATCAAACCTGCAATGATGCGCGCCATGTATTCCAAGTGTTGGGTATTGCCGCTGGGCGTTGTGCTCGCCTGCTCTGCAGCGGCGTGCAAGCAGGGCGTGGACTCCAGTGGCTTTGGTGAGGGCGGTACGGTCGCGGACGAGACGGGTTAGCGACGGCAGGTCCGGAGGGAGCGCCGGGCGGCGACACCCAAGGTGTCGACGAGTCACAAGGCGGAACCAAGCTCGACGTTGGATTCGACTCGACCGGCGGGGTTGACTCCGATTCACCGCAGCCCACGTGCAAAGTCGTCGACGACATGAACGCCATCGGCGAGTGCCGGATTCAGGCACCGCCCGATAGTTTCTCGCCGGTCCAGCAATGGGAGTGGCGCGGGCCCAATGGCAAGTCCGAGAGCTCGGTGACGCCGCTGGTTGGGAATTTCACCGATGACAACGGCGACGGCGAGATCGACCTCTGCGACATCCCCGACGTGGTTCTCGCCCTGACGCACGGCCCGTTTCCCGATGACGGCGAACTGTGGCTCCTCGACGGCGAGACCGGCACTCCACACTTTCAATTCGAAGGTGAAGTCAATGGGTCTGTCACGCCCGCGTTCGGCGACATTGACGACGACGGACTTCCCGAAGTGGTCACGACGGGCCCAAACGGGATGATCGCGTTCGAACACGATGGATCCCTCAAGTGGGAGACTACTTCTCCGTGGCCCTGGCCGATCTGGACAATGACGCCGACGTCGAGATCGTCATCGGGAACTTCGTTGCTGACCACACCGGCGAGATCGTGTTCGAGGCAGACGACTGGTTCTGGAACGAGGTCCAGAAGCTCTACCTGTCGGCCAGCGCGGCGGCCGACCTCGACGATGACGGCGATCTCGAGGTCATCATGGGGCGCTCCGCCTGGCACCACGACGGGACGATGTACTATTTCGTCGAGGACCAGGAACCGGGCTATCCGCAGATCGCGAGCCTGGACGATGATGATTCCCCGGAGATCCTTGTCACGAACGTACGCGAGGACGGCACGATTCCACTGTTTGAGCCCCCGAGCTGGAAGCTGCTCAATACCTATCGGACCAATTCGCAGATCGAGGGCGGGAGGATCTGCAACCCGGTACCCGAGGGCTGAAGCATGTACCAGCCGGGGCGCCACGCGTGCTTGCACGGCGGCCCCGCCTGGGCGACGATAGACCGATGGCGAAGGCCGCCTCGTCGGAGTTCTCCGGATTCCCCAAGGGCGCGATGAAGTTCTGGCGCGAGCTCGCGGCGGAGATGAGCAAGCCGTGGTTCGAGGCCAACAAGGCGCGCTACCAACGAGAGTGGATAGAGCCGATGACGGCGCTGCTTAGCGAGGCGCAGCGGCGCCTTCGCACGGCCTACAAGCCGTTCGCGCTCGGCGAACCCAAGGTCATGCGCATCCATCGGGACGTGCGTTTCTCCAGGGACAAGACCCCTTACAAGACCAACATCGGCGCCGCGATCCCGCTCGCGGGAGCATCGATGGCCGAGGGTGGCTGCGCCGCGATGTACGTTCATTTGGGGCTCGATGAGCAGTTTTGCGGCGTCGGTGTGTACACGTTCGGTCCAGAACAGCTCCCCCGCTGGCGCAGCGCAGTCGACGGTAAGGCCGGTGCGGAGTTGGCAACCGTGGTGAACAAGCTGCGCAAGCAGGGGTATCAAGTCAGCGGCCACGATGACTACAAGAGGGTGCCTAAGCCCTGGGCCGAGGATCATCCACGCGCCGAGTTCTTGCGGATGAAGGGCCTGACCGCGGCCTTTCCGGCCCTCCCGAAGGGGATGATCCACGAGGCCGGTTTCGCCGAGTGGCTAGTCGAGCACGGTACGGCGGCGGCGCCGTTGATCAAGTGGCTCGCGAAGAACGTCGCGAGTTGAGACGTGCACGGCGCGATGGCGATCCCATCCTTGTCGCGCGCAATCCAGATCGCGAAGCCACGTGCCGATCGAGCAGCCCCGCAGTGAAGCTCGCAGTGGGCTAATTCGCCCGCGGACCGGTGCAGGACACGTCAGTCGGACGAAGCTCACGTGAGGGGACCCGGTCCGACATGGGGCGTACCGGAGGCCCGGCCGTCCCGCGGGCGTCCGGCGGGCGCAGTGCCGCGACGTCGCGTGCAGCCGCGCTGCGAGCCTGGGTGGCCGCCTCTACTCTTTGGCCGCGGGCGCTTCGACGAGGCAGCTCTTTACGGCGTCGATGATGGACTGCATGGACGACGGCTTCTTCAAGTAGGTGTGCGCGCCGGCCTCGGTTGCGAGGCGGGCCAGGTCGTCCTGCGGAAGTCCGCTAAAGAGGATCACCTTCGCGTCGGCGCCCTGGCGCCTTTCCACCGAACGTGCGGCACGCAGCGCGTGGGTGCCGTTGAGGCCGGGCATATTGACATCGAGTATGACAATGTCGGGACGATGACGATGTATGGACATCGTCAGCCCGAATCCCGAATCGTGGGTCACCACGAGGTGGCCGGCTCGAGACAATGCGCCCGCGATCAGTGCGGTCGTCACCGTGTCATCATCGACGACAAGAATGGTCGCCACCTAACAAGCATCGCACTACTTCCGGCGATGCTGAAGGGCGAAGCCAAGTGCCCCCTGACTGGTGCGAAAATGCGCATGAGGCGCACGGGGTTGCCGCCGTCTTGCTGCTGGGCGGATGCCCGAGTGTGTGGTTTCCAGGTTCGCGGCCGGGTCGGTGGTACCCGTGGTGTTTGCGGCCAGGAGATCCGGGGGCGCCGACCTCTATGCGAGGTTCTTGGTGCTTCGATCGCAGTCGGTCATGATTGCCGAATCGCCGTGGGCGAGGGAAGCGAAGCCTATCTGCGCCCGCCCGTGGGCGAAAGCGACGGGCCAGGCCCGATTGCGTGCGCGGGCTCGGTGCCGCACGGCGCAACGGTCCTTGTCGCCGGCGCGCCGCGCGACGAACACGTCGCGGCAGGCGATCGCAGTGCATTTGCGGCCCCCGCTTCCTGCCGCGGCACCCGGCTGCCCGCCGGAGCGCCCACCAGCGAGACGTTCATCTCGCCACTGCTGGGGACGCGATGAGCGAGTCGCCAGAAGACCTCGCGCGGCTGGTTCGTGTACTCGAGGTCAGGCTCCATCGATCTGAGGAGCACCGGGCCAAGCTCGAGGAGCAGCGCGACTTCAACGATGCGCTGCATCGCCGGATCATCGACAACATGAGCCAGGCGGAGCTGCGCTTGCGCGAGTCGGAGCAGCGGGCTCAGGCTGCGAGCACCGCGAAATCGGAGTTCCTGGCCAACATGAGCCACGAGATCCGAACGCCGCTGACGGCCGTCATCGGCATCGCCGAGTTGTTGCGTGCGACACCGCTCGATGCACGTCAGCAGGAGTTGTTCGACAACCTGGTGCGTGCCGCCAGATTGCTCGGTCGACTGATCGACGACGTCCTGGATTTCTCGCGCATCGAAGCTGGCGGGCTTCAGCTCGAGGAAGGCGAGTTCGATCCGATCGGTACGATCCGCGAGGCGCTCGACGTGGTGGCGGAGCGGGCGGCCGGAAAAGGGCTAGCCCTTGTTTTCGAGCCGACGCCGCCCGTTACGTGTCGCGGAGATGCGTTTCGGCTGCGCCAAGTCTTCATCAACTTGCTGGGTAACGCAGTCAAGTTCACCGAGCGCGGCGAGATCCGTGTACGCGCTCGCTTGGCCACCAGTGGGCACGGCTTTGACTTCGTGGTCACCGTCTCTGATACCGGAATCGGCATTCCGGAGGAGCAGCTCGAGGCGATCTTCTCGGCCTTCCGCCAGGCAGACAACTCGACGACGCGACGGTACGGCGGCACGGGATTAGGTCTGTCGATCTCGCGGAAAATCGTCGAGGAGATGGGCGGAACGCTCACTGCAGCACGCCGTGGAGGCGGTGGATCGGTGTTTACGGTGTCGTTGCCCGGCGCACAACTCCTTCGGCGTGACGCCGAACCTGAGCCAGGGCGTCCTGTTGAGGTCGCGCGGCCGATGCCTGACATGAGGGGCTGTCGCATCCTTGTGGCCGAGGACAACGACGTCAACCGGTCTGTCGTCGCTAGCATCCTGTCTGAGTCCGGAGCGATCGTCTCCGACGTCGTCGACGGCGAACAGGCGCTCGCCTTGGTCGCCGAGCGCCCCTTCGATCTCGTGTTCCTCGACCTCCACATGCCGTTGCGCGACGGTGTGGACGTTGCACGCTTTGCTTCCGGGCGTCCGCTGGAACCGGACGCGCGTCCGCCTGCGCCGGGGTTGCAGTCTCGCAACCTCACCACGCCGATCGTTGCGCTGACGGCCGCGGTTCTCCGCGCGGATCGGGAGCGTTGCCTCGACGCGGGGATGGTTGGATTCGTCGCCAAACCATTCACGCGGGCCTCTCTGATCGAGGCGCTGGAGCGCTATTGCCACCGTCGAATCGCGGAAGCGGTCGATCGCCGCCGGCTGGCGGAACTGCAGGAGCTCGTCCCGAGCGATGCGTTGCACAACGCGGTCGATCGCTTTGTTGAGACAGTCACGGCGAACGTGGCGGAGATCGTGGCCCGGGCGTGGCAAGGCGACCTCGAGGGCGTTGCGTCGCTGGCGCACAATTGTAAGTCCTCCGCGGGACAGCTCGGAGCGACCGAACTCGGCTTGCGTCTCGAGGCGATCGAGTTGGCGGCGAGGGCCGAATCGTTGCCGTCGCGCGAGGATCTGAACGCATGCATGCAGGCCGCCTTCGACGCCGTCGACGAGCTCCCGCGCGCATTGAGCGAGCGGGCGGGGCCCTGACCCCTGCTGGTATCGCTTCACGGGGAACACTGGAGTCGTGATGCCGAGGCATCCGCCGAGGTAATGCTCGTGCGCTCCGACGCTCCGGGCTGGCTCGTCAGCGAGCAAGGACGCGGCGGGCCAGTTGCACATAGGGGTGATAAGGTGATGCCTGTGCGTGTCACTCCGCGAATCGTCGTGGCGCTCGTGACCGTGGGCTGCGCCCCCGCCACGCCATCACAAGCTGAGCCGACCCTGCCGTTGCAGCCATGCCGACTGGCGGGCGCGGAGCACGAGGCCAAGTGTTTTTCCCTCGAGCGCGCTGTCAGCCCGGATCATCCGGATGGGCCCACGTTGACGATTCGCGGTGCCGTGTTGCCGGCGCGCGAAGCAGCCCGGCGTGCGCCGGTGTACTTCTTCGCGGGCGGGCCTGGGCAGGCCGCGATGGAAGCGTTTGGCCCGCTGTTGCCGGCATTGGCCGAGCTGGGCCGGGAGCGGGATCTTGTGTTTGTCGATCAGCGCGGGACGGGGTCTTCGGCATCGCTCGATTGCCCATCGTCGGCCGCTCGTGGCTTGGCCGAGCGCCTCGCTGAGGTTGACTCGCGCGCAGAGATCGAGGCCTGCCTCGCGACGCTTACCCACGATCCACGCAACTTCATCACGCGGATCGCAGCGGACGACGTGGACGCCGTCCGCGCGGGCCTCGGCCATGAGCGTATCGCCCTCGTCGGCGGTTCGTATGGCGCGCGGGCGGCGATGGTCTATGCCCGGCAGCATTCGGACCGCGTCGATCGCATCGTCCTCGATGGCGTCGCGCCGGTCGACATGGCGATGCCCGTTTCGTTCGCGCGCGACGCCGATGACGCCCTTGCGCGGATGTTCGCCGACTGCTCCGCTGATTCGAGTTGTGCGGCCGCGTTCGCGGGTGGACGCGCGGGGTTCGACGCCTATCTCACCCGGCTGCGCGGGACGCCGATGACGTACACCATGCCGGATCCGCGCACGGGGGCAGCGGCGCCGTTGACGGTCGACGCCGACATGATCGCGACGGCGGTGCGCGCCGTACTCTACTCTTCGGATCTTTCCGCACTCTTGCCGTACGTCCTCGCCCGCGCGGAGGCGGGCGACCCTGGACCGCTGCTGACCCAGGCCTTCGTTCTCAGCGACGCGGTCGGCGACGCCATGTCCGAGGGCATGTTCCTGGCCGTGGTTTGCGCCGAAGACGTCCCCCAGCTGACCGACGAGCGGATCGAACGGGAGGCGGCCAACACGTTTCTCGGCCCAAGAATCGCCCGGGCGTTCGTCGATGCGTGTGCCCCCTGGCCGAAGGCCGAGTTGGCCGCCGACGAGCTCGCACCGATCGCCATCACCGCGCCCACGCTCGTCCTCTCCGGTGAGCTCGATCCCGTGACGCCGCCGCGCTGGGGGGACCACGTCATGCCGGGACTCGCGGATGGTCGCCACGTGATCGTGCCAGGTGCGGGGCATGGAACCCTGCTTGTCGGCTGTGTTCGGAGCCTCGTCCGCGATTTTCTCAACGGTGACGAGCCCGATCCGGCGTGCGTCTCTGACAATCGCCGGCCACCATTTTTCGTGGATTTCGCCGGACCGCCGGCGTGAGCACGGCGTTGCGCCGCCGGCGATCGACTTCGCCCTACCGCGGCACACGGTCGCAGTTCCGTGGCTGCCCGTACCATCGAATCATCAGATCTTCGATTGGAGCGCGGGGCGTTGCGCGCGGGCAATCCGCGCGCCCGGATCGGTGATGTGGAGAGCGTGCCTCGGTCTAACGCCATGTGTCCCCTTGTTTTCGCGCTACTGGTCCCCGGATGTCCTGATGACGGCAGGTCTTCGAGTGGCTTCGGCGGATCCCTTGGCAGCCTTACGTCAGACCAGCTGACCGAGGGCGGCTCCTCCAACGAAGGCGGTCTTTCCGGCCAGGGTGACGCCGCCGATGGAACCGCGACCGGTGGGTTCAAGTTCGACCTGTCCAACGCGGAAGGTGGTGAGTCGCCGCCTTGCGTCGAGGGCAACTGCGGTTGCAACGCCGTAGACATCTTGTTTGTCATCGACAGCTCGACCTCGATGGGCGCCTATCAGCAAGGCCTTGCCGCCGCCGCTCCGGCGTTTGCCGACGCTATCGTCGAGTCCTTGCCCAGTGGCGTCGATCTTCACATCGGCGTGACAACCTCATCGTTCTACGGCGGCGGGGGCGGAACCAGCCCGGGTGAGTCGAACTGCTCGCCCAACTACGAAGGTGCGGGCCTGCAAGGCCGCGATGACTTGTTCCAATGGTACTGGACGCCCCACGCAATGCCGTACGACGAGAACGGCGGCCAAGGAAGGTTGCGTGAGCACGCCGGCAAGACGTACTTCGCGATGACAACCGGCGGCGACCCGGTCGCCATGAAAGAGTGGTTGAGCGGAAACATCTCTGCCGTGGGCGAGGAAGGCAGTGTCTGGGAAATGGTCGCCGCGGGTGCGGCATACCCGTTTCATCCGGCCAACGCCGCGGCCAACGGTGGGTTCTTGCGCGACGCGGGCGCTGTTCTCGTTATCGTCGCCCTCACCGACGAGGTGGACAACTCACCAGAGGCGGTCCAGACGTACCACGATATGATCGTGGCGGCGAAACAGATGTGCGGCGGTGATCCGTGCGTCGTCACCGCGGGCATCATGCAGCCATGCATGGCATCTGCTCCCGACAACGTGCTCTATCCGTTGCTCGCCTCGTTCGGCAAGCCTCCGGTGCTGGCGGATGTTGGCCCGGAGCTCGGTGACTGTTTTAAAGACTGTGAATCCGGTGACATCGACGCGTGCGAGATCCTCGATCCGCCGGTTTCGTGCGCCGATCTGGCTGCGGGCAAGGGCACGCCGCAATATGCCGACGCCGTTGGTAACGCTCTCGCCCAGGTGATCGCCCAAACATGCGAGACCATCCCTCCGGCGGGCTGAGAATGCGCGGGCCCTGACGTCCGCTCGAGTGAGCCTCAGCCGTGGCGCGGGAGATCAGCTCGATGGCGCTCGACCCACGCAAGGCACGCGTGCATCCAGTCTTCGATCTCAGGCTTTCCGGTGGTGCGGGTTAGCGTCTGCCGGATGCTGTCGGCAATCAGATCGGCGACGTCGATTCGACCGCGCCACCCGTAGCCCTCGAGCATGGCCACCGCTCGCGCCGCTTGCACATCGGCCGGCCGTGCGTCGTTGCCGATGTCGAGCCACATCCACAGCGCGTGGCCGACATCGAAAGCTCGCGTCCCGGGGCCGGCTGCATCGAAGTCGATAAGGGCATACGGTACATTGTCACGGAACACCGTATTGCACGGCGACAGGTCCCCGTGGCAGACGACCTCTGCTCCTGCCGTGAGATCGCAGTTGCTGCTCGAGTCGTGAAACCTGCGAATGAGTTGTGCGGCGGCCACGAGTTGCTCGATCGAGTAAACCCCGAGGTCAGGGGGCACATGTCCAGCGACGAAGGTCAGGATCTCCCGGCCGGACGCATCGATGCCCAAGGCTCGCGGAGCGCCAGTGAAGCCCGCCTTCTCGAGCTGGGCGAGGAGACGGTGAACGAAAGCCGAGTGCCGACCAGCGGGCCGTCGCACCGTATCTCCTACGCGAACAACGCCCGTGGTCGTTCTGCCGCCGAGGAGCTCCACTTCGCGCGTGTCGTCCATCCCAGCCCATGCGGGCGGTTCCGCCTCGCCCGCCGATCCTACTGCGGCGCACGCCGGTGATCAGAGCGTTTTCGCCGGGGACGGTTCCGCAGCCACAGAGCGACGACTCCGGTCAATCGCAGCATCTCAATGCCTGTGGCGCATGGACTTTGCAATTTTGGTCACCGAAAAATGAGAGAGTTGACCCTCAGAAAATTCACGGGGACGAGCCGCCCCTTGCGGCGACCTGCGCCCCCGGGAGGCGGGGGATCCGATGCGTCTGACGTTGGCGATGGTCATGGGGACGCTCTCGGGTTGCTACGCCGGGCTCGGCCTTCCCGATGGCGATGGCGACGGCGGCGAGGGGGCCGCGGCGGAGACGACGACGAGCGGTGGCGGTTCCGAAGGCAGTGGCGGTGAGGCCGTCGGCGAAGTGGATCCGCCAACGCTTCGTCGGCTCACGCGCGTCGAGTTCTCGAATAGCGTGAAAGACCTCCTCGGCCCCGTGACGCTCGGGCCCGTTGAAGTCGACACGGAGGCGGAGGGCTTCTTTTCCGTGGGGGCTGCACAAGTCGCGCTCTCGCCCGCGGGCGTCGGCGTGTACGAGCTCGCCCTCGACGTCGCCACGAGCGAGGCGTTCGCGGATCCGGCCGCCGCCACTGCGCTGGTCGCATGCATGCCGGCGTCGCGGGCGGACAGCGACTGCATACGCGAATCGATCGCGGCGTTCGGCCGCCGCGCGTGGCGGCGACCGCTCACCGCGGCAGAGGTGGATCGTTACCTCGCGATCGCAGCAGACGTCGGCGAACAGACCGGCGACGAGGTCGCAGCCCTGCGCCACGCGATTTGGGGCCTGTTGCAGTCGCCCAACTTCCTCTATCGGGTCGAACTCGGTACGACGTCGGAGGAGGACGGCGGGCGCCTCAAGTTCTCCGCGTGGGAAATGGCGTCTCGCCTGTCGTTCACGCTGTGGGCGACGACGCCGGATGACACGTTGCTGGACGCCGCACAAAGCGACGATCTTTCGACGAGTGAGGGCATCAGGGCCCAGGCGACGAGACTGCTGGCCGATCCGCGCGCCCGTCAGGGCGTCAGGAACTTCGTGGCGGAGCTCTACGGTTTCTGGCGGCTCGGCGAGAAAGACAAAGACCCCGCGCTCTATCCCGGCTGGACGCCCACGCTCAAGGAGGTCATGCGCGCCGACCTCCTGGCCCGCGTCGAGGACGTCGTCTTCGATGAACCGCGCGACGTGTTTGAGCTCTACGACAGCAAGCGAGTATTCGTGAACAACGAGCTCGCGCGGTCATACGGCCTGCCTGAGGTCGAACCAGACGTTCTTCGCCCAGACACCCTGCCTGAGAGCGACGCACGGCGCGGCCTGATTGGTAGCGCGCTGATTCTCTCGTTGAACTCCTTGCCGCAACGCACCTCGGCAACGCAGCGTGGGCTGTTCATCATCGATAAGTTGTTGTGCATGTCTGTCCCGCCGCCGCCTCCGAATGTCGACACCGCCCTCGACGACGACGATGGGGTGCCGGGCGGACCCCCGGTGCACCGCACGCTGCGTGAGAAGCTAGAACCCCACCGCGAAAATCAGGAGTGCGCCGTCTGTCACAATCTCACCGATCCGATCGGTCTGGCACTCGAGCATTTCGACACGATGGGCCGCTATCGCGAGACTGACCTCGGTTTGGCCATCGATGCGAGCGGCGAGCTTGATGGGGTCCCGTTTGCCGACGCCGACGAGCTAGCGGGGATCTTGCGCGACCACCCACGCGCGGCGAGTTGCCTGGTCGACAAGCTGCAAACCTACGTCGCCGGACGCCGGACGTTTAGCGAAGAGCGTGAGATGGCTGATCAGCTCATGCAGGCCCTTGAGGCCGCAGACAATCGCTTTGACGAGCTGCTGTACGCGCTCGTGACCCACGACGATTTTCGCTTCGCGAACCCGCGGAACACAGCGCTTCGAGCCGACGAGGACGGGCCATGAAGTCGATCCCACGCCGCACAGTCTTGCGCGGCCTCCTCGGAGGCGCCGCGATTTCACTTCCGCTTCCACGGCTCGCGGGCATGCTCAATGGCAACGGCACCGCGTATGCGGACGGTAGGCCGTTGCGCCCGCGCTACTTAACCTGGTTTTTCGGGAACGGCGCATATCCAGAGCATTGGATCCCAAGCGAGATCGGTGTCGATGACGCGTGGATGCCGAGTCCGGCGTTGGCATCGCTGGCGGAGTTCAAGCCGTGGCTCACGGTGTTGTCGGGCCACAACGTGCCGGTCCAGGGGGTCGGTGCGGTGCACAAGTGGGTAGCGGCGGCGATGCTTACGGGTGCCACTGCCGGTGGCGGTGCAAACGTGGGCGACGTCCTCCTACCATCTCTCGATCAGTTGATCGCCCCCGTGAACAACGCCGACACCGCGTTTCCACGCGGCGTGCACGTCGGTATCAGCAACGTGACCGGGGCCGGGGCGCTCGACTTCAATGTGTCGTTCAACGGGCCGAATGCGCCCAACCCACCCATTTATAGCCCGACGGCGTTGTTCACGTCTTTGCTGGCATTGTCGGGGACGCTCGACCCCGACCCATCGCTTCTTCGCCGCAAGAAGATCCTCGATGCGGTGCGTGAGGACGCCAAGGAACTCCGCGTCCGACTCGGCAGCGCAGACAAGCAGCGGATCGATCTTCATCTCGAGGGTCTCGATCAGTTGCAGGCCCAGATCAACGCGTCGCTCGAGGGAGCCGACTGCGGTGTTCCGGTCGACCCCGACGTCGCCTACCCGGATCGCGGTGAGGACGGGGTTATCACGCGGGCGCGCTGTCAAGCGTTCGCCGACCTGATCGCGTATGCGTTTTCCTGCGAGCTGACGCGGGTCGCGACCCACGTGTTTTCGTGTTCGGCCTGCCACGCGCCCTACGAGGAGGCCGGGCTTGGTCCCGGCACGTTCCACGAGGACTACGGGCACCTTTCCCACCCGATGGGGGAGGAGTACGCGCGGCAGGGGTTTAACACCGGCGTTGAGTACACGATGGGCTGCTTTGCCGAGCTATTGAAACGCTTCCGCGATACGCCCGACGGCGCCGACAGTAACCTGCTCGACAACAGCGCGATCTATGTGACGTCTTGTGTAGGGCACCCTGAGTACCATAGTCGGCGAAATGCTCCGGCGCTCATCGTCGGCAAGGCGGGTGGGGCGTTCAGGGGCAACATCCACCACGCCATGGGGGACGAAAACGCGAGCAAGATCCCCTTCACCGTGGTCCGAGCGTTCGACCCCGGCGCGACCTCCTTCGGCGCCGACGAGGGCCTCGTGACGGAGGCCATCCCGGAGATCCTCGCGTAGGTTGGTGGCGCCCCCGGACCTCGCGTACCCCACCTGCGCCACGCAGGCGCCACGGGTACAGCCCCGCGGATCGATGCAGAGGGCAGCGGATGTGCACCGCCGCGCGGCATCGCGGGCGGGCCCTGGAGCGGACCGAACTCGGTCTTGCCGTCCGGTGGGTCCGGTGAAAGGGTGGTGCACGATGACTCGAGGCCATCTTTATTGGGTGTCGCTCACTCTCCTAGTTGGTGCAGGCTGCTTCCAGCCCACCCCACTCGACGTCGGTACCGGGACGACGTCGGGGGCAAGCACAGAGGCCCTCGACGGGAGCTCGGCGGCTGCCTCGGGACAGACGAGTTCTCTCGGCACCGGCGAGACTTCTTCCACCTCGGACGCTGGCCCTACGTCGAGCGCCGGTGACGGGCCAGACTCCAGCACGGGCGATGATCTCAGCTCCGGTGACGGTTCGACTGGCAGCGTAGGCGTCTGCGGGGATGCCGTGATTAACATCGGAGAAGACTGCGACAACGGGACCGCGAACGCCGACGACGCTGCGTGTACAACACAATGCGCGGTCGCTGCCTGTGGCGACGGTCTCTTGTACGCGGGTGTCGAGGCCTGTGACGATGGTCCGGCAAATGCGAACACCGCCGCATGCACATCATCGTGTGCCGTTGCGTCCTGCGGCGACGGTTTCGTGCATGCGGGTGTCGAGGCGTGCGACGCGGGGGGCATCGCGGGCAGCTTCTGCGACGCGAGCTGTTCGGTGATTGCCGAGCAGTATGGTTACACGGGCGCCGTGCAGTCGGTGGTGGTGCCGGCATGGGCAACGCGGGTTCGTGTCAACGCGTACGGAGCGCAAGGTGGCTCCGCGTATTGCTGCGACGACACGATCCAGGACGACGGGGGACTCGGCGGCTACGCGGCGGGCACCATCGACCTGGTGGCCGGCGACACGCTGTATGTCTTCGTCGGCGGCCAAGGGGTTGCCCAGGGGGAGGGCGGTTTCAACGGAGGCGGCGCCGGGGGTCAATGGGGCGCGGGCGGTGGTGGTGCTTCGGACGTCCGCATCGGTGGCGACGAGCTGGCCAATCGCGTTCTCGTGGCCGGTGGCGGTGGCGGTGGCAATTGTGGTTGCCCCGATCACGGCATCGGAGGTGCTGGCGGCGGATTGAGCGGAGATCCTGGGCTCGGCTTCCAGGGATATCCGCCCGGGGATGGAGGAACGCAGGACGGTGGTGGCCTGGGTGGGAGCCCCGGCGCAGCAGGGGTCGCCGGCGTCGGCGGAGGAACGACGACGGATCCGTACCACATTGGCGGTGGTGGCGGCGGCTTCTACGGCGGAGGCGGGGGCTATGCAGCCGGCGGCGGTGGAGGATCGTCGTACATCGCCCTGGCCGCGGACGCCGAGACGATCGCGGGCGCGTGGTTCGGCAGTGGCCACGTGAGCATCGTGCCGATGCCCTGAGGCGAGCGAACGACGACAGCCGATTCGGGAGGCCGATCGCCGTGGCCCTTGGTCGTCGCTGCGCGGTCGGGTCGGTTGCCGACCGGTCGGAAGTCCCGCGATATGCCCGCTCCTGTCGCGGTAGCATCCGGCCGTGACGTCACGTCCACTGCCGTCGGTTGAGACGCTGCGTTGCTTTGTAGCGGCCGCAGAGCAGCTCAACTTTCGCCGCGCGGCCGCCGAAGTTGCGCTCACGCCGGCCGCGCTCTCGCAGCGGATCAAGCAGCTCGAGGATCAGCTCGGCTGCGTGCTCTTCGATCGATCGTCGCGGCGGGTCGAACTCACACCGTCGGGCGCGGCCCTGCTCGAGCGTGCGCGACCGGCCCTGGCCGCGCTCCATGCCTGCGCCGACGTAGCTGGCGCCACTGCTACGCGCCTGCGCGTCGTCCTCGGCACGCGATTCGAGCTCGGTATGTCGTTTCTGCTTCCCGCCGTGCTCGAGCTCCGGG
>CADEGN010000036.1 GCA_902826865.1 uncultured Myxococcales bacterium
CCGGGCCTACGAACGGTTCGACCCGCCACGGACCGACGACGCGATCGCAGCGCTCGAGATCGCGGCCGGCCAGGTGGCCGAGAAAAGCGATCGCGGCACCGTGGCCGAGTGGCTGGTGGAACGCCTGCTGAAGCGCGACGCGCCCGGCGATTTCGACCGCGCAGGCGCCCTGGTCCCAGACCTACGGCTCCGCGCGGCAACGCGACCAGCGACGCAGCGCCGCAACGCCCTCGCGGAGCGGGTCGAGCGGCGGCGATCGGACGCCGACCGTTCCGGTTCGCGTCACCAACGATAGTGGGCAAAGGCCTTGTTGGCCTCGGCCATCTTGTGGATGTCTTCGCGCTTCTTCACGGCGGTGCCGCGGTTCTGGGCCGCGTCGAGCATCTCATTGGCCAGCCGCTCGCGCATGGTCTTCTCCGGACGAGCACGGGCGGAATGGATGAGCCAGCGATAGGCGAGCGCCTGGCTCCGCTCGGGGCGTACCTCGACGGGAACCTGATAGTTCGAACCGCCGACACGACGCGCGCGAACCTCAAGACGGGGGCGCGTGTTGGCCACGGCCTTCTCGAACACCTTGATCGGATCGTCCTTGGTGCGCTCGCTGATGATCTCAAACGCGCCGAACACGATCTTCTCGGCGATCGACTTCTTGCCGCAGAACATCACCCCGTTGACGAACTTGCCGACCTGGCGATTGATGTCGTTGGGGTGGTCCGTGTAACGGACATCGAGGATGGGACGCGGCTTGCGATTGACCTTCTTGCGGGACATGGCGTTGGTTCCTAGGCGTCGATCACTTGGGCCGCTTGGTCCCGTACTTAGAGCGTCGCTGACGGCGTCCGGAGACGCCGGTGGTGTCGAGGGTGCCGCGCACGATGTGGTAGCGGACGCCCGGGAGGTCCTTCACGCGGCCGCCGCGAATGAGCACCATCGAGTGCTCCTGGAGGTTGTGACCCTCACCGGGGATGTAGCTCGTCACTTCCATTCCGTTGGTGAGCCGCACGCGTGCGACCTTGCGCAGGGCCGAGTTCGGCTTCTTCGGCGTGACGGTATACACGCGGGTACACACCCCACGGCGCTGGGGGCACTCCTTGAGCGCCGGCGCGGTCTTTTTCGCAAACTGCTGGGTGCGTCCCTTGCGGACGAGCTGCTGAATCGTGGGCATGTCGAAGAAACTCGCGTAGTGGCCTGGCCGGGCGTCGCGGCGACCACCGAAGTGGGCCGGGGGGCCGGGCGGGCGGCGAGTATAGACAGATCGGGTCCGGGATCAACGCCCACGCCAATCCCTCCCACGGGGCCAAGCCACGCCTGGCCAGCCAGGGTTCGCCCCCAATTCCCGATGGGAGGACCGCGCCCCCGGGCTACAATCGGGGGGTGATCCAGCCGGCGCGCGCCCGCTACTGCCCGGGCTGCGGGGGACCCAACCCCGATCCGAGGGCCACGGCCTGCCGGTTCTGTGACGGAGCGCTCATCGCGGCGGGCCTACCCGATCCGCGCCGGACGATCCGGTGCTCGGCGTGCGCGGCGGCCATGCCGTCGGGTTCGAATTTCTGTGCCGATTGCGGCGCGGGGCTGTCGGATCTCCGGGACCTCGCCGCGCCGGGACCTTGCCCGGCGTGTTCCCGGTCACTGGCTGGCTGGGGCCTGGCCCCAACGGCGGCCCGGCCCGCCGGGGTTCCACTCGCGACCTGCACGGCGTGCGGCGGTGTTTGGCTGCCGAACGAAACCCGCCTCGCCTTGATCGCCGACGCCGCAGCCCAGGCGCAGGGGCTCGAAGCGAATCTTCGCGACGTGCACCGACGCGTGCTTCCGAGCGGAACGTTGACGGGTCGGGTGGTGTATCGGCGCTGCCCGAGCTGCAACACGCAGATGAATCGCAAGAACTTCGGCGGCTGTTCCGGGGTGCTCGTCGACGAGTGCCGCTGTGGCAGCTTCTTCGACGCGGGCGAGCTCGAAGACGTCCTCGCCTTCGTGCGCAGCGGCGGCCTTCGGCTTACGCGTCAACGCGAGGTCGACGAACTCGACCGTCGGGCCCGCGCGGCCAGCTTCTCCGCGACGCAGCCGCAGGCTGCTGGCGACGATTCCAGCCTGTTCGGCGGCGGCCTGCTCGAAGCGTTTCTCCACTTCGTGTTCGGTCGCTCGCGCTGGTGAAGGGCGGCGGTAGCCGCGGCGGTGATCGCGATGCTGATCGCAGGCGCCTAATCGCGGTAGAGTGCACGCTCCCTAAACCCTGGTTATGACCATGCAACACGCCAACGGTCCTTTGTGCCTACGCCCGTGCCATCTGGTCTGGGCCATCGTTTCCCTGTCGATCGCCTGCGGGGACGACGGGGCGCCCGCCGGGGAGGACGAAGGCTCGGGTGGCGCGACGACCATGGCCACGGGGACGACGACGCAGCCCGTCGACAGCACCGGCGCAAGCGACACCGGCAGCAGCGACGGGTCCGCGACCGTCGCGGACACGAGCGGTTCGGGAGACGAAACCGGCAGTGTCGGCTATGACTGCATCGATCTTCCCTACGTCAATGGTGGCCATCCAGGCGCCGACTATTCGATGTTCGCCGACGTTCCGCTCGGCTCCCACTGCCAGGGCACGAATCAACAGGACATCACCGAGATCGAGCGCATCGTGTTCCTCGGCGATTCGGTCACGGTCGGCACGCCGCCGAGCGGTGCGAACCAATTCTTCCGCAACATCGTCGCCGAGGGCCTGGCCGAGAAGTTCGAGCTCGAGCCTCCGGTCACCGGCTGGCAGAACGCCAACACCTTGAGCGGAACCGCCGGCTTGATGGAAAGCGGTGCGTTCGCCTCATGCGCGCACTACGGCGATCAGAACAACGATCTGCTCGGCCAACTCGAGCAGTGCTTCCCGCCGGAGGACCGCACGCAGCGCACCCTGGTCGTGTTCACCATGGGCGGAAACGATGCCTCCGTGATCGCCCAGGCTCACCTCGCGGGCGAATCACCAGCCGAAACGCTGGCCCGAGTCGACGCCATGGTGGCAGCCCACGACGACGCGGTGAAGTGGCTGGTCGAGCCCGGCAAGTTTGAGAACGGCGTCTTCGTCGTCAACTCCAACGTCTACGAGTTTACCGACCTCACGTTCGACTTCCTCAGCTGCCCGACCGCTGCACTCGCCGGTTTCAATTCCGCCGCCGAGATGCCAGAGATATTGCTTGGCGGCTTGAAGAAGATCAATCAAGAGTACATGCGCACCGCCCAGGCGTACGGCACCGACGTGGTGTTCATGTCCGAGGGATTCTGTGGCCATGGCTTCCAAGCCGACGACGAGGCGATCGCGTGCTATCGCGGGCCCGACACAGCCACGTGGTTCGACGTGAGCTGCATTCACCCGACGCCCGCCGGTCACGCTGCGCTGGCCGACATGTTTCTCAACGTAATCTCCGAATAGCGTGCGCCCAGCTGCATCTGGCGCGTGGGTTCAGAAGCTGACCTGCACGCCGATCGTCGGCAGGATTGGCAGCCCGAGCCCGCCCACACGCTCGCGCCAGTCGAGGGTGTAAAGGAACACCTCCGAGTAGCGGTAGTTGTAGGCGTTCTGGACATCGAGATAGGCGACGACCTCGACGAGGCGTTTTACCCAACGCTTGTCGACACGCAGATCGAGTTGATGAAACACGGGATAGCGCGCATCGCCGAACGAACCGAACACAGGAGTCGCCCCGTTGGCCGAATCGATCGAACCGATAACCGGTGCATAGCTCGAACCGGTGACGACACGGAATCGCGTTCCGATCTGCCAGTTGCGCGGCAGCGCAGCGCTTGCCACCAAGACGAACGAATGGCGTTGATCAAAAATATCGGGGACCGTCACCCCGCTGGCCCGTCGGAATTGGCTGCGCAACCACGTGTACCCGACCCAACCGTAGAAGATCTGGCCGAATCGTCGGCGCAGCAACAGCTCAACGCCATAGGTTAGCCCGCGCCCGCGCACGCCCCCGGCGTCGGGCGTCACGCTGGAGCCACCATCGACGACCCGCACAAACGGCGCGGCGGAAGCGGCGCTGTTCCACCCGAGCTCGCCCTCCACCGACCCGCTGGCGTGCAACGCCCGCGCGACCGACAGGCCGGCGCCTTTTTCCGGCGCGAAGAACCCGGGATCAAACAGCGTGATCATCCACGACGGCAGCGTCGTCACCGTTTCCTTCGTAACCTGAGTGCTGGTCGGAAGCGTGCCCGCCGACACGTTGAACACCGAGCTCGGTGACACCGCGGTGTACGACCCGATGGCCGCGCGCACCTTCACGCGCCGGGCGGCTTGCCATCCGAACGCGAGCCGCGGGTCGATCGCCGCCTTGTAATTCGAGCCGAGCACGAACGCGCTCGCGCGCCCGCCAAACTCGAAACTCACCGGTCCAAAGCGAAACTGCGGGGCTACATATACCCCGATCATGGCGCTCGTCGTCGCGCCGCTGATCCCCGCGTCTTGGTAGTTGCCCGTCTGTCGGACGTTGGCGCGGTCGATGATCGCATCGGTTCCAACCACCAAAGTCGCAGCCGGTGCGAGGGCCACCTCGAGATTGGCGCGCCATGAGACGACTTGATCGGCGCGACGACGACCGAATCGAGTTTGATCCAAGAACGTCTGATCGATGCTCGACGTGTCGAACCGCAGCGACGGCGTGAGCCACAGCTCGTAGCGCGGGCGTGAAACGCGATAGTCGAGATCAATGCGGTGAAACCCATCGCGAAACTCGAAGCTCCGGCGACCACTGGCATCCCGGAGACGATCGCCCTCCCCAAAGCTGCGCAGGGTGAGCCGCGCACCGTTGCGCATTGTGCGGTTCCACGCCGCAAAGTAGTCGAAATAGCCGGGAGCGAATGCGTTGAGGTTGCCGGCTACGCGATTGGCCGCGGTAACCACCGCATCGGTCCACGAGCGGCGCCCGGCAAAGATAAACGAGTTGCGGCCATGCCCGGCTGTCAACGAGGCCGACGCGCCGAGGATGTCGAGTCCCGCGTGGCCATGAACACCCGCAGGCGCTTGCGTGCGTGTGGATAACCGCACCGATCCAGAGGTGGTCCCTCCCCATGGGGCGCCGAAATTCGTCGGTTCGAGAACCACGTCGTCGAGCACCGCCGGCCCGAGCACGCTGGCCAGCCCGAGCACATGGAAAGCTCGCGGCACGGGGTGCCCGTCGATCCAGACCCCGGGCACGGCGCCTCGCATCACCAGGGCGCCCAAACCGGCGGGGACGCGGGCGACACCGGGGAGGCTCTGCAATGCGCGCAGCGGATCGCCCTGCGTTCCCGGCACAGTCTCGAGCTCGCGATGGTCGAAGCGGGTTTGCAATGGCTCGTCGCGACGAGCCTGGCTGCGAACCACCGTTCGATAGCGCGCAAACGCGTCGCGCGCGACATACAGCGCGACGGGTTTGGGATCGGGCCCCGCTGCCGCGTCGACGATCCAGTCCAGGCGATCGAACCCCTCGGTCACCACGATGACGCGAACGTGTCGAGCGGGCAGTTCGACGACGAACTTGCCCTCGGCGTCGGTTGCCGCGGTGACCGACCACGCCGGGGTCTCGTCGGGGTTGAGCGGTCGACGAGCCCGACCGACGCGCTCGTCGGCGCTGGCCGGCACGATCGTCAGGCGCACACTCGGCAGCGGGCCACGTCGTCCGGCCTCGTAGACCCGTCCCAACAGGCGGTAGCTGGCCGGAGCCCGATCGGCTGACGGCGGGGGCTGAGCCCGGGCCTGCCGCGCGGCCACCAATGCCAGCGCCAGGCAAGTCAGCGCTGCGAGGCGCCGTCGACCACCAGCTCCACTTCGGACCACGAGACTGCCTCTCGGTTGTCGGCCACAGACATCGCGAAACGGATCGTCGGTACGTCGGGCACGTCGAAGCGAACCGCGAGCGGCAACGCGACGAAGCCGGGAAGCTCGACCGGCGTGAAGAACTCGGCGATGAGATTCTCGAATACCAGCGGAGGGGCCTGTCCCGGTTGCCCCTCGCTGAGGGTGAAGAACTGCTCGGGCTCCACCGAATCCGGAACCCTGAGCAACGCGCGTTCGCCCACTTGCACATGGGCGATGCCCCCGATCGCGACCGGATCCACGCGACCGTCTTCGTGCAGGAGCTCGAGGTGGTCGAGGGCCGGGGCGCGATTGGGGGGCTGGGCACGGAACTCCGCGGGGAAGTCCTGCGGCAGCGCACCGGTGAAGAGCCCGGCCTCGTAGGCGTAGACCGCCATGGCGAAGTCGGGCCCCAGGCGCACGGCGGCCCGGTAGAAACGGCAATCCCACAGCGTCCCGTTGCGGGCGGCGAGCCGCGTCAGGCAATCCTCGGCGCTCCCGCCAGGGCTCGGCATCACGGCAGTCAGGCCGTACGCACGACGCTCCCACAGCAGGCTTGGATCCCGCACGGGCAAGCGGGCCTGCGGCACGGGGCCCTCGCCGAACCAGCACAGTTCAGGCACCGCGCGAAGATCGTCTTTGCACGGGACCTTCGGCACGTCGAGCGCTGGTCGTTCACAGCGCGACCCGGGACACAGGACCCAACGCATCCCACTGGGCACGAACGGAATCCCATCTGCATCGACGACCAGCGCCTCGAGCCGAACTGTGTCGCCGGGCATCGCTTCCGCCGAGTCGCCGAGGGCGACGGCCGTCGCGCGCTCGGGCGCGAGTTCACCGACCTCGCGAACGCGCACCTCAACCGCGATCACCCGCGTGTCATCCACGAGCCAGTTCGGCTCACCGGCCGGCAGACAAGCCCCCGTCGCGACCAGGATCCATCCCACCTGCGGACGCCGCACGGGACGTAGAATACGTGCGACGATGGCCGAACAGTAGCCTTGACCAGGGCGGTGGCTCGCGCGTCACAAGTCGTCGACGCCCGCGACTGTGCGCGCGGCTGCACCAGTTCGGGCCTTACCGAACCTGCCCCGCCCCGAGGCCGAACTGGCGAAGACCGGCATCCGGTCGCACGTGATCCACAGGTGAGACTCACGATCCTGGCGGGCCTCGCGCTCGCCACCGCGTGCGCGAACGAGCACGAGGCAAAGCGGGCTGCGTGCGAACGACGCGTCGAGTGGATGCGAGAACGCATCGGCGAAGCTGCGCGCGACGATGAGGATCCCGGGCCGATCCCAGGGTGGGCACGAGAACTTCGCGCTCAGATCATCGCGCGCCACGACCCCACTGGCCGGGCTGCCCTGCTCGGCGACGGCGTGGCGCGATCCCTCGAAGGTTGCTACGGAATCGCGGACGCGTTCCGGGCGGCCGCACGCGCACCCGCCGGAGAACGACGTGCCGCCATGGCGCAGGAGATCCCGGCTGCGGTATCCGCGTGTCAGTGCCGAGGCGTGGACGTCGAGCCGCTCACCCTGTTCCTGCGGATGTCACCGGCCGGGTGACAGCGCCGCAACGCGATCAGCCGCGGCGACTTCCCCGAGGGCAAGGCGAATCGCGCGACGCGGACCGGCGACCCCTTCGAGGATCAAGATCGCGGGCTCGTCGGTGATCGCCCACGGATCGTCATCGGGCGTGAACTCAGCTCGACCTACGGCCCGCCGCACCGCCAACTGCACCCGGCGTAACTCCCCTGCGGCCTGCGGAGCTGGGCTAGCGGGCTGGTCAAGAACCCGCACGGTCATCGGCCGCGCGCTGGCATCGAGCACCCGCCAGCGCCACGCGGCGAGCGCAGAGGCACCCTCGGCGGCGGCGGATGGCAAGCCGTCGATCGTCACGTCGATCATGCAGGTCTCATTGCCTACGAGTGCACGACGATCGGCCCCGAGGACCGCATCGCGACAGCGCACGTCATCGACCACAAACTCCATGCGACGTCTACCGACTGCGATCGCTGCGGCCTTGCCCAGGCGTGCACGCGCCCCGGCGATTTCTTGCGCGCCCCGGCGTCGCAGTGCCCGCTCAATCTCGGTCCCCCGACGGATCCGACGAACCACCCTCGGATCGTCCCATCCTACCAACGCGGCCACGCCGGCGAGCCCGTGCATCGCAGCCGTGGGCGACCCCTCGATCTCTGCCCGCGTCCACTCCGCAAGCGCATCGTCGACCGACCACAACCTGTCTCGAACAACCTCGGCCAAGAGCGCGTCACCGAGCTCACGGCACTCCAGATGGGTGTGCTCACCGGTCATCAGCAGTGGCACCGTGCCGGTGTACGCGGCCCCGAGGCGGTCGATGTAGTCGCGATGGAGCGGTCGATCGCGATCGTTGACGAGCACGTCGATCGCGTCGCCCTCGCGCAGATGGACCGACGGCACCACGAAGAAAGCCGTGCGCGAGGCCTGCGAGCCAATCCCCCGGGCGGCGTGGGGATCGGTCGCCGCCACGTTTGCCCCAAATCCGAAGGCGAGATCCAGCTCGGCCGCGCGGTCGTGGGGCGACGCGGTCGACGGACGTTCTGCGAACGTAACTTCGAGCCGACATGCGAGCGTCGCCCCCTCGAGTTGGAGACGTTCACCGGGTCCCGCCGCTGCACGTTCGAACAGGGCCACGGACTCATCGTGAGCCAGCATCGGCGCGTAGGTCTCCTGCGGCCCCCAGTGGGGTCGCGCTGCGATCGAGCCCGACGGCGTACTCGGCAAGTCGGGCGGCGGGTCGGTCGGTCGGGCAACGTCGTGCGCAACCTCGGGCGGGCCGCCAGCAACCGGGGGTTCGGCGAACGGCAATTCGCCGGGGGCAAAGCCGCAGCCGACGGCCAGGAGGAGGAAGAGCCATGGGCGCACGCCCCCTGTCAGTCGCGGGCGCGGCCATTTGGTTGCTTCGACGCCTGCGATGGTTCCGCCGACCCCGAAGAACCTCGCGATTCCCCCGCAAGAACGTAGGTTTCGACCGCGATGGCCCCTTCGCGGGGGCGCGCGGCGGGGGACGCACTGCAGTGGTTAGCCCGAGGTGGGTTTGCGGAACTTCAGCGTCATGCGGTCGCTCTCGCCCACAGCCTCGTACTTGGCGCGATCCACTTCACCGCCCTCGAGGGCAGGCGGAAGGCTCCACACCCCGTGGGGGTGGTCGCGTGTGTCTTGCGGGTTGGCGTTGACCTCCGAACGCTCCACAAGCTCGAACCCGGCCGCCTTGGCGGCCTCGATTACTGTGGCCTCGGGCAAGTAGCCCTTCGCCGCGGTTTGATTTGGATCGGCCCCCTCCGCGGCACGGTGTTGCTCGACGCCAAAGATCCCGCCCGGCTTAAGCGCGCGGAACACCGCGCCGTAAACGAGGCCGATCGTGTCGTTGCGGTACCAACCGTGGCTGTTGCGAAAGGTGACAACCACGTCCACGCTGCCCGCTTGGGCTAGTTCGAACGGCTTGATCGTCGTCTTCGCGACCTTGCCATCGGGCCCGAACTCCACGGTCACCGGTACAGTGGCCACGTCGACGTTGCCGAAAATCTCCTTGTGTTCGGAGATCCGAGCGACGAGCTGCTGGGTTTGCGCGGTGCCGTAGTACTCCTTCGGACCATTGGGATCGAAACCGGTGACGATCAGGTGGCCGCGCTCCCGCACGTAGGGCGCGAGGATCTCGGTGTACCAACCGCCACCGGGCCAGAGTTCGGCCACGGTGTGTTGGGGTTCCACCCCAAAGAAGGCCAGGGTCTCGGCGGGATGGCGCCAGCGGTCGCGGCCACGGTTGTCCGCACTGCGATGCGGCATCGCCAGGACCTCGGCGAACGACGTGGGCGTCACGGCGGGTGCCGCAGCCGCGGCAGGTTCGATCGTCGCCGTGTCTGCCTGCGAGGTTCGGCATGCGGTCAGCACAAACAGCGCGATGGGTGCCACTCGAGTCATGTGGGCGACACCCTAACAGCCCCAGACGGACGCCGGCAACACCGCCCAAGAGCGGCTTTGGCGGGGCGACAGCACGCGCCGTAGGCAGTGTTCGTGGGGGCGCTTCGACGCCACCGAGCGGCCGAGGATCCCATGCGACATCACCGAGGTTCCCGACGACTCGATCGCGTGCGTCCGCATCGGGGACGCACTTGCGCGGCCGTGTAGGTCTGCATCGCTGAACTTCTCTCCCCCACTGCTCCGCGACTCAGGTGATCCGAATGCTCCTAGCCGCCACGCTCGTCGGTTGTGTAGGATCTCGAGAGCATGCGCAACGTCTCGGTCGCGACGAGGTCGCTCATCGCCGCTTTTTCCATCACCGGTTGCTTTAACCCAAACGCAAGCATCACCGCCGGCGACGTGGGCGACGACGGTGGATCCTCCGCCGGAGGATCGTCCGAGGGCACGTCCAGTGTTACCGCCGACACGACCGCCGCGTCAGAGAGCACCGGGTCGACGAGCTGCACGCCCAGCGCGACGCAAGACTGCACGTGCACGGACGGCAGCGCCGGAATGCGGACTTGCAACGCCGACGGCACCGCATTTGGGGCCTGCACCTGCCCAGGTGGCGAGAGCAGTTCCAGCGGAGACACCTCGAGCAGCACAGGCCCGATGCCCGAGTGCATCAACGACGATGGGTGCCTCGGGCTGGCTGATGCTTGCAACGCCGGGGTCTGCGACCGCGGCGGCAGCTGTACGCTTAGCCCGCTCGAGGAAGGCACCGATTGCACCCCCGGGGCAGCCACCACCTGCGGCGGCTCCTACCTCTGCGATGGCGCCGGGTCGTGCGTGAACGTGGCGATCCCGTTCGGGGTTTCGTGTTCCGACTGTGGCGCCGACGTTTGCGCCTGCGACGGCAGCGGCACGTGCGAACCCTGCATAACCTTGGCGGACATCAACGACTTCAACACGTCGCGATCGCTCGTCGGCTGGCAACTCAGCGGCGGTTGGGGCCTGTACGACGCAGCTCCTCAGAGCGCCACGCTTCCAACGGTACCGTTTGGCTCCCGGGTGTTCGGCACAGACGGCGGCCGTCGCCAACCGTACCCGCTCGCCGAAGCTGAGAACTCCGTCGCCACGAGCGCGCACTTCGTCCTGCCCGACACGTTGTCGTTCTACTCGTGGCACGTTGATGAGGGCGGTTTCGCCTGCGGCCCCGACCGTAAGGGCGTCTTCGCGTCCACAGATGGGGTCACGTGGCTCCCCATCCTCGACTGCTGCACGCCCGGCCTCGAAGGACCGTTTTGCCAGCTCTTCAACGCGCCGCGCGCCGGATTTGAATGGGACTTCGTCTCCGCTCCGATGCCTCCGGGACTCGGCGGCATGGTGGGGCAGATTCAGTTCCGCTATGAAACACTCGACGCCTGCTGCGGCTTCGAACAGGGATGGTTCATCGACACCGCGACGATCGCACCGGAGTGCGCGTGCGCGAACGATGAAATCTGCACCGCGCTTGGGGGCGAGTGCGGCCCCGCTGTGTGCGGGTCAGATGGTCAATGCAGGATCGAAGCCGTTACCCCCGGCACGCCCTGCGGTGACGCCAGTGCGAGCACCTGCTCGGCTGCCGACGCGTGCAACGGAGCTGGCGCGTGTTCCCCGAGCAACGCCCTGAACGGCCCCCAACCCTACTGCTACGAGTGCCCCATCGGCACCACCTGCGGAGGCTGCGTGGACGGGGCCTGCGTCGACTGCCCCACGGGCGAGATCGACGCCTTCGACACCTTCGCCTGGGTCGCGATCGCCAACGAAGACACGGCGTCTCCTGGCTGGGGTGTGTACTACCAGGCCCCCCCGAACAACCTGCCCGACTCCGTCCCGATTCCGTTCGGCGAACGTGGTGCCGTCATTGGCACTGACGGAAATCGAATCGCGCCCTACCCCGCCCCTCCCGCGAACACCCACAGCGAAAGCTCGAGCTGGGTCACAACGGCATTCACCATCCCTGCCACCATCACGTTTGAGTCATGGAACCTCGACGAGGGCGGCGGCGGCAACAATTTGGACAACAAGATCATCGAGCTGACCGTCGATGGCGGCCTGTCGTGGAACGTCCTGGCCAACTGCGCGGTGGATGCCGCCTTTCCGTTCTGTACAGCCGTCCTCGACCGAGCACCCGATGCTTGGGACCCGATCGCGCTCAACACCGCCCCGTGGCAAGGCATGGGCGGCCAACTGCGGTTCAGCTACGACACGCAGGACCAGTGCTGCGACGTTGAGCGCGGCTGGTACATCAACGATCTGAACGTCCTCTCGCTGTGCACCGGCCCGGTGCCAGCGCCTTGAACGCCAAACAGGCGCGCCCGCCTTCTCGGCAGACGCGCCTGTCACACCTTCGAGGGTCAGAGATCAGTCCGGGATGTTCATCAGGTCGCGCTCGGTCTGGCGCCGGGCGACCGGCTCGGCCGCGAGCTCTTCGGCGGTGAGATCGTCGCTCTCGGTGTGCAACCGGTCGTAGACACCGAGCCCCGTGCCCGCCGGGATCAGCCGACCCATGATGACGTTCTCCTTGAGCCCGCGGAGGTAGTCGACCTTGCCTTGCAAGGCCGCTTCGGTCAGCACCTTGGTCGTCTCCTGGAACGACGAGGCTGAAATGAACGACTCGGTCGACAGCGAGGCCTTGGTGATTCCAAGGAGCAGCGCCTGCCCGCCGGCTGCCTGGCCCCCGAGCGACGTCACGCGGCTGTTCTCGTATTGGAACACCTGTCGTTCGACATGGTCCTCCGCCAAGAAGTTGGTGTCGCCCGGGTCGGTCACACGAACGCGCCGCATCATCTGGCGAATGATCACCTCGATGTGCTTGTCGTTGATCTTGACGCCCTGCAACCGGTAGACCTCTTGGATCTCGTCGAGCAGGTAGCGCGCAAGCGCCTTCTCGCCCAGCACCGCCAAGATATCGTGCGGGTTGGCCGGACCGTCCATCAGTTTCTCGCCGGCGCGAACACGATCGCCCTCGCGGATCTGCACGTGGCGCCCCTTGGGCACCAAGTACTCCTTGGGGTCGCCGTGCTCCGGCGTGACGATGATGCGGCGCTTGCCGCCCTTGTCCTTGCCGAAGCTGACGACGCCATCGGTCTCCGCAATGATCGCGTGATCCTTTGGCGTGCGCGCCTCGAACAGCTCGACCACCCGCGGCAAGCCGCCGGTGATGTCCTTGGTCTTGACCGTCTCGCGGGGCAGGCGCGCGAGCACATCGCCCGCCTCGATCTTCTGCCCCTCGTGGACGGTGAACGACGCGCCGACCGGCAGGTAGTACCGCGCCTCGTGCTTGCCCTCGAACGTGGCCACGTTGCCGGCGGCGTCGCGAACAACGATGCGCGGGCGCGCATCGGGATCGCGGCTCTCCTGGATCACCATGCTCGAGTGACCCGTGAGCTCGTCGACGCGGACGGTCATGGTGACGCCTTCGATGATGTCGCCGAATTCGACCGTGCCAGCGACCTCACTGAGGATCGGGATCGAGAACGGATCCCACTCGGCGATGAGGCCGCCGGGCGGAACAATGTCACCGGTCTTGAACTTCAGCTTCGCGCCGTAGACGAGATCGTATTGCTCGCGCGGGCGGTCCTTCTCATCGAGCAGGATGATCCGCGAATACCGGTTCATGACGATGAGCTCGTTACCGCGCGGGACCGCCTTGAAATCCTCAAAGGCGACTCTTCCGCCGAAGCGAGCCTCGAGCATTGTTTGCTCGGTCGCAACGTTGCCAACCCCGCCGATGTGGAACGTACGCATCGTCAGCTGCGTACCGGGCTCGCCGATCGACTGGGCCGCGATGATGCCGACCGCCTCACCGACGTCGACCAGGCCGCCACGGGCCAAGTCGCGGCCGTAGCACTTCCCGCAGATCCCGCGCAGCGCCTCACACGTGAGGCACGAGCGGATCTTGACCTTCTGGATCCCCGCTTCTTCAATGGTGCGGGTCTTGGTCTCGTCGAGGATCTCGCCCTCGACAGCGATGATCTCGTCGGTACCGGGGCGATAGATATCCTCAAGGGTCGTGCGGCCAAGGATGCGATCGCCGAGCCGCTCGATCACCTCGCCCGCCTCGACCAGAGCCTCGAGGTCGATGCCTTGGATCGTCCCGCAGTCGACCTCTGTGATCACGGCTTCCTGGGCGACGTCAACGAGCCGACGGGTCAAGTAGCCGCTGTTGGCGGTCTTGAGCGCGGTGTCGGCCAGACCCTTGCGGGCGCCGTGGGTCGAGATGAAGTACTGCAGCACCGTCAGACCTTCGCGGAAGTTGGTCGTGATCGGCTGATCGATGATCTCGCCCGAGGGCTTGGCCATGAGGCCGCGCATGCCCGACAGCTGACGCATCTGCTGGCGCGAGCCGCGGGCACCCGAGTCGGCCATCATGAAGATCGAGTTGAACGACGGCATCTTCTTGCTTTCGCCGGTTCGTTCGTCGCTGACGATCTCGGACGAGATCTTCTCCATCATGACGTTGGCGATCTGCTCGGCCGTCGTGGCCCAGATGTCGATCACCTTGTTCTTGTGCTCACCCGCGGTGATAAGGCCGTCGGCATACTGCGCAGCGATTCGCTTTACCTCGTCGAATGACTCCTGCAGCATCTTCTCTTTGATGTCAGGGATGACCATGTCATCCATGCAGATCGAGATGCCGGCCTTGGTCGCCTCGGAGTAACCGGTCGAGCGTAGGTAGTCGGCCATCAACACCGTGGCCTTCTGCCCGCACAAGCGGTAGCAGACGTCGATGAGCTCGTTGAGCTCCTTCTTGCCCAGCGACCGGTTGACCAGCGAAAATGGGATCTCCTGGGGAATGCCGCCTTCGTAGAGGAGCACGCGACCGCAGGTGGTTTCGACCATGTCCTCGCCGGGTTTCATGCGGCAGCGGATGCGCGCCTGCAGATGCAGGGCGCTGTGGTCGAACGCCATCCGCACTTCCTTCGGTGAGCCGTAGTGGCCCGCGATGAAGCGATCCTTCTTAGGATCGTTGGCCGTGCCCTTGGCGAACGCGCGCTCGCGCGTCATGTAGTAGAGGCCGAGGACGATGTCCTGGGTGGGCACGATGATCGGCTTGCCATGGGCCGGCGACAGGATGTTGTTGGTCGACATCATCAAGACGCGCGCTTCCATCTGCGCCTCGATGCACAGCGGCACATGGACCGCCATCTGATCGCCGTCGAAGTCGGCGTTATAGGCCGTGCAGACCAGCGGATGCAGTTGGATGGCCTTGCCCTCGATCAGCACAGGCTCGAACGCCTGAATGCCGAGGCGGTGGAGCGTCGGCGCGCGGTTGAGGAGCACGGGGTGCTCCTTGATCACCTCGTCGAGGATGTCCCAGACTTCCTCCGCCTCGCGCTCGACCATCCGCTTGGCGCTCTTGATGGTCGTAACGAGACCCCGGGTCTCGAGCTTGTTGTAGATGAACGGCTTGAACAGCTCGAGCGCCATCTTCTTGGGCAGCCCGACTTGATGGAGCTTGAGCTCCGGGCCCACCACAATGACCGAGCGGCCTGAGTAGTCGACGCGCTTGCCGAGCAGGTTCTGGCGGAACCGCCCCGACTTGCCGCGCAGCATGTCGGAGAGCGACTTGAGCGGGCGCTTGTTGGGCCCGGTGATCGTCTTGCCGCGGCGGCCATTGTCGAACAGGGCATCGACGGCCTCCTGCAGCATCCGCTTCTCGTTGCGGATGATGATCTCTGGTGCCGCCAGCTCCTGAAGGCGCTTGAGGCGGTTGTTGCGGTTGATGACGCGGCGATAGAGGTCGTTGAGGTCGCTCGATGCGAACCGCCCGCCGTCGAGGGGAACCAGCGGGCGCAGATCCGGCGGCAGTACCGGGATCACGTCGAGCATCATCCACTCGGGCTTGTTGCCGCTGTTGCGGAAGGCCTCGATCACACGCAGGCGCTTGGCCGCCTTCTTGCGCCGCGCCTCACTGCCCGCGGTGGCGATCTCCGTGCGGAGGTTGCGGGCCTCGACCACCGGATCGATGCGAGCAAGCAACTCCTTGATCGCCTCGGCCCCCATGCCGGCGACGAACGCATCCACGCCGAGCTCGTCGACGAGCTGGTCGTAGCGTTCCTCGGTGAGCAGCTCACGCTCGTCGAGGCCGGAGTCCCGCGGGTCGATGACGATGTATGCCTCGCAGTAGAGGACTTTTTCGAGCTTCGTCAGCGGGATATCGAGCACGTTACCGATGCGCGACGGCAAGCTTTTGAGAAACCAGATGTGGGCCACGGGTGTGGCCAAGTCGATGTGGCCAGCGCGTTCACGCCGGACCTTCGAGTGGATCACCTCGACGCCGCACTTTTCGCAGACGACGCCGCGGTGCTTCATGCGCTTGTACTTGCCGCACAAGCACTCATAGTCTTTGATGGGCCCGAAGATCTTGGCGCAGAAGAGTCCATCGCGCTCCGGTTTGAACGTCCGGTAGTTGATGGTCTCGGGGTTCTTCACCTCACCGTACGACCAATCGCGGATGGTCTTGGGCGAGGCGATGCTGATCCGCAGCGCATTGAAGGCGGCGGTCTCTTTGGGCTTCTCGAAGAAACTGAAGATGTCGCGCATGGGCCTTGGGTTTCCTCGGGCCTTTCGGGCCGGTGTCCCCCCGGGGTAGATCCCACTGGCCCCCTTCGGGCCCCGAGTTTCGGGACCGAGGACGAGCGAGCGACCCCTGGGGAGGGGTGGCGTATAGCAAGACCCGTTCCGAGTCGCAATGTGGTGCCCCACGGAGGGGATCGCTTGTTCTCCCCAAGGCGAATCCCCGGTCCGTGCCCTGCAGCGAAACCCACGCTACGACCACGCTGCCGCTCGGGTGAAACGATGGCGCCAAATGCGCGTTGACGCGCGGGCGTTAGAGGGGTGTGCGCCGGCCACGCCGTTGGCGCAAGCTCAAGCCCGGGTGCACCCGCAGTCCCAGCAGGAAACCGAGGGTCCTGGCTCGGCCGAGACCGCGCTCGTGGTGCCGGCGGCCGGCCAAACCATCGGGCGATATCTCGTCATCGGGCCCATCGGGCAAGGTGCCATGGGCCAGGTCTTCGCGGCCTACGACCCCGAGCTCGATCGACGGATCGCGATCAAGTTGCTTCGCCGCGGCGGCGATCGTTCGCGCGCCTCCGACCGGATGCTCCACGAGGCCCAGGCGCTCGCACGTCTGGTCCATCCCAACATCGTCACGGTCTACGACGTCGGCAAGCTGAGCGACGGCGCGGTGTTCATCGCGATGGAGCTGCTCGAGGGCGTGACCCTGACCCAGTGGATCGCCGGACGTCGATCTGGTCGCCGCGCGTTCGAACTCGTGGAGGCGTTCGTGGCGGCCGGCCGCGGGCTAGCTGCCGCGCATGCGGCAGGCATCATCCACCGCGACTTCAAGCCCGACAACGTGTTCGTTACCGAGACCGGACGCGTCGTCGTACTCGACTTCGGGCTGGCGCGCTCGCTCGAGGCCAGCAGCTCCGAGGCGGTCCAAGCGCTTCCGCTGAGCGTGCGCGGGACAATGACGCAGGACGGTAAGATCGCGGGGACGCCAGCCTTCATGTCGCCCGAGCAAGCTCTCGGCGCCCCCCTCGACACCGCGACCGATCAGTTCTCGTTCTGCCTCGCGCTATGGCGAGCTTTGTACGGCGTGTCGCCGTTTTCCGAAGACGTCCCCGCAGCCGCCCGCGCGGTGGATGGGGTGCAGGCCCCGCCAACGACGGCCGGCGTGCCTCGGGCGATCCGCCGGGCACTGCAGCGTGGCCTGGCACATGATCCCGCCGCCCGACACCCCTCGATGTCGGCGCTCGTCCTGGCGCTCGACCGGTCGCTCCGCCAGCGACGACGTGTGATCGGGTTTTTCACGATCGCCGCTGTGGTGATCGCGACACTCGTTGGCGCTCGCATGATCGCCCGCCGCGGCGAGGCCGCCTGCGATACCGCAGTCGCGACGATCGACCAGGTGTGGAACAGCCAGCGTCGCGAGGCACTGGGCGACGCGTTTCGCCAGCGGCCTGAGTTAGGGGATCCGACCGACATGCTGGCCGCACTCGACGGGTTCGCGAGCGCGTGGAAAGACGAACGCCGCGCCGCGTGCAGACCCCGGGCGGAGGTGGCCTCCAGCGCCGACGTACGCGCTGCATGTTTGGATGGCGCCGCGAGACGCGTGGGTGCACTGGTCGACGTCCTGCTTGCGCACGACCACCGCAGCGACCCACAGGCGGTCCGGGAAGCCGTCGCCGAAATACCCGCCCCGACCACGTGCACGGACGATGCAGCAACGTGGTCGCCGCCGCCGTTGCCGGAGTCCCCGGAGCTCGCAGCCGCGGTGACCCGCTTGCGACTCGAGCTCGAGCACGCGCGCGCGATGGCGGAGACGGGTGGACTGACCGCCGCGCTCGAGCAACTCGCACGCATCGAGCAGGAGGCGCAAGCGCTAGACTTCGAGCCGTTCCTCGCCGAAGCGGTCGGCGCACACGCGCTCACGGCTTCGAATGCCCAGTTTGGAGGTGCCGGCGACCTCGCTCGGCGCGCGTACCTCCTGGCCGAGCGAACGGGTCGCGACCAGCTCACCCTCGCTGCGCTGCGCCTTCTCGCGGTGAGTGCCGCACGGCGGCGGGAGTTTGCCCTCGGGGACTGGTATGTCGAGCAGCACCAGGCCATTGCCCATCGCGCGGGCAGCGATCCGAACACGCTCGGGCGCGGCGAGATCGAGCGAGGGATGCTCATGCGCGCGGCCGGACGCGCGGCCGCGGCCGAGGCGGCCTTTCGCTCCGCGCTCGAACTCCTCGCCGACCACCCCCAAGGACGACGGGGGCGGCTGCGCGCGTACGACATGCTCGCGGGGCTTCAACTCGACGAGTATCAGCACGACGCGGCCGTGGGCACGCTGGACTTGCTCGCCGAGGAACTCGGCGACGACACCCATGCGATTCGCGGCAACCTGCTCCTCTACCGTGCCCGAGTGGCATACAGCCAGGACGACTGGGTGGCCGCGCGTCGCGAGGCGGAGGCGGCACTCCAGGTATTCACTGACTTGCTCGGACCACGTCACCACAACATCGCGGCCGCGCATCAGGTGCTCGCGCGTGTCATCGAGGAGCAAGACATCGTCGCCGCCCTCGTGCATCTGGCGCGCGCCCGCGAGATTCTCGAGGCCGCGGACTCAGGGCCGTCGGCGTTGAACCTCCGAGTCTCGATCGCGAGGATGTACGCCAATCTCGGGTTCGTGGACGCAGCGTTGGCCGAGTTCGCTGACTGCGAGAGCGCATTTGCCGAACTCGGCCAACCTCTCGCACGTTCGCGCGCGAACGTGCTTGAGCAGCGAGGGCACGTCCTTCTCACCTTCGACGATCCGCTGTCCGCCATCGCCGCGTTTGATCGCGCGGACGAAGTGCGGCGGGCTGCCGACGCCTACGATCCCTACGACGCCGCGGGAGCGGAACACGGACGCGCCGATGCGGCGTTGGCCCTTGGCGACACTGCCCGAGCGCTCGCCCACGCGTCGATGGCCAACGACGTCGCAGAGGCAGCGGCGCACCGCGGCGAAGGTGACGCCGCCTTCCTTGCGGATACGCGACGTTCGCTCGCGCTCGCGCTCGCGGCCAACCGCCAGGACCCGGCGCGTCAACTCGAGCTGGCCCAGAGGGCATTCGCGCTGTATGTCCGAAGTCCGCGGAGGTATGCGCAGTCCTTGCGCGAGCTATTGGAGCTGATCGCCCGCGTTCGCGTCGGCGAAGGGCCATGATCCGCCGGGTAAGCCCGCGGCGTTCCCGTTTTTGCGCGACCCGCTCCCACCTGCCCCCGAGGCGAACTACCATGCGCGAGCTCGCAATGACCTCGGCGCTGGGACCCGTCGATCTCACCGAAGACCTCGTGATCCGCGGTGGACTGCCGATCGAGCAGGTCCACCGTATCCGTGCATTCACACGAAGGCGACCCTATGAGGCCGCTGCCGACCTTTCCGAGATCCGTGCAACCGCTGATGCCCTGACCTACGCGCTCGAATACCGCCGGCCGTTGCGCGCGGCCCCACGCCCTGAGCGCCGCTTCGTGCGCGCATTGTCGTGGAACATCGAGCGGGGCAATCGTCTCGACGGCATCCTCCAGTTCTTCGCCCGCACGCACGCAGCGCAGTGTGCCGACGTCATCCTTCTCAACGAGGTCGATCTCGGGATGGCGCGTTCAGGCAACAAGAACGTCGCCGCTGAGATCGCACACGCCGTTGGGTTTGAGTACGTGTTTGGCAACTCGTACCTCTGCCTGGGGCACGGCGACGTCCGCGACCCGGTCCGCGACGAGGAGAACGCGCTCGGTCTGCACGGCAACGCCATCCTCTCGCGCTACCCCATCCGCCGCGCGGAGACGTTCTCGATCGCCATCACCCGGGACAAGTTCGAGAGCTCGGAACGCCGACTCGGACACAAGAAGGCGCTATGGGCCGAGATCGATGGCCCGCTCGGCCCGCTCGGCGTGGTCGCGACACACCTCGATCCGTACGCTTCACCTCAGCAACGCGCCGAGCAGATGAACGACGTGCTTGCGACCATCGCCACGCGCGGCCTGGCAGACCCCATCTTGCTGGGCGGCGATCTCAACACCACCACCTACGACCTCAAGAGCCCGCTACGCCTTGTGCTCAACCTCCTCGCTAAGCTGCTACGAGGTGGGTTTCCCCACGCGGTCGGCTCGTACATGCGCCCGTTCGAGCGATACGAGCGGGGGATCCGGGATGCGCTCGTGCGCGCGGGCTTCGCGATCGAGCCGTTCAACGCCATGGAGCAGGGAACACTCCGCTACGAAGTCGGGACGTTCGACAGCGAGAGCAAGGTTCGTGAGCATGTGCCCGGCGTTATGGTCAAACTACTTGAGTACAAGCTGCGGCCGTGGAACGGCGTCACACCGCTCAAGCTCGACTGGTTCGCCGGCCGGGGGCTGCGTCCCGCGCACGACGACGAGTTTGTCGAGGTCGATGGCCGGGCGAGCCGCGCTCCGGGGGTATTCGAGCGAACGCGCCACCACGGCGCGCACATCTCGGATCATGACCCGATCCTGGTCGACATCGTGCCCACCTGACCACCGTCGAATCTGCCATGATGATCGCGAATGACCGCCTGCGATCTTGGCACGCATCACACCGTCGCCGTTTCAACTCCACTGCGGCTGCGCCGTGACATCCGTCGACTCGGGCTTTGGTTCGCCTTCGCCTGTGCCTGCAACTCTGGGAGCGCGCCCGAGCCCGGCAAGCCGACGCCCCCTCCGCCCGCGTCTTCGCCCTTCACGCCCAACGACGTGGTGCTCGATCAGGACGTCGCGATGCTCGACGGCACCCGTGCGAGCCTTGCAAGTTACCGGGGCAAGGCTCTACTTGTCGTCAACACCGCATCTGAGTGCGGATACACCCCCCAGTACGCGGGCCTGCAGAAGCTCTACGGCGAGCTCAAACCGCGTGGCCTCGAGGTGTTAGCGTTCCCATCCGACGACTTCGGCCACCAAGAGCCGGGCGATGCCCAGGAGATCCGCACGTTCGTCGATGAGAAGTTTGCCATCGAGTTCCCGATGTTCGACAAGGTCCACGCCAAGGGCCCTGACATTTCGCCCGTGTATCGGGCGCTCGCCGAGCAGAGCGGCGACGGGATCCGTGGGGAAGTGAAGTGGAACTTCACAAAGTTCATCGTCGATCCCCAGGGAAAGATCGTCGCGCGGTTCGAGCCCGAGGTCGAGCCGGACGACCCGACGTTGCGGGCGGCACTCGAGTCCGTGCTGCCACCGCCCCGGTGATCGCCTCGGGCATCCCTGGCGCGGCGGGTGGGAAAACCGCGGCGCTGCCACAACACGAACGGCGGGCCCCGCTGGGAACCCGCCGTCCGCATCATCTACCGTCGTCGTCGCTACTCGGCCGCCGGCATCTCGGCACGCGTCGTTGAGCCCGGGATGTATCCCGTGTTCATGTCGACCTCGAGCATCTCGACGTTGAGACAGAGCGCCTGGAGCTCCTTGAGGAGCACGTTGAAGCTCTCCGGAACGCCGGGCTGCATCGTCGGTTGGCCCTTCACGATCGACTCGTACATGCGCATGCGCCCGACGACGTCGTCGCTCTTGACGGTGAGCAGCTCCTGCAGGGCGAAGGCGGCGCCGTAGGCCTCAAGCGCCCACACTTCCATTTCGCCGAGGCGTTGACCACCGAACTGCGCCTTACCCCCGAGCGGCTGCTGGGTCACGAGCGAGTACGGGCCGATCGAGCGCGCGTGGATCTTGTCGTCCACGAGGTGGTGCAGCTTCAGCATGTACATGATGCCGACGGTGACGTTCTCGTTGAACGCCTCACCAGTGCGGCCGTCGAACAAGATGGCCTGTCCGCCGCGGGGCAGGCCGGCCTTCTCAAGCGTGTACTTGACCTCGGTCTCGAGCGCCCCGTCAAACACAGGCGTGGCCATGTGCACGCCGCGGCGCAGCTTGTCGGCGAACCGCTTGACGTCGTCCTCGCTCAGGGAGTCGATAAACCGGTCGGCCTCGGGGTTCTCGTAGATCTTCTTGAGCTGCTTGCGGAGCACGTCAGTATTGAACGCAGTCTGCATGTAGCGGTCGATCTGATTGCCGAGCTCCCGCGCCGCCCAGCCAAGGTGGGTCTCGAGGATCTGCCCCACATTCATGCGCGACGGGACGCCGAGCGGGTTGAGGACCAAGTCCACCGGCGTTCCATCCTCAAGGTAGGGCAAGTCCTCGGTGGGCAGGATCCGGGAGATGACGCCCTTGTTGCCGTGCCGACCGGCCATCTTGTCGCCGACCTGCAGCTTGCGCTTGATGCAGACGTAGACCTTGACCATCTTGATGACGCCGGGCGGCAACTCGTCGCCCTTTGTCAGCTTGGCGATCTTCTCGCGGTAGATCGTCTCGATCTCGTCGAGGTCCTTTTCGAGGCGGCGAGCCAAGGCTTCGACCAGCTCGGTGTCCTCGGCGGTCGTCAAAGCGAAGTGGCCCCAGTGCTTGCGCGCAACGTTGGCAAGCAGCTGCTCGCTCAGGACCACGCCCGCCTCCACCAACGGATTGGCCGAGTCGTCGACCAGGCGCGCGGCGGTGGTCTTGCCGATGAGAATCTCCTTGATCCGGTTTTGGTAGCCGTCGGAGACGATGCTGACGTTGTCGCGGTGGTCTTTGATCAGCTTCTCGCGCTCCTGATCCTCGATTTGCTGGGCGCGGGTGTCCTTGTCGACACTCTTGCGTGCAAACACGCGCGCATCGATCACGATGCCGGACATGCCGGGCTGCAGGCGCAGCGAGGTATCGCGCACGTCGCCGGCCTTCTCGCCGAAGATCGCGCGCAGGAGCTTCTCTTCCGGCGACAGCTGCTGCTCGCCCTTGGGTGTGATCTTGCCGACGAGGATGTCGCCGGCCTTGACCTCTGCACCGATGCAAACGATCCCGGCCTCGTCGAGGTTGCGCAGGGCTTCCTCGCCGACGTTTGGAATGTCGCGTGTGATCTCTTCCTTGCCGAGCTTGGTGTCACGCGCAACGCACTCGAATTCCTCGATGTGCAGCGACGTGTACGTATCGTCGCGGATCAGGCGATCCGAGACGAGGATCGAGTCCTCGAAGTTGTAGCCCTGCCACGGCATGAACGCGACCAGCACGTTCTGGCCGAGGGCAAGCTCCCCGCGCTCGGTGGCGGAGCCGTCGGCGATGACGTCCCCTTTTTTCACCCGATCGCCGACCCGAACGATCGGCTTTTGGTTGAGGCCGGTGTTCTGGTTGCTGCGCTGGAACTTGACGAGGTTGTAGATGTCGGGCTTGGCGCCCAGGATCGAGCGACTCTCGTCCTTGCTCGACACCGGCTTGACGACGATGCGCGCACCGTCGACTTGCTCGACGATACCGTCGCGCTCGGCCACCACCGTGGTGCCCGAATCACGCGCGACGTGTTGCTCCATGCCGGTGCCGATCAGCGGCGCGTCGGGCCGCAAGCAGGGCACGGCTTGGCGCTGCATGTTCGACCCCATCAGCGCGCGGTTGGCATCGTCATGCTCGAGGAAGGGGATCAGTGATGCTGCGACGGAGACGAGCTGATTGGGCGAGACGTCCATCAGCGTCACCTCCTGCGGGGCGACCATCACGAACTCTTCGTTATGGCGGCACTGCACGAGATCCGACGCCAGCTTGCCCTTGTCGTCGGTCTTGGCGCTCGCCGGAGCGATGTAGTGCCCCTGCTCGAGCAGGGCCGAGTAGTAGGCGACGTCTGATGAGGCCACGCCACCGTCGACCGAGCGGTATGGGGTCTCGATGAAGCCGAACTCGTTGATCCGCGCGTACGTCGAAAGCGAGGCGATGAGGCCGATGTTCGGACCTTCGGGCGTCTCGATCGGACACACGCGCCCGTAGTGGGTTTGGTGCACGTCGCGGACCTCGAAGCCAGCGCGTTCACGGGTCAAACCACCGGGCCCGAGGGCGGAAAGTCGCCGCTTGTGCGTGACTTCCGAAAGCGGGTTGGTCTGATCCATGAACTGTGAAAGCTGGCTCGACGCGAAGTACTCCTTGACGACTGCGGACACCGGCTTGGCGTTGATCAGATCTGCGGGCATGAGCGCGTCCATCTCCTGGGACATGCTCATACGCTCCTTGATCGCGCGCTCCATGCGAACCAAGCCGATCCGGTATTGATTCTCCATCAGCTCGCCGACCGCGCGAACACGGCGGTTGCCGAGGTGATCGATATCGTCGATCTGACCACGACCATTGCGGAGCTCGATCAGATATTTGACCGTCTCGAGGATGTCGCGCTTGGTCAGCACCTGGGTGGCGAGCTCCTCGTCGAGCTCGAACTTGTGGTTGAGCTTGAGGCGTCCGACGGTGGACAAGTCGTAGCGATCGGCGCGGAAAAACAGCGAATCGAACAGATTGCGCGCCGTCTCGAGCGTGGGCGGATCACCCGGCCGCAGGCGGCGATAAATCTCGAGGATGGCTTCCTCTGAGCTCGTCAGCTTGTCCTGCAGGAGCGTATCGCGCAGGAACGGGCCGACGTTGAAGTCGTCGATAAACAGGATGCGCAAGCTCCTCACGCCGGCCTCGGCCAAGCGCTGAACGTGCTCTTCGGTGACGTCCTCGTTGCAGTTGAGCAGGACCTCGCCGGTATTCTCGTCGATGATGTCCTCGGCGGCGACCTTGCCGGTGAGCTCCTCGTGCTCCATCGGCAGGCGCTTGATGTCGGCGGCCTTCATCCGCTTGATGTGGGCGCGCGAGATCTTGCGGCCCTTCTTCACCAGCACTTCGCTGGTCTCGGGGTCGACGATGTCACTCGCGGCGCGCTGGCTGGGCAACAGGTCGTAGTCGATCCCGCGCCAGATCTTCGTCTCACCGCCATCGCGCTCGACGTAGACGGTTTCCTTGGCGTAGAAGAAGTTGAGCAGCTCCTGGGTGGTGTACCCGAGGGCGCGCAGAAGCACAGTCGCGTACAGCTTGCGCCGGCGATCGATGCGGACGTAGACGAGGTCTTTGTGGTCGAACTCGAAGTCGAGCCACGAGCCACGGTACGGGATGACGCGCGCACTGAAGAGCTTCTTGCCCGAGGCGTGGGTCTTGCCGCGATCGTGGTCGAAGAACACGCCGGGGCTGCGGTGGAGCTGGCTTACCACCACGCGCTCGGTGCCGTTGATGATGAACGTACCGTGCTCGGTCATCAGCGGGATTTCGCCGAAGTAGACCTCCTGCTCCTTGACGTCGCGGATCGACTGGGTCCCCGTCTCATCGTCGACGTCCCAGACCACCAAACGCACGACCACCTTGATCGGGGCGGCGAACGTCATCCCGCGGGCGCGGCACTCGTCCTCGTCGTACTTGGGGCGGTCGAGCGCGTAGCTGACGAACTCGAGCGAGCTTGTCTCGCCGAAGTCCTTGATCGGAAATACGCTCTTGAACACTGCCTGAAGGCCGACGTCCTCGCGCTCCTCCACCGGGGTGTCGCGCTGGAGGAACTTGTCGTACGACCGCTTCTGGATATCGATGAGATTGGGGATTTCGACGATCTTCTTCAGCTTCCCGAAGTTCTTGCGGACTCTGAAGTTGTTCTGGATAACCTGTGGCATCGAGGCTCCCTCGCGATTTCGGCGGCGTTCCCGGCCAAATGACCGGCTTGGATGATTCAGTTGTCTCGATCACCTCGGGCTTCGCCCGTCGCACGCCGCAGGGCGGGCGACGAGGCCGGTGCGCGGCGGATCGGTGATCGAACCCGTCCGCGCACCGCAGCTGGCGTCACTTCATTTCCGCGTCGGCGCCGGCTTCCTTCAGCTTCTTGACCATCGCGTCGGCCTCGTCCTTGCTGATGCCTTCCTTCACGGTGGCGGGAGCGCCCTCGACCATGTCCTTCGCTTCCTTGAGGCCGATGCCCGGCAGTAGCTCGCGGACAGCCTTGATGACGTTGATCTTCTTGTCGCCGCCGCTCTTGATGACGACGGTGAACTCGGTCTTCTCCTCGACCGGTGCGGGCGCCGGGCCGCCCCCGCCGCCGGTGACCATGGCGACCGGCGCTGCTGCCGATACGCCCCACTTGGCCTCGAGCTCCTTCACGAGCGCGGCGATCTCCATCACAGGGAGGTTGGAGAGAAAGTCGACGACTTGGTCCTTGGTGATCTGCGACATGGTTTTGTCTTTCTTGAAAATCGTTGTGGATCGGTCGCAGCCTCAGGCCGCGTCCTTCTTGGCGTTGAGGACGTTGAGCAGGCCCTGGGCCGGCGCGTTGAGAACCCGAACGAACTGCGTCGCCGGGGTATTGAGCAGGGCCAAGAACTGGGCCTTGAGCTCGCGTGGACCAGGCATGCTCGCGAGCGCGAGCACACCGCCGTTGTCGAGCATCTTGCCGTAGGCGACGCCGCCCTTGATGCGGAGCTTGTCGTTGTCCTTGGCGAAGTCGCGGGCGACTCGCGCCGCCGCGCCTGGATCTTCGGGGTGATACGCGAGACCACTGACCCCCTTGAGGAGGGGAACGGCGGGTTCATGCTCGGTCTGCTGGATCGCGAACCGAATCGTCGAGTTCTTGTAGACGTGGTAGCTGCACCCCGCCTCGCGGAACTTCCCACGCAGCTCGTTAACAGCTGCCACGGTGAGTCCAGCGAACTCGACGAGCACGAAGGCGCTGGTTTGAGCCAGTTCGCCTCGCAGCTTGTTGCTGAGTTCTTGTTTTGTTGCGCTGTCCATCGGATGGGACGTCTCGGTCGTGGGGCCCCGACAACCCGGCGAATGCCGGCGGGGCTCGTGGTCGGTTTTAGGAAGGGCGACCGAGGCGAAGGCCGCACGCGGCCATACTCGTCACGCCTTCCACTCTGTGCGGGCCGCCCCCGGTCGACTTGGTGGGCGATTGACGTCGCGATTCCCGCGACGACCTGCGGTCTTGGAGTGGTGCCCTCGCGAAGGCGAAGGGCTGGTGAGGAGATGACGGGAAGCGGGCGGGACCTCCTGGGGGGAACGCAAATCGGTGTTCGCGACCCCGGTGAACGCAGCGAACTGCGGTCGGGGGCCGGTCGCGAGGTGCGAACCGATAGCAAGAGCCGTTCCGCCGCGCAACTGCCCGGACGGGCCTGGCGAAACGCGGGGAGCGCACGCCGCGGACAGGCCTGTAGGGGGCGCGGTTTCCCGGCGAGCGCGGCGCCTGCGCGGGCGGGTCAGTCAGACGGTCGCCCGGCCGTCCGCCCAGGCAGTCGGGCCCGTGGGTCCGCCCAGGCGGCCAGCCCGCGGTCCGCCCAAGCCTCCACGCGGCCGGCTGGGGCATGTCCCCCGGTCGTGCGCCCACCCCTCAGCGCCTGCGGGTGATCCGGGTCCAGTCATGCCACAACGCCCCGCGGCGATGGACCAGGCGCATCGACAGCGTGCGGGCGCGGTCCACCACCACCGGGACGGCGACGTCGGTCCACTCGCCGCCGTCATCCACCTCGTCGCAGCCGACGTCGAGCCGCTTGCTGCGCTCGCCGGCGGCGACTTCGACCGTCGCGACCGGTCGACCGATCCCCGCGCAACGCCAACGCAGGCGCAACGTCGCGGTGTACTCGCCCTCGGGCAACGCCAGGCTCGGGCCGAGCGACAGGCGAAACGGTTCGATCGCCTCTGCCCACCACGGCACGCGGGCGCGAACCAGACCACCGTCCGCACTTGGATCGGCGAGCCGGGTGTCGGCGCGCTCGCTGCGTAACGCCTCGGCTTCGAAGGTCAGGCCGCCGGATTCGAGAAGCCGGGCGATCGTGTCGTTGCCGAGCGGGGCGTGGCGCGGATCCCCAAGCCACAACGCCGTACCGGGGCTCTGGACCAGCTCGAGACCCGCGGGCAGCTCGAACTCCCGCGGCAGATCGACCGCCTCGACATGTGCAATCGGCCCGCGGCCACCCCACGGTGCGTTGGCTTGCGTGCGCACGCCGACACCGAAGTGTGTGACGGCGAGCTTGCGGCTACCGAGATCGAGATCGTGGGCGAGCCCAACGTCGGAGATGCCACGGCGATCGAGCTCGGCCATGGCGGCCGCGAAGCGACTCGGTTCGTCCCACACCGCCGGGTCGCGCAGGCGATGCGCGACCATGGCGACGAGGGCGAGCACCGCGGCGGCCCAAGCTAAACGCGCTTGTTCGGCGCGCGCACGGGCGAGCACGAGCACAGCGATCGCGACGCCCAACGCCACCACATCGACCCGTGAGACCACATCGGTCGCGGCTCGGCTGCAAACCAGGGCAATCGCAATCGCTCCGGCCAACGCCAGGGGTGAGCCCAGCGGTCCCCGCACCAGCGATCCGACGAGCCAAGCGAGCCCGCCCACGAGTGGGACCAATAGGTCGAGGGCGTACCACGGCAAGAGCGATCCGCTCAGGTTGTCGTAGACGATCGCCGTCGCGACGGCGAACCACACGAGCGAGAGATCAGCCGGCAAGGGCGTGCCCTCTTGACGCCGACGAGCGAGCGCCACGAACACCCACGCGCCGAGGCCCACCGCGCCGAGCTCCCACGGGAGCGGCTGACCCGAATCATCCAGCAGGGTCGCGATCTCGTTGAGTTGACGCGCGTTCTGGCCCTCGTCGAAGCCGCGCACGCGTTGCACGATGCCAACACCGACAAGCTGCTCGAACCACGCTGACCCGGCGGTGCGATGGGCGAGCGCGACCCAAATGGCGCCGAGTCCGAGCGGGATGCCAAAGACGACGGCGAGTCGCCGATTGCGTTGCGCCGCGGATGCGCGCCGAACCGCCTCAACAAGTACGATCGGCACACACGCCAGGCCCACGGCCAGTTGCTTGGCAAACAACGCCAACGCAAGGCCAAGCCCCGCGGCCACGGGCCAGCGCCGCGACCCGGGATCTTCGACGGCCCGGGCATGGGCGAACAGCGCGAGCATGCACGGCGCCACGAACAGCGGCTCGATGCACGCGACCCGCCCCCACCGGGTGGCCGCATCGCACAGCCCAAGCCCGAGCCCCCACGCCAGGCCCATGGGCGCGCCGCCGATCCGCCGTCCCCACACAAACGCGATCGCGACCAGACCGAGCTGCGCCAGGGCGAACGGCACGCGCAGGGAGACCACGCTCACGCCCAGCAGCTGGAAGCTGACTGCCACCAACCAGATCGACAGCGGCGGTTTGGTGAACTGGGTCGACAACTCACCGGCGGTGTCAACTGGCACCGACCACACGCCGGTGGCGATCGCATTGCGTGCGTGGGCACCGTAGAGCGCTTCGTCGTAGGTGCGAAGCTCGCCGTGGCCGAGCGTTAGCGCGAGAAGGACGGCCTCAACACCCAGCACGAGCCCGAGCTCGAGCAAGAACTCGCGGCGCGTCTCGGGCACGCGCTACGGTAACGCGCGAACGGCCGGCGGCTCAACGAAGGGCGCTGCTTTCTTGCACGCAATCACATTTCGGGGGACGGTCGACCCCTTAGCCGGAACGTTGAGGACCGGCGAGTCCCATGGGCTCGCCCGGGCTTCCGCGATCGTCCGGTGGGCGCGATCCATCTGGCGATGCGCTTTGCGGTCGGGGACCCCAGAATCGGCCGTGTTGGCGGCGCATAGCGTCTCCCAGGCGCTCAACTGGGCGCTCGTGCGGCGAGCTCCCGGAACCAGTCCGTATGGCATGGAGCTGATCACACCCGCGGGGGAACGCGTGTCCGTCAGTACGTGGACCCAGGGGCGACGGCGCTGGCCCGCACCGCGGATTCCTGTGGGTCAGCCTGCGTTGCGACCCCAGGCTCGCGCCGGGTGGGCTCACGATCGTGCTCGACCGGCGCGCGCTCGCCTACGGCGGGCCTTCGATCCACACGGCCGTGCTCAACGGCCTGTTCATCGGTGTCGGTTTTGCCGTCAAGTCAGAGGAGTGCCCGTACAACTCCGCGTTGCAGAACCTCGATGCGTTGTCGGGGCTGCAGGTCATCGACAAGGACCTCTGGCTGTGTGGTGCCAACCAATGTCGATCGATGGACTGGACACCGCGCTCCAGGGTGAACTTCGCTACACCGTGAGGCTCAACCAGCTCAGCGCGCTCACAGGAGTGGGGGCGTTCTCCGACGTGACGTGGGCGGATGGCATCGACATGAACCAGGCGCCCGCCCTCACCGACCTCGGTGGCCTCAGCGACCTCGAGGGCGCGATCAGTCTGTTCTTCGTCGAGCTCGGAATCGTCGACTTCGGCGGTTTGGAGTCGCTCGTCAGCCTCGAAGGCCGACTGGTGATCTCCGGCAATCCATCGCTGGTCACCCTCGACGGTCTGGATGCCTTGACGTCCGTCGACGAGGTCTTCATCTTCGGCAACCCCGCGCTCCCGCAGGCCGAGGCCGAAGCATTCGTCGCATCACTCGCCGTGAGCGGGACATGAACGTGTGCGGTAACCTCGACGGTCCGCCCTGTTGAGCACCGCGAGCGCCGGATCCAGGGCTGTCGACGAGCCCGCCTCGAGCCCGCCCGTCCCGCCGTCTCACCGCTTCGCGCGGTGGTAATCTCCGCACGTTCGCACCGAACCCGCGCAGCCGATTCTCGATCGCCTCCTACCCACGATCCAGGTGACATACCCTTCGGATCCCCGTCTTCCCGCTGTGAGCCGCCAAGCTCCCGTGCTCGCACGTCAGCGGCCGCCAGGCAGTCTAGCGACCGCAGTCGACCAGCACCGTCTCACCCGAGATCAAGCCATCGCGGACGCGTACGTCGAACCTCACGTTTCCGATCTTCTCGCCGTGGCCGATGCCGTCCTCGGTCGTCGGTGGCTCACCGCCGCTGATCTCGATGTGAGACGCGTTCGTCAGCGTCTCCTCGTGAGACGGAACTGGATCGCCGGCGGGATAGAAATGAAAGGACGCGGGGTACACGATGCCGGCTGGTCGAGCACGCCCCTTGCCATGGAGATCCAGTAGGATCGTTGGACCGGCAGCGTCGCCCAGACATCCATCGGTGAACCGCGCGAGCGTCAGGCCCCATGCCACGTCCGAGCCGTCGTCCTCCTGCGCCAAGATCTTCAAGTACGCGACGTAGCCTTCGAACGCGAGATCGCGGAAGCGAGCGGTCAGCTTCGGCGGGTCGGCCAGGGCGACGCCCGCAGGCGCAGAGACCACGACCGCGGTTGTAGCACTCGACACCGGCGCGACTGGCGGCACGCCGCAAGCGGATGAGATCCACGTCGCGAGCCCGAGCCGCGCCAGCGTTCGCACCACCCGAGGCTGCCGCAACTACGGCGTCAGCACAACCCGAGGCCGATGTCGCTCGCTGAGGCAGGTCATCGAGTCGCACTCCGAGGTCCACACGCGTCGGCCTCGTCGCAGGAGATCACGCAGCCGGTGCCGCAGGTGGCCCCGAGGCCGGGGTGGTCGCCGCCGGCGAAGGCGGACCATGGCTCGTCGGCCGACGGGTGCTAGCGGGTGGAACTCCCAACCGGGTGAGGTGAGGCGCGACGCGTCTCGCCCGCGACTCAGTTGCAGGCCAACGTCGGTATGACCCCGTCACTGCAGCCGATGCTCTCGACCGAGCATGGCGTCGATCTTCGCGACATCACGCGACGCCGCGAGCCCGCACCACGGATTCCTGTGGGTCAGCCTGCGTTGCGACCCCAGGCTCGCGCCGACCGCCGCCCCGCTATTCGCGAACCGCAACGTCGCGGCGGCGCGGGTACTCGAGGCGGTGTATCAGGAGATCGTCCGCTTGCCCGGTTTCCCGGACGTCATCACCTGATCGCCGACCCAGCCATAGACGCGGAGGCGTCGCTCACTGACAAGCATCTTTTGCACGTACCGAGAGCGTGATCGTGACCTCGGTGACAGCCTCCTCCTCGTCCGCGGTCACGCCCTCGCCCGCGCTGATGGGCGGCCGCTCATTCCGGTACTTCTTCACGATCCCGGGGTCCTTCTTGACCGCATTCGCCAGCTTCTCATGGGCGACGACGGGCCCGCGGAGCGGCGTCGAGCAGCGTCTTGATGTCATCTCGGAGCCCGATCTCCTTGAGGCCGTTGCCTTCGATGGAGATCGCGGACAACACCGAGATCGCCCGCTCGAAGTCGTTTTTCGCCCCGCCGAACCGGTTGGTGTCGCCCACGTCAGCCGCATTGCGCATCTCGACGAATGCGTTCTGCGCGGCCGTAGCTGCGAGCGCGGCCTCGTGACACTGCGCCTTGTACTGCGAGCAGGCTGAGACCACGAGCGGCACGACGAGCAACAAGACGAGGCGCGCGCGCATCATGTTGCGGACACACCGCTCGAGTCCATGCGGGGGTCTGGCGCGGCGGGACCGCTGGCCGATGTTCGCGGTGCATGAAGTCAGAAGGGCCTCGGAGGACGCGCGAAGCGGCGACAGCGTCCCGCGTGGCGCGCGCGGTCTACGCTTGCGATCTCCTCGTCGGAGCCGGTTTTCTCGCCCACAAGTTGCAGCAGGGGTGGACGTCGCCAGTCGGTCCTGTTTTGGTCGAATCGCGATGGACGTCGGTCACTCAGATCCGCCCCGCCTTCCGACCGCCAGCGAGTCGCCGTGCAATTTCGCGTGGCCGCGAGCGCGACGGCCTCGCACCACCACTGGGTGGCCGCGATTGTGTGGAGCAACCTCTCGCGACGTGAGGGGCCCGGCGTTGCCGGTGCCTACGCGGGCATCGCCCGGAGTCATGTCGTGGCCCTGGGCTCCGGCGCGATGAAGATTCATGGCTTGGTCACGGGCGCTGAGGCGCGGGCCTACTGGCTCGAAGGCGATCTCGAGCGCGCACTTGGGGCGTTGGAAGACCTGCTTGCGGCCGAAGACACCCCGCTCGGGCGGACCCGGGCGTATACCGATATTGCCGAGCTCCTGGCCGCGACCGAAGACTTCGAGGGGGCGATCGCGTATGCCGACGACGCGCTGGCGGCCAGCGCCAATGCGGCTGAACCCCTACCGATGCTGGGACTAACGACAAGCACAAGTCAGGCCGCGTGGATGCTGATGGCCGGGCAAGATGCCGAAGCCCTGGCGGCCTCGCGATTGATCGCTGCGACGGCGGACAAGAGCGAGCTCGGGCGGGGCGCCGTCGGTCTTGCGCAGACTAACCTCGCGGTCGTCGAGCTTGTCGCCGGTGATCCAGCGGCAGCGCGCACCGCTGCCGAGAACGCGCGCCGGGCGTACACCTCGACCCCGTCGGCTTCGCCTTCGCTGGGAACGTACGCGAATGCAGTCGGTCTTGCGGCCAGGATCGCCGCAGCAGAGCGAGTTCTTCCCAACGTCGCGATGGCGATCGAGCTCGACATGGATCGCTTTCCACGCGACGATGCGCTTTCGTTGCTGGAGCGGCTCAATTGTCGGCTTGTGGTCGCGCTCGCGACGTATCCGACCGGACACGCGCGCGCGTCCCGGATCCACGCCGTGCTGCGCGCAGCGGAGGAGCTGCCGACATGGGAGCTCGCGGACGCGCGCCGTGATCCACTTTTCTCTTGGTTGTGGGCGGAGCTTGTGCGCGAGAGCCCCGAGCTCCTCGAGTCGACGCGGACAGTGCTGTACCGGGACATCGTGGGCCTGCCGGAGTAGACGCGAGACCTGAGTCCTCCCGCACGTCCAGGCCGCTTGGCGCGCGATCTTGCGAGCTCCGCCAACGCAGCTGCGATGACATCGGTGTGGTGCTGCTGAGTTTTGCCGAAGTCACCGACGATCAGACCGCGCCCGCGCGCATGGCCTACGTGATCCAGGTGGTCGAGCGTGAGCCCATCGCAGGCTTGCTCCCCGATGGTCCTTTCCGTCCTCAGATGGCCGGAGCGATCCCCTTCGTCTGGTTGGACGCAGCGACGGACGACCAAGAGGCGTTTGCGTTCACTATTGTCATGCGAGCCGTCGACGAGGCGGGGACGTGGGACCGGCCAGCGATCCCATCGAGATCTCCGATCCAGGGGGCAGTGCGTCGGGGTGCCGCATCGCCGGCGGAGGACATCCGGTGTTCTTGCTGTTGATCCCTCTGTTCGTGTGGGCGCGTCAGCGTCGCCGGACGCACTGATACGCCGTGCGCGGGGAATAGGCGGCGGCGACCCGCCCGTCGTCACCTATCGATCGGAGTATGATCGCGGGCGTGAACGGGTCTGCGAACTCGGCCGACGGCAAGTACCTCGCCGCATTGGACGGTCACGGCATCGTGCGCGCTCCCGATGACGACCACGCGGTCGGGCCCTGCATGACTTCGTCTTCGACGTGTTCGCGGGGCTACCGCTCGCGCTCTCGCTGCGCGCGGTGGGGGATCACCGCAGGGCGCGCGTGCTCGCGCCCGTGGTTGTGACCGATCTGGTGCACGATAGTCACCGAATCCCACGCGAAGTCGTCGTACTCGGGAAAGAACTTGGTGATGCCGTCGCGCGACGGCGCGTGGGCGGAGTCGCGCGACGAGATATGCGCGCACGGACGGAGGGCGTCGAAGAGCCCTCATCCGGGTCGAGGCTGGGGCCTGATCGCGCCGTATACGCCGAACACCGCAGATGCCCCAAACACGAGGAGCACGACGAGCAATCCTGCTCCCGGCGATCCCATGACGATTGCGCCATCCACGACCTTCTCGTACGAGTGACCTTTTACCATCATGCTCGCGATGAACATAAGCAAGGCGCCGAGCAAGAACATCGGCACGCTCCACACACGACGGACTCAGGTCGCCGCGGTAAGGCCCGCAAATCTTACTGGTCGGCACACCAGCGTCGACCCGGACGTACCATGTTCAACCAACCGGAAGCCCGGACGGCGACGGGTCGGAGCAAGATTCGTGGTGCGCACCTGGAAAGTGCAGTGTTTAGGCATTTCGATCTGCGAGCGGGGGCTGCGAACGCGCCAGCCTCAATCCAACGCGGGCGCTCCGACTGCCACGGGCGGCCAACGCGAGACCAGACTCGCGATCGCTGAGAGCCACGCATCTGGGGCGTCGGCGAGCGCAGTGGCATGGCTCGCGCCGGGCATGCTCACCAACTCTCGCCGACCACCGAATCGTTCGGCGAAGCGCTGCGCCTGCTCGATCGTCACCCGCTCGTCGTGTTCTCCGTGCAGCAGCAGCGCGGGCATGGTGACCTTGTGAGCGACCGAGACGGGATCGTCGGCGAAGCCGCAGTGAACGCGCGTCCAGAATACGAGCCAGTGTGCAACTGGGAGCGCCGGAACCCCGACGCGCTGAAGTCGATTGCGCGTGATCGACAGCAGACTATCAAATGCACTCTCAAGTTCGATTGCCGCGGGCGAGATGTCGTGCTTGGCGATCGCTCCCACGATCGCGACCGCCCCCATAGACTGGTCATACAGCAAGATCGGAAGGGTGCTCCCTCGCTGGGAAAGCCAGTGGAAGACCGCCGCGACATCATCTGCCTCTTCGGCTCCCAACGTGACGTGACTTTCGCTGGATCCGCCACTGTCGCGAAAGTCCACGAGAAGCACGTCGAACCCCAGGTCTCGCAAGCGAGTTGCGTGCTCGAGCAGGCTCGTCTTTTCGCTGGCGTAGCCATGGAACAGCGCCGCCGCGCCGAAACGACGCGGCGAGCCCACGAGGCCGAACCGGCCAAGCCCGAGCGCTGGCCGAAACCGAAGCGCGCGGGTGACATGCGGAAGAACGGCATGCGGATGGTGGCCGTCAGTGCGGTCTACGAGGTCGAGCCGTACGTTCGGCAGGCGCAGGACATCTTGCGCGACCTTCGGCCGGTTCGAGGGGTCGACGAGACCGAACCGAAGAAGCGGCGACCGAAGCCTCAGGCCAAGCGGGTGTCGACCAGCGTCCTCAAGCCGATGGAGACGCTCGTACGCGAGAACTTCGACGACATGCAACGCCGCGACCCTCAGTTTTCTCGCTGCTGCTCATGGCGACCACGCTGATCGAGCGGCCCTCCTCGAGCACGAGGCGGATCGCCTCGGTCTTGAACTGGGGTTCAAATTTTCGTCGCTTCTGTTTCGACACGCTGGACTCCGATTCTGTCGCAAGTTCGGCGTCCACGAAAACGGGGCAGGTTTATCTCTCGTCGAGAGCACTGAGCGCGCGAGCGCCAGTTGTGATCGCGTCGGCGCGTCAGAATCGAACGTTGTCAGACCAGACCAAGGAGTCAAACGAGGCCCACTGATCACCGGCGCCTCTGAGCCAGACTTTGATGGTCTTGTCCCCTTTGCTCCACGTCCATTCCCTAATCTCGATAGATCCGGCCGCAGGAATGACTTTGAACAGCGACGACTGATACTCCAATAGTCGCGACGACGTCGTCAGTTCAAGTTCTGCCGTGGTCTTCGGCTCCCCCAACGCTCGCACCAACTCACTTGAGGTCAGCCCAACGAGGACCTGCGGCGAAGACGGGTCCCCCCACGCCCGACGAATCGTGGCCTCATCGATCTGGCCCTGGGCGCCCCTGGAATGGTCGGGCTCGACATCACCCGGTTTCACGCAAGCCGGAGTCAGCACCAAGCCAACACCGAATACAAGCCGTCGTAGGGACCCTGATCGTCTCATAGAGATGCTGACGCCTGACCCGGCGTTTCGATCTAGCGAGGATTGCGAGTAAGTGAGGTACTTGCGAAGACTCCGACGGTCGCCGCCGAAAGCCGGATCTCTACCTCGTCGGTGGCGCGCTGGCACGGCACCGAGTAGTCGTGGTGATGGACGGTCACGGGCTAGTCGAGCCCCAACGACCGCGGGATGCGCAGTCATCGCACGAAACAGGGCGCCCTCGCCACTTCGCAAGGACCAAAGCGTGGCTCGAGGCGCCTTCACATATCCGAGGTCCGTCGTACGTCTCCACGCAAAAAAGTGTGACCGAGACAGGTGCTGTGCGGACTTCCACTGGGGGTAGACATGATTGGCGTACTCGACACTACGCGAATGCCTAGGGCGTGCGCGCGCCCTCCGTACCCGGGCCATCACTTCCTTCACCCACGGCGCGACCGTCTCCCTCGCCGTGTGCAGCCAACCATCCATCGATGGTTGCGAGCAGCACCCGCACATCATCGGGATCGGCCTGCGCCTCGGCACGGGCCTGCTGCATCTGCAGCCTCGCGTCATCGACGGCACCCAGGTCTTCGAGTGCGCGCGCCAGTTCGACGCGAGACTGGGCCAGTCGAGCTTTGCGACCCTGGGTTCGGGCGAACCGATCGATCGAGGCTTGCAGTGAAGCGCGGGCGTCTGCGCTTCGTCCCAGCATGCGCTCGGCACGACCTCGCAGATAAAGTGCCTCGGCGACGGTCGCGTGATCGGGCCCCGACGTGCGCTCGCCCATGGCGACGGCGCGATCGGCCGTCGCTGCCGCATCGGCCCAACGCCCCGCGAGAGACTGGGCGTCGGCCAGGGAGTTCAGCACATAGACCGTATCGGCGTGCCCCTCGGCGCCGAGGACGACCTCGTGGATTCGCAGGGCACGCGTGATGACCTCGATCGCCTCGTCGGAATGGGGCTCCGCCAGGGCACGACCTAGATTGCCCAGGGCGTAGCCGACTTCGAGATCGTCTTTGCCCTTCACGGCCTCGAGGATCGCGACCGATCGGCGAAACGGTGCAACCGACAGGCTCGGCGTCCCCGACTGTGCCAAGGCGATGGCCAAGGTGCCGTGGGCGCGGCCGACGAACACATGCTCGGGCCCGAGCGCTCGCTCGGCAATGGATACGGCGCGCTCGGCCATCTTCACGGCGTCGTCGATGCGACCCACCGCCTGCATCGATTCGGAGATGGCGAGGTAGCTACGGGCGACATCGGGGTGGTTGGGACCCAACGCCTCGATGCGCAAGGCCAGCGCGGCCTCGAGCTCGACGCGGCCCTCCTCGGCTTGGCCCGTTTCCACCAACGAGCGCCCCAAGTTGTAGTGTGTGTGTGCGAGCGTGGGATCGTTGGGCGGAAGTAACTCGGTCTGCAGGGCGAGTGCCTCCCGCCGGCGCGTGGCTGCTTCCGCATGGCGTCCCTCGGCCTCGAGCACATTCCCCTGCGCGATGGCCAAGCCCGCCCGCAATCCCAGAGGGTCTCCCAGGCGTTTCACGGTTGCCGCCGTCAGCTGGGCCCAATCGTTGGCGCGATCGAGTTCGCGAGCCTCCGCAAGCACAGCAACTAACTGGGTCTGTGCTTGGGCTCGCAACCATCCATCGCCCAGCTGCTCCGCCCGCCAAGTGGCGAGCTTGGCAGCCGCGATCGCAGACTCTCCGTGACCGGCGCGCAGCTCCAACCTCGCCAGAAGAAGCTGGGATTCCGCCGCGAGTTCGAGATAGCCGCCGGCCTCGGCCGCGTCGGCGACGGCGTGCGCCTCGGACGACGCGGCGGCGTACTTGCCCGTGCGCTGGGTCGCCTCGGCCCGGGCGAGACGCGCGTAGAGTTCGGGTGGCGCCGCCGTCCCGCCCATGGCGTCGGCAAGGGTCAACCGCGCGATCAGCAACGACTCGTCCTCGCACTCGGGCAGGGGACGCAGACGACGGCTTGCCTCGACCGCGCGGGTGACTACGGCTTCGTCGGGTGTGCCGAGCTCAGCCACCAGTGCCTCGAGTTCGTCCAAGCCGCGCTCGAGACACTGCAATCGCGCGGCCAGCAGTCCTTCGGACTGATCGCCATCGACGTGGGTCGATGCACAGGCCGCCTGCCGCATCCTGGCCCACGAGGTGGCGTAGTCATCGAGCACGGGCTCGCTGCGCGACCAGGCGTCGACCGCATAGGACAAGCCGGTAGCTGCGAACGCCTCCCCCACGGCTGCGCGGCGCTCGGCGTTCCACACCTCGGCCAGGCGCACCGAAGGGCGCATGCATGACGGATCGGGCTGCGACCTCGAAGCCGCAACGGCGCCAGCGCCCAGCACTGTGCCGACAATCGTGGCCGCCGCCAACTTGCGCGACGTCGATCGGCGACCGTGGCGTTCGAGCTCGGCGATCAACGCGTGCATGTCGGGCCACCGCGCCGTCGGCTTCACCGCGAGTCCGCGCAATAAGGCCCGCCGCAATTGCGCGGGGACTCTGACGTTGCGAGCGGGCTTGACCAACTCGCCACCGCCAACGGCGGCACACAGCGCGGCAACGGTGTCGCCCGCAAACGGGCGCGTGCCGTAGAGTGCCTCGTACAACACCACGCAGAATCCGAACTGGTCGCTGCGTGCATCGGCGGCGCCCACGAAGGCCTCGGGCGCCATGTACGCTGGCGTGCCCAGCATGGCACCGGTCTGCGTCAACTCGTCGGTCGTCAGTTGATCGTCCACGGCCGTCTGCCGGTCTGCCGCGAGTTGGGGGCGGGCCAGTCCGAAGTCGACCACGCGCGCGTGACCGCCCTCGACCAGCACGTTGTCTGGCTTGAAGTCGCGATGGACCAACCCCGCGTCGTGGGCCGCGGCCAAGCCCCGGCCGGCCTCGACCAACAGCGCAACGACCTCGCGCCAACTTCTCGGGGTTAGCATCCATGTACGAAGTGTCTCGCCCTCGACGAGATCCATCGCGATGAATCGCTGGCCGTCGAGATGGCCAACCTCGTGGACCGCCACCACGTTTGGATGGCGCAACCTGGCCAGCGCCCGCGCCTCGCGTTCGAGTCGGGCGATGGCCTCGACATCTCTCGCGGCTTCATGCAGCAACTTGAGCGCGACCTTGCGATCGAGCTGAGGGTCGTAGGCGGCATAGACCACCCCCATGCCACCGGAACCAAGCTTGGCCTGCAGGACGAACCGCCCAACACATACGACCTGGCCGCTGCCAAACATGCGGTCGTGCAACGAGGAGAATACCCGTCGTCGCTCGAGCTCCTCGGGTGAGGTCGCGAGCTGATCGAAAACCCGTGCGAGCTCGTCTGCGGGGGTCGCAGCGGGGGTGATCGCCTGCTCGGACATCGCGCGGCTTCGAGGCTAGCACGGCGATGGTGCGGCGGTAGCGGACTGCCATCGCGCACGTCGGCCGGTCAAACACCGGTGATGCTCGTCCGAGATCCGATCTTCGCAGTCCCTGTGGGCCACTCACCATGGCAGCGGGTGTCAGGCGGAGCGGTCGGCAATGTCATGCGGAGTCGGGCGGATCGTCCCCATCCGCGGGCACCTCCGCCGACTACAGCTCTGGCAACGGCACCGACGTCGGCGACAGCACAGGCGAGGTGACGCCGCCCTCGACGCCCCTGGCCGGCGATATCGGCCTGGTGACGGTCGAGATCAACCAAGGCGTGGGGATCAACGTGGTGGTCGACGGCGCACCGCCATCGCCCGAGGCCTACGCCGTCCCCGTCATCGCAGGTCGGCCCGCACTCGTGCGCGCCGACCACCTGCTCGCGCCCTCGTTCACGCCGCGCGAGATCGATGCCTACGTCGAACTCGAACACATCGGCGGCGAGGTCTCGCATCACCTCGCATCTCGCTCGATCGATGGTCCCTCCGACTTCGCGTCGCTAGACGGTGGATTCACCTGGCGCCTCGACGCTGAAGATACGGCCGGCGCCACCGGGCTGCGGGTCTCGCTGCACGAGCGAGAGGACGTGACGATCGGATCGACGATGCCGACCGCCAGTGTCCCAGCCGACGAGTTCCTCGATCTCGCGGCGTGGCAGGACGAGATGAAACTCGACGTCATGGTCGTGCCGCTGGCATGCGACGGCCTCGCGGCCGTCGACGTATCGGGCCCGGATCTCGCCGATCTCGAGGCATACCTCTTCAACACGTTCCCCGTGACGGTCTTGACGGTGAGCGTGCATGAGCCGGTGTTCTCGCCCAGCTGCAGCGAGTTCGACGCAGCAGAGTACGAGCTGCCCGCGCTGCGCGAGGCCGACGGCGCCGCCCCCGGCGTGTACTACGGCGGTCTGTTGCCCACCGATGCCGGTGGCTACTCGATCTCCATCGATGGCGGCGACCAAATGGACTATCGGCGGACATTCGCCAACGGGACCTGGCGCGACTATGGCCTCACCTTCGACTTGTTCGCCCACGAGCTAGGCCACAACCACGGACGCTCGCACACCTTCGAAGACCCCGGGTACCCCGGCGACAACGATGGCAACTGCGGGGCGGTCGACACGTGGGGTTGGGGAGTCATACCGGGCAACATGCCGCAAAGCGGCTACTCCAACGACCAGGTCATCGGCATTCCGTGGGTCGATCCCAACACAATGTTGAGCTCGCCGACGGGGTCGCCCTGCGACGGCCTGCCCTCGGCGAACCGAGGCAGCTTCAGCGACATGATGAACTACGCCTACCCGTTCTGGGTCAGTGCGCATACCTACCGCGCCCTGGCCGAGCGCGTTCGGATCGTGGGCGCGTGGCCGGCCGAACAGGTCGCCGAGCCGGACCCCGACTTCGACACGGTGCGCGCGACGTTCGACAGCGAAGGCCGGATCCGCACGACGCGTTCGGCCGGACGGCTCCGCGGCGCCACGGTCGTCGCGCGCTGTACCCAAGACGGCGGAGTCGTCGAGCTCCCGGCGAAGCGCAGTACGGCGGTCCACGACGTCCGCGTCGCCGATGGCTCGCTTCGCCCATGGCACTACGTCT
>CADEGN010000037.1:0-17359 GCA_902826865.1 uncultured Myxococcales bacterium
GACGACGAAGCTTGGTTTCGTTTGGTGGGTGTCCGCCAGATCGGGGGAGAGTCAGGGTGATCGAAGTTGAGTTCGGCGCGCTCGACGTCGTCGAGCTCGGGGCGATCGCGGTAGTAGCTATCGTGGTGGAGGAGCGCGACCTCGCCCGCGACAGAGTCGGCCAGCTGGTGCGCCACCGTGCTTTTGCCCGAGCCGGTCGCGCCGGCGATTCCCACGACCAGCGTCGGCATCGCCTCGGTCTAGCAGGGCGGGCCGCCCGTCGACAACGGGCTTGGGCGCGCGACCGCTCCGAGACTGGTGCGAGCGGTTTCCGTGGGGGGCGCGGTTTGGGACAGGGTCCCGTCGCGGGCCGCGCTGGCCGGGACCGAGCCGCAACACCATAGAGGATGAGTGGCCCTTTCCAGCCGCCTCGCGTTCGTCGATCGGCCGTCGGTCCCGTTCACGACGCGGCAGGCGGAGGGTCGCGCGCGTGTGCTCGCACGCATCGCGGACGGGACCTACGCGCAGGAGGCGTCCGCGTGTTTCTGCGGCGATCCCGACGAGTCGATGGTCGTCGCTGAGCGCGATCGCCTCGGCCTCGCGGTCCGGACAGTCCTGTGCGCGACCTGTGGCCTGCTGCGCAGCACGCCGCGATTCGACGCGGACTCAGCCGCACGCTTTTTTCGCGACGACTTTCGAGATCTCCACACCCCGCCGACCGACGCGCCGGCGCGTTTCGCGAGCCAACTGACGCAGGGTCGGAGCATCGTCCGTCTGCTGGAACCACTGCTGCCCGAGATCCGCACTGTTTGCGAAGTCGGCTGCGGCGCCGGCGGACGGCTGAGCGCGTTCGCCGAAAACGGCAAGTCTGTCGCCGGCGTCGATTTCGGCACCGAGGATCTCGAGACGGGTCGGCGCCACGGTCTCGACCTCGTCGACGGCGACACCAGCGTTTTGCTGTCGCGCGGCCAAGAGCCGGCCGACCTCGTGCTGGCGCTTCACGTCGTCGAGCGCTGCGCGGACCTGCGGTCCGAACTGGCACGGATCCGCGAGCTCGTCCGCCCCGGTGGACTCTTGTTGGTCGAAGTCCGTGGCCTCGCCACGATCGCCAGTCGATATGGTGGCGACATCCTGCGCTACCTCGAGAGCGGCCACACGTTTCACTTCGCCGGCGCACAACTCAGGTTCGTTCTCGAGAGCTGCGGCTTCGCCGTGCGTGTGTGTTCGGAGAATGCCGCAGCCCTGTGCCGCCGCCCACTATGCGACGACGACGCGATGGTCGGACGCGCGCCGCCGCGCACAGGTGCCGTTGAGAATCTCCGTTTGCTGGCGGCCCTCGAGCAGCGGTACATCGCGCGCGAGCACCAAGAACGCGTGTTGTCCGGTATGCTCGGTCCAACCGCCGAGCATGTCGTGCCCGCGAACGATCCTGGCCCTGGTCTTGTCCGCCAGCTGTAGCCGCGAGCCGACAACGCCGGCCGTGGTCACGCCCGTCGCTTCGCCGTCGCCGACCGCGACCGCGCCCCCGACCCCGCCCGCACCGGCGCTCGAACCCATCGCTCGGCCGGTTGGTTGTTGGGAACGCGAATTCGGCACGCCGCCGGCACCCGACGGGCTCCGTCCGTCACTGGCGCAGCCGATCGAGGGCTGCAGCGGCTGCGAAGAGCTGCGTGTGGGTCCCCGGGCCGAAGGCCTCCATCCGGAGGTGCTGACGCGAGTGAAGAACATTGTCGCCGCGCTCCCCCCTCCGCCGATCGACGAGCCGGTTCTTTGGATCAACTCCGGCGCCCGCACGGGCGATCCCGACGCCAGCATGCACAACCAGGCGCTCGCGATCGATGCGGTGATCTGCGGGCTCGATACCCGCGCGACCGGACAACGCCTGCGCGAAGCCGGCTTTACATGCGTGATCGAGTACTTCGATTCCGACGGCAACCCCTGCCACTTCGCCCATGCCGACCTACGCGCCACCAAGTGGGCCGCAGGCGCCTATGCGAAGGGTGGCCGTAAGGCCCGGAGCTGCCCGAAACGCGCAACGAGTCGGACGCAGAACTGCGCCAACGGCAGCAAGCGCGATTGGACGTATAGCGAGGGCTAGCGCGAGAGCTAGAAGGCGCGACCTGCCGGACAACGCGGGGGCGGTCCGTCAACCGCGCCGCCGCGCGTGTTCACGCCGCCGACGCGGCCGTCCCCGGCCGCACTCCCCCAAGCAGGTTCGACAATGTCTTGTACGCCCGATGGGCACGCACGCGAACCGCCCCCGGTTGAACGCGTAACCGCCTCGCGACCTCCGACATCTTCAGCCCCTCGAGCTTGTGCAACGCCACCACCTCCCGCTGTGTCGCGGGCAACTCGGTGAGTGCTTCATGGACGCATCGGGCTACCTCGTCGCGTTGCTCATTCGCTTCTTGCAGCTCCTCCGCGGTGGGCAAGCGCGCAGGTACGCCGAGAGCAGCCGTGTCGTCGCGAGCGACCATCGAGGCATGGCGACGCTCGCGGCGGTAGTGCTCCCGCAGGTGATCGAGTGCGACGTTGCGCGCGATCGACAGGTACCAACCTTCCACCGCCCGATCCGCACCGTCTGCCACGGATGCGAATCGATCCCGAGCCGTATGCGCGCGCAAGAAGGTGGTCTGCAGCAGGTCCTCGACGAGCGCTGCGTCGTGCACCATGCGCGCGAGCCTGGATCGGATCCGTGGGGCGACCATCCGATGCAGCTGCGGGAACGCCCCATCGTCACCACCCGCGTAGCGTTCCATCGTGCGCCACAGGGGGGGCTCGGGTCGCGCGCGTGGCGGGGTTCGTCGGGTCGTGTTCATGGTCGTTCCTTGGGTTAGTTGACTGGTCGGTAAAACTGACGCGAAAAAAAATTACGCTGGCGCGCGCTCGGGCAAGACGAGCGCTCGACCCTGCTCGAGCAGGCGGGCGAAGACGTCGGGATCATTGGCAGTTTTCGCAAGCACCATGGCGCCCTGGATCATCGCTAACAGAACGTCAGCGGCCCGATCCGGATCCTGGGGACCGAACTCGCCCCGCTCGATTCCGAGCCGCACGATCCTGGCCAAGCCCGCGCGCCAACCGTCGAACACCTGCTCCAGCCGAAGCCGCAGCTGCGCGTCGCGGCCCGCCATCTCAAGGGCGAGGTTGCCGATCGGGCATCCCCGGGCGTTCCCATCGCCGGCGCACTGCTCGACAAGCCGTACACGAAACGTCTCCGCGATCGCTTTGAGCTGCTCCCGCGCGCTCGCGCCGGGGCGCAGCGACTCGCGAAAAAGCGCCGTGATCTCGGACTCGTACGCGTCGATCGCCTGCATCGTCAAATCGAGCTTCGACGTGAAGAAGTGGTAGAAGCTCCCCTTTTTCAGGTCTGCAGCTGCGCAGATATCGGCCACGGAAACCGCCGTGAATCCGCGCTCAAGAAACAACCGCGTCGCGGTTGCAATGAGCTTCTGCCGACCGTCGCTGCAACGCCCCATGATTCTTGACTGACCGGTCAACTATAGCCTGGCCAGCGGCCGCGTCAAGGCCAGCGGTTGGGGTCAAAGCCGGCGGCCGGGTCAAGGCCAGCGGCCGGGTCAAGGCCGGCGGCGTGACCGCCCGCCGCCGGAGCGCGGCGGCAAGCCGGTGTGTTGGGTCAGGGCTATCCCGGGGCGCGGCTTGTGCCGTTGCCCCTCGGGGCGATTACCCGTCCCCGCCGGCTGCCAGCGCGGGATCAGTTGCTCGGGCCCATCCCCGATGAGGTCATCGCGTCCCATCCGGTGCAGCGCCGCGCGGAGCATCGGCCAGTTGTTCGCGTCGTGGTAACGCAAAAATGCCTTGTGCAGCCTTCTCACGCGCGCGCTGCGGGTCACCGCGACATCGGCCGCGTCGCGTGTGACGCGAGCGAGGGGCGACTTGCCCGAGTGGTACATCGCGGTGGCACTCGCCATCGGAGACGGCAAGAACGCCTGCACCTGGTCAGGGCGAAAGCCGTTTCTCTTGAGCCAGAGCGCAAGCTCGACCATGTCCTCATCCCGTGTTCCGGGGTGCGCGGCGATGAAGTACGGGATGAGATACTGCTGCTTTCCGGCCTGCTTCGAATAGCGGTCGAACAGCACCTTGAAGCGCTCGTAAGTGGCAATGCCGGGCTTCATCATCGCGCGCAGTGGCCCCTCAGCGACGTGCTCCGGTGCGATCTTCAAGTAGCCGCCGGTGTGGTGCCGCGCGAGTTCCTCGACGTACTCGGGCGAACGAACCGCCAGGTCGTACCGAACGCCCGACGCCACGAGCACCTTCTTCACCCCGGGCACCGCACGTGCGCGTCGGTATAACCGCACGAGCGGTCCGTGATCCGTGCCGAGGTTGGAGCACACGTCCGGGTACACGCACGATGGGCGTCGGCACGCCGACTCAATCTCACGGCTCTTGCACGCGAGCCGATACATATTTGCTGTCGGGCCACCGAGATCCGAGATCACACCGGTAAACCCGGGGACACTGTCGCGGATCCGCTCTACCTCCCGGATGATCGAGTCCTCAGAACGGCTCTGGATGATGCGTCCTTCGTGCTCGGTGATCGAGCAAAACGAGCACCCGCCGAAGCACCCCCGCTGAATCGTCACCGAGAACCGGATCATCTCGTAGGCGGGGATCTTCGCGCCGGCGTAGCGCGGATGAGGAACCCGCGCGTACGGCAACTCGTAGACGCGGTCCATTTCAGCGGTCGTCAGCGGAATTGGCGGCGGATTGAGCCACACGTCGCGGTCGCCGTGCGCTTGCACCAACGCGCGGGCGTTGCCCGGATTGGCCTCGAGGTGGAGCAATCGCGAAGCGTGGGCGTAGAGCACTGGATCGCGAACAACGTCATCGTAGGCGGGAACGCGCACCACGGTACGTGCGCGCGGCTGCGTGATCCCGGCCAGGCTCGGTCGACGCAATGCTACGAGCCCAGGCGGGTGGCGGGCAGCGGCCTCCGCCGCGTAAGGATCGGGACGAGGGTCGATCGGCCCCGGTGTATCGATGGTCCGCGAGTCGATCTCCGCCCAGCCCTCGGGCAGACCACGTCCAAGAAAAGCGGTGCCCCGCACGTCGCGGACGTCCGACACGTTCTCGCCGGCAGCAAGCCGGTGGGCAAGCTCGACGATGGCGCGTTCGGCATTGCCGTAGACTAGAATGTCGGCCTTGCTATCGAGCAAGATCGAGCGACGCACGCGATCCGACCAGTAGTCGTAGTGAGCGATCCGGCGAAGGCTCGCCTCGATGCCGCCGATGACGATCGGAACGTCGGGGAACGCTTCGCGGCAGCGCTGGGCGTACACGAGCACCGAGCGATCCGGTCGTAAGCCGGCGACGCCACCGGGGGTGTAGGCGTCGTCGCTGCGGACCTTTCGATCACTCGTGTAGCGATTCACCATCGAGTCCATGTTCCCGCCCGTGACACCGAACATGACGTTGGGGCGACCGAACTCGCGAAGCGCGTCGACCGAATTCCAATCGGGCTGGCTTGCGATCGCAACCCGAAATCCGTGGGCCTCGAGCAGGCGCCCGACCAGCGCCATACCGAAGCTCGGATGGTCGACATACGCGTCCCCGGTGACGATGAGCACATCGCAGCTGTCCCAACCGAGTTCATCCATCTCAGCGCGCGACGTCGGCAAAAACGGCGCAATGCCGAAACGGTGCGCCCAGTACGGCCGGCGGCCGAAAAGATCGGGGGCAGCGTCCATAGACCGCCTGCTGCATACCGCGACCGCGAGCCCTGCGCCAGGCGCGGCTTCGCCCCGGCGGGCCCGTGCAGTTTCAGGTCGTGGGCGTGTAGCGCGTGCCCACGCGTTGACAACCGGCCCGCCGGCATCAGCTTGCTGGCCCGTGACCCCAGCGACCGCTCCGGCAACAGACGTCGTCGCCGACGCTGAGCGCATGGCCGAGGTGCATTTGGCCCGCGTCGATGAGGTCGAACGCGTCGGCGCACTCGTGCGTTGGCTCGACGACCTCGTCCGGGTGCCTGGCACGCGCTTTGGCATCGGTCTCGACGCGATCCTCGGCGCACTCATCCCCGGGCTCGGCGACGCCGTCACGGGCTTGGTCGCGCTGGGCGTACTCACCGCCGCCGTCCGGCGCGGGGTCCCACGAATCGTCCTCGCCAGGATGTTCGTGAACATCGCCGTGGATACCGTCGGCGGTTTGGTGCCGGTCGTCGGTGACGTGTTCGACCTCTTTTGGCGCTCGAACACGAAAAACCTAGCCCTGCTCGAGCGCCACCAACACGAGCTTGAGCCAAAGGCGCGGCGTGGCGACTATGCCATCGTTGCGGCTGCGGGGGCGCTGGTGGTCACGGGCGTCGCGGCACCGATTGCCCTGGTGGCGTGGTTGGTCTCGCTGCTCGCCTAGGCACCGCCACACGTACGCTACATGCCGCCGGCGTGCTCGAGGTCGCGGGATAGCGTCCGCGGGCCGCCGTCGCTGTCCGATGCATCGGCGGTGTGTTCGATGGACTTGCGCTCTCGCACCGGACCCACGCAGCGAAAACCTATCACGGGCTCGATGCGCTCCGGCGGAGCCGCAGTGCGGTCGTCGATCCGCAGCGCCTGCGCACGCCCGTCCCAGAACGATCCGCCGCGCACACGCACGCGGCCATCGGGGAGCATGGTCCGCGTCCACTCCGCCACGTTGCCGGCAAGGTCGAGCAACCCCAGCGCCGATCGGCCGGCGGGAAACGAACCCACCGGCGCGGGTCCAGGGAAACCGTCGTCTTCACGATGGACCGCGCGACGCTTCTGGCCCAGCGCCGACCGCATGAAGTGCTGACATTCCCGGCCACACACATTCGCATGCGCAGACGTGGGTGGGGTCGCGCCCCAAGGAAACGATCGCACGCCCGATCCTTGGCCGGCAGCGCGCTGCCATTGCTCGTCGCTGGGCAGGTCGCCACCGCGACGGTGGCACCAGCGCTGTGCATCCTCCCAGCTCACGCAGTTGATCGGATGCTCGTCCGACGCAGAGCTCAGCGTGCAGAGACCAGCGCGAACGGAGCGCTCGCGCTCGTTGCCTTCGGGCGACGGTGGTGGCGTGCCTGCGGACTCGTCCACTCGACCCCTGGCGACTTCGGTACGCCAGGCGCCAACGGTCACCTCCGTACGGTCCATGCAAAACGCCGCAGGATCGGCGCTCGTTCCATCGGCGGCGGCAGGAACGAGGATCTGATGCTCGGGGCATGATCCTAGATCTGCGCCGGCCAAGGGTGGGGCCATGGTGTGCACATCGATTGGATGCAGTTCGACGCGTACCGGCGCTCCACAATCGCGAGGTGGCGCGCGATCGTCGAGCCTTGCCTGCGCGCAGCTGCCGAGGTCCCCGTCGCGAATCGCCAAGCTGCGGTCGCGACGGTGCCGGTATCCGATCCTCGCCTCGGATCCTCTGGTCAACCCGTGCTCACGCCGGCGACCGGATCCAACATCGAGCTCGTATGCCCCCACCTGCACCTTGGAGATGACGTGGGTCGCGGCGCTGCAGTCTCCTTCAAAGACAGGGGCCGAGGGTAGAGGCACGGTAAGGGCGAGCTGGCCGATCGAAACGATCGAAGCCGTGAGCGACCCATGCCGGGCCAGGATCCCCTGCAACCGCAGAGCGCCCAGGGGGAGCCGAGCATAAAGCTCCTCGATGTCACGGACTAGAACTCGCTCCCGCTTGCGGCTGAAGCTAGACCATGCGTACGCGCCGTCCTGCACGCGACAGTGGGGGAGCAACTCGAGCTCGCATCCGCTGTACTTCACGAACGCTGGGCCGTGGCGCAGACGCGCTTCAAGAGCACCTCGGTCGGCCGCGGGCCACTCGACAAGAAGCACGTTGCCAGCCGTCACTCCACCGGCACAGCGCGGATCGCCGCCCAAGAGCTGAACCGGAAGCTCGGGCGACACTTCGCCCTCGGCAAACCGCGTGCACGCGCTAAGCATCAGCGCCGCGACAACACTTAGTTCGCGAAGCCACACCTGCACAGTTTGAACGTCGTCGAGCGCAAAGGGAACCCCACACGATCGCGACGATGCAGGATTCCATCGTGTGGCAACGAAACCACACGTATTGTCGCATCGCCGCCACGGTGCCTCGATAACGTGCAACGGATCACGCTGCCGCGACGATGGGATCAGTTCCCATTTGCCTCTGGCGTCGCAGACCGTAATCTGCCGCCATGGCGCGCACGAACGCGAGTTGGGCCATCGCCGCACTCTTGTTTCTAGGTGGCTGTAACGCACGCATCTGGTACACACAGCCGCTACGCGACGCGTTCGAAGGTGGCCACGGTGGACCTCCTGCGGAGCGCGGCGGTCGGGCCGTCACTCCTGCGGACCTCCAGTACTTCATCTCGTCGCGTTTGGTCCTCGAGCGGCGGATTCATTCCCATCGCGAACGCGTCGCTGGGGGCCGGGTGTTTCAGCGCCGCGGGGAGTGGATCGAACGCATCGTGATCCGCCGCGGCACGCCCGGTGTCGCCGATCGATGGGGCGCGGGGTGGGTTGCCGTCAGCTTCGAGTCCGGGGCTAGCCTGGTGTTTGAAGTCGACCCGACAAAGCCGCTCGATGCGGATCGCGAGCCCGCGAACCTCGTGGGGGAACAGCCACCCTCCGAGACCTATCGCCTGCGGACATCACGAGATTCGCGGGGTGATGCTCATGTGCTCTACCGCGGGTACGACTACGTCATCGCCAACGCCAGCGCCGGCGTGCGGCTTGAGATCCGGCGCCATTCGCAACGCGACTGGAGTTGGCGACGACGCGTGCTACCCGGGCGCCGACTGTAGCGATCGTCGATCGGTTGCGATGACGGCCCGACTCCCGGTGCTGGCGCGCGTTCGTCCGCGTTCGCGGCCAACGCGATGCTCTGCCGCCACCTGAAAGCAGGAGCCAAGCGCCGCTACGCAAATGAGAAACAGGCCGTCGCCCTCAAACCGATGTACCGCGATAACGCCCTGAAGCACTTCGAGTGGGACGGCATCCGCTGATCCTGCGCTCGCTGGCGTGGCTGTCACGATCGCCCTGTTTGCCGGTTGATCACGGCCGCGCAGCAGTCGACCGCGTGATCTAGCCCCCAAACTCAAGGCCCGCCACTGGCGAGCTCACGCTCGGCGCGCACCAACAGCCCACGCGAGAACGCCGAGCTAAGCGGACAACGATACAGATGATCGCGTGCGCGCTGGCGCAGGGCCCGGGCCTCGCCCAGCCGTCCAGCGGCTGCGAATGCATCGGCCGCCTCGAGCGGAAACTCGGCCCAGTCGGCGTCGTCGGGGGCAAGCGCACGCGCGGCCAGCTCGAGCGCCTCAGTTTGCACGACCGTCGCCTCAAGCGGTCGTCCGAGTTTCACGAGGGCTTGGCCTTGCACGACGAGAGCGAACGCGACGCGTGTGTGAGGTTCGCGGAAGCCTCGCCGCGCGATGGCCACTGCGGCCGTCGCAGACGCGAGCGCAGCGGCGAAGTCGCCATTGTCCAGTTGTTCCTCGGCCAACGTGTATTGCGCGCGCCCGTGCTCGTCGTGGTCCGGCGGGAACTCCCGCGCCACGATCGAACGGTAGCGGGCGTGGGCCACGGCGGTTCCCGGTCGATGGGTTCGGCCCAACAAGTTGCCGAAGTTGAGCAAGGGGATCGCGAGTGCGCGGTGGTCGGGGCCGAGCGTCAGCTCCAGCGTGGCGATCACGTCTTGATACGTAGCGACTGCCTCGGCATCGCGCCCGACCGCGTCAAGAGCCTGCGCCATCGTCATCTTCGCCTGTGCGGTGGCTGGGTGCGACGGTCCGAACCGGCCCGTGACCAACTCGACTGCCCGTTCGGACGACACCAATGCGTTGTCGAATAACGCTCGGCGACGCTGGGCATTCGCGAGCGCGTGCCACAGCTCCCATTGGCGCGCGTCGTCCGCCCCGATCGATTGCTGGAGCGCGATCGCCTGTTCGAGAAACTCGATCGCCGCGGTGTAGTCGCCCTTGCGCACCGCGATGATCGCCCGCGTGTAGAGGAGGTGGTGGCGCAAGTTCACGTCGTCGCCACCAAGCCGCGCCAGCGCGGCACCTGCAGCAGCGGCATAGGCTTCGGCTTCATCGAAGCGCGCGTCCTCGGCCGCAGCGAAGGCAAGCGCACGCCAGGCATTGAACTCGATGCGGGCATCATCAGCCGCGGCGGCCGCCTCGACGGCCTGCATCAGCAGACCGTGGGCCTCGGCGAAGGCGTGGCGGTCGATCGCGATGACACCGGCCAGTTGAAGGGCCGCAGCCCCTTGAGCAGGACTTCTTGGGTTGTCTTCGCCGAGGAGACTCGCCAGCAGGGCTGCGGCGTCGGCATATCTCCCGGCCTCCTCCAGCGCATCTGCGCGTGCGAGCCCGCGCGAGAACTCGGCGAACTGTTCGGCCGTCGTAGCACGCACGGTCTCGTGCTGGCCCAACGAGCCCACACGCGTGCAAGCGTCGATCGAGGGCAGCGCCCGCGCGGCCGTCGCGGCATAGTCGGCGATCGCGTCCGGTTCCGTGAAGACCTCGACGAGCGCATCCAGGTGATCGCGCCGATCCGCGAGGCACGCCAGCCGCAATGCGCGTTCCTTATCGGCTGGGGCAGCGCAGGTTGTGGCGCGGGCGTCTTGCCACTCTTGGGCGTAGCCATCTAGCAATGCGTCGGCGCGGAGGGCCGGCGCGGCGGAAGCACTTCTTGCCGCCACGGCTTGACGTCGCTCGTCGTTCCACACAGTGCCGATGGGTCCGGGGTCCTCGGCGCAGGTCTGCGACGTTGCGCGCCCATACAGCCCGGCCGACGCGATGATGCCGAGGGCGCCGACGGCCACCAGCACTCGCTGCCGTCCGTTGTTCTCGAGTGAAGCAATAAGCCCATCGAGATCGGCGAACCGCCCGCGAGGATCGACGTGCATGCCGCGGGCCAGAACGCGACGCAAGCGTCGTGGCAACCCGGCATCGAGATCCTCGGCCGAACGTGGCCGGCCACCGGTCAGTGCTTCGTGCATGACAACGCAGAACGCATATTGATCCGCTGGCGCCCGCGCACCCTGTCCGGCGAGCTGTTCCGGCGCGGCGTAGGCAGGTGTGCCGCCACCCGAGGAGGCCACAGTTGCAGGTCCCTCGCCGCTCTCGAACGGTCCCTGTGGGGTATCACCGTTGTCGCCGGCCACCCCGAAGTCGGCGACCAATACGCGCTCCGGTGCTCGCGCCGCGTGTTGTCCGTGACCCACCCCGATGAGCACATTTTCGGGTTTGAAATCGCGATGCACGATTCCGGCGCGGTGCGCCGCCGCTAGACCGCGTGCCGCGGCGAGCAATACCGCCAAAGCGTCACGCCGCGACTGTCCGCGGGCGAGCCATTGCGCGAGCGTCGGCCCTTCGATGTACTCCATGACCAGATACACCAGCTCGTTGTGGAGTCCGACATCGTGCACCGTGACGACGTTGGGGTGGCGCAGCCTCGCCAGCGTTTGACCTTCGCGGAGCAGGCGGGCCTGCTCTTTAGCGAAGGCGGGCCCGCATCCCTGGGGCGCCACAACTTTGAGCGCCACGCGTCGCTCGAGCTGGGGATCCCAGGCGGCATAGACGATTCCCATCGCGCCCCGTCCCACGCATGAGAGCAGATGATAACGACCGATCATGACCGCCTGCGGCAACGAGCCGAGCAGTGCAGCCTTCGTGAGCTCGAGCGCCTGCAGGTGCTCGAAGTTCGGTTCGTCGGTGGCCGCCCGCGCGAAGAGCACGTCGATCTCGTCGGACAGCAGCTGGGCGTCGCGCTCGTCCACCGTGCGTGGCAGTATAGCGTTATGGCGTCCGACGCGGAGCTGCTTGCGGCATGGGGTGACGGCGACAGAGCCGCTGGCAGCGCGTTGATCGAGCGCCATTTCGTGGCGCTGCACAGGTTTTTCGAGACCACCGCGCCGAGCCACGCGCAGGACTTGGTCCAAGAGACTTTGATGGCGTGTGTACACAGCCGCGAACGCTTTGGCGGCACGTCGAGCTTCGCTGCGTTTCTGTTCGGGATCGCCCGCAATAAACTGCTGATGTACTGGCGCACCCATGGGCGAAGTGGAAAGGTCGACCCGGAGATCGACAGCCTGGAAGACTTGGGCGCCACGCCAACGCGTCGCCTGGTACGCTGCGAAGAAGAACGGCTGCTCCTCGAGGGTCTGCGGCGCCTCCCCCTCGACACACAGGTCCTCCTGCAACTGCATTACTGGGAGGGACTCTCAGGCGCAACGCTGGCGGATGTACTCGCGGTTCCCTTGGGCACCGTGCGCAGTCGATTGCGCCTCGCCAAGGCGCGGCTGCGCGAGACCATCGCGACGCTCGATGCAACGGACGCCATGCGACGCTCGACGCTCGACGACTTGGGCGGTTGGGCCGCCTCCGTGAGGCAGCGCACCCAATCCTGAGTGATCCACTGCTGGCGCGTTGCAACAGTCGGTTGAGTGCATCCGCAGCAGGCCTGCTGCGACTACCGAACCAGAAGATGGGCCGCCACCGATGAGACGTGTCCAACATTCTGACCTCACCTTCCTCTTGGGTTTGGCGGCGCTTCCAGTCGCGTGTATCGACGATGACCGCGACGAGAAGCGCAGAGAACTTCTGCAGGAAGTCCTCGACGTTTGTGCGCCCTATGCCGAACGATACGCCGACTGTGCCGCGTCCGCTCCAAACGGGCCCGACCCGGTCGCCCAGTACGAGTACTACGTTGGGGCATGCATCGTGTGCGACATACAATGCGACGTTCAGCACAGCTTGCGCGGGGGCACAGGCGGACTTGTATGCGTGCTTGAGCGAGCTTCCATGCGAATCGACCGCCGATGCGTGCGAGGAATCGAAGAGCAACGCAGCGGGTGCGTGCGGGACGTTCGAGGACTAAGGCGGCCAAAGAGCGGGGCGCAATCATGAGACGAAACCAAGGATCGGACCTGACCCTACTGCTAGCTTTTGCGGCGATGCTCCTGGCGTGTAAGGACGGCGGGCCCCCAATTCGTCAAGACGTCGAAGAGGACTTCGAGGTGTGCGCAGCTTTCGCCAGCAACTACACCACCTGCGTGCTGGAGCTCCCCGATGTCGATGTTTCGGACGCGGTTGTTTACGTCCAAGCTATCGGGGTGTGCCTATCCGAACTAGGGGACGCGCGGAGAAAAGGCGATGAGTGCCGGATCGCGCGGGAGGACCTCGCCGCCTGCGTCAGCTCCCTCTCATGCGCCGAACTGTTGGACGACGAGCCGGCGTGCACAGAAGAGTTGGCCGCCAAGGAAGCCGCGTGCGACTCCGCTGGGGAGGATGGAGGCAGCACCGGGTGAGCGCCGGGTCACGCTGGCGAGCACCGAAGACGCTATCCTGAGCCCCAGGACGGACCAGTGAACCACCGCTTGCTAGCGAACCGATGGATCGTCGCGCTTGCCCTGTTGGCCGGCTGTCTCGCCGTACCGCCGGCAGTGGAACCGAGGGCTTCAGCTCCGTCCGACGCGCCCGCTAGCCCGCCGGTCCCGATCCCAATCCCAACCCCGGATCAGAAGCAAAGCAGCTCGCTGGTGGCGTGCCCGATCAACACGGGCAAGATCCAGCTGTGCAAGCGGGGGTTGCACTGCGAGCGGGACAAGTACGGCTGCGAGCAGTGCATCTGCAACGAGTACCTCGACGGCACGGCACCGACGCGAGAACCGTCGCCTGGCATGGACCCGCGCGACCGCGAGCTCGAGTGACGCCCGCAAACTCGCCGTCGCTCTTCGCGTGGCCAGAATCTAGCCGGCCGGATGCTCGAAGACGAACTCGACGCGCCCCGCGAGCAAGCCACGCTCGATCTCGCCGCGGGCGTCGGCAATTGCGTGCGCGGGGTAGCCGAACCCCTTCATGACTTCGAGGATCGTCTCGACAACCTTGGTGTTGTCTTCAGGGGCGCGAATTACCTTGAACCGATACCCGCGAGCTTGCGGGCGAATCTCGAGGGCGACGGATTTCTGCGGAGGATCCGTCGCCGCCACCAGCTTGCCAGCTTGCGCGGAGGCGATCAGCTTGCGGTGTTGCGCGAGGTAGTCGCTCTCCGTTTTTCCACCACCGTAGGTGTAGTGCCACGTCCCTGCGGCGTCGATCACCAGCGTCATCGGAAGGCTCACGACCGGCGTGCCGTCGGGACGCCGCGGCATCAGCGGGTAGAGGTCACGCTCGCTGTTGACGAAATGGCCGGTGATGGCTGGGGCAACGTCTGCCAGCACGGCCCGGGCGCGATCATGCTGCTCGCGTGCATCCGCGCTGATGACGATCACCGCAACCCGAGGGTCATCGCGATACTGCTCCGCTAGCTGCGCCACCGCCGGGAGTTCCGCCATGCATGCGCCGCAGTACGAGGCCCAAAACGCGACGACCGTCGTCGGGGCGCGCAGCGAGTCCAACGCGACCGGATGCCCTCGAGCATCGAGCAGCTCGACCGCCGGTCGAGCGGGTGCAACGGCCGTCACCGGCACCGCAGGAGCAGATGCGCACGCGGGCGCGCCGACGAAAGCCAAGCCGACGAGCATCGCCGCGCGGATCGGGCCCGCCTTGCGCAGGAACATGGTCGCGAGGCTATCCGAACTGCAGTGCAGCACGTCGCCGCCCCCCAATTCGGCGAGATCCGGTTCGCCGATCCTGCTACGTGCTACTGCAGGCCGCGGCGTAATCCCCTCGCATCGGGCGCGCTCGGCTTGGGCGGGCCGAACGCGACAAACAGACGAAGACCCGCGACTACGACGAGTTCGCCGAACTCAACGGCCGCGTCGACTCGGATCAGCGGTCAGATCGTCGCGCCGCCGACACTCTCGATCGCTAGCGTCCACGTTGCGCCGGACTGCACGAGCACGGCGTCGTTCCACTCGGCGGACATGTCTCGCCGCACGGCGATCTCCGGACGGCCGTCGCCGTCGAGGTCGAGCACGGCGAGCACGCGATAGCCGTCGTTTTGCGCGGGCTCGAAGGCGTAGCCCGTCTCGATGTGGCGCACGATCCAGGCGTGGTCGACGGACTCGGCTATCACCAGCGCGCGCCCTCCCATTGCAACGTTGCGGGTCGGTCGGCCGTTGTCGTCGAGGCTGCGAAAGAACACGGGAACGACCGCTTTGTCGGTGACGCCGAACACCGCGTCGATCCGTTCGACCAGCTGGCGGAGGCGTGTGGTCGCGAGTTCGTCGGGTTCGTCGCGAAAGCTCGGACCCGGCCGGTACCCGGCCGACGCAAGCAGACCGACGCCCGGATCGCCGGAGAGCGTGCGCGTTCGCATCTCGTAGCACGCCGTGACATCGTAGCCCTCGGCTCCGGTGCTCTCGAGCACACCGGTCGGTTGGCCCCACGCGTCGACGGCGATCCAGCGTTGCCGTCGCATCGGCCAGTCCACGCATGCGGTCGAACCCGGCGCACCCAGCTGGTTACGGACCACCTCGACAAGTGGCACGTGGGGATCGGATCCCATCCACCGCACGGTCTCGGGCGCGGGCGTGGTGCCGGCGTCGACCGACAACGGTTCGCCAGTGATCCACGGGCGCGTGGGCTCGTCGTCGCGTGTGGCGGGACCGTCGGCCGGCAAGCCTTCGCGCCACACGCCGACGGCGACCTCGCCCGCACCCTCGCGCGAACGCACCTCGACGCGCACGGCTCGGGCGCCGTCATCGTCCGGGGCGAACTCGTGGCACAGCCGTGCGTCGACGCGAGCGCCCGACAGCGGGGAGACGGCGAGCCAGTGTCCGGGTGCGTTGAGTGGTGACACGCGCACGACGAGATCGCTGGCACCGCCGTCGCGCGCGACGGCGACGAAGTGGAAACACCCGGCCGGACAGCGGTCGCCTTGGCGTTGCGAGCAACTCGGATCGCCGGGCAGAAGGGTCGCTGCGAAGACGAGCGCGATGTCGGGGGCCACGGAGCCGTGGACCGGTGGCGCTGCGGGCGTCCATCCGATCGCTTCGAGGCCCGCGAACGGGTCCGGCGCTGCCGCTGGCGTCGCGGTGGAGAGCGGAGGGGCACCGCGCAGGGTGGTGCCCTGGGGATCCGGCCCGGCGGCGACCCACAGCGCAAGGGCAGCGACGAGCCCCGCAGCGGAGGCGAGCACCATCGGCGGAGCGCTCGAAGGCGGCGACACGAGGTGAAGACGTGCGCGCAGCGACGCGGTTGCATCACCGCCGGCCGCTGGCGTCGCCCGGTCGCTCCGGCCGCGCTCATCGCCTTCGCCACGGCCCGACAGCCCTAGACCGATCAGCGCGACCATGGCGCGGCCATGCCGCGCGACTGGGCCCACGTGATCGCAGTGCGGACATACCATCGCGTCGTTACGGACGAACTCACGAAAGACACAACAACCTACCCTCCGATCCATCTCCGAGACACAGCTGGGCTGAGACCGATTCCGCGCCTCGACCGTTTCCCTTTTCGCGATGCGACGCGCCGTTCTGCTGTTCGTCGGTTCGTTGACCGCGTGTCGCGGGCCCTTCGCGACGACGGCTTCCGAACCGCCCGGACCCGCGGTGTGCACGGACGCTCTCCCCGAACACACACCCGAACCGGACGCCTCTGCCGAAGCATCTGCAGCGATGGCCGGGGCTGTTCGCCCGGGAGGCGGACGCGATCGTCGACGCCTCCGCCGAGGACGTCGCGGTGGCGCGGGGGTACTCGTACGCGGACGACAAGGGTGCCATTGTCGATGGGCGCCGGGCCACACTGCTCTCCCGCTGCGACCGGTATCGGGTGGGAGAGCCGGTCCGGGTGATCCACGTGTTCGAGATCGTCGAGCCGGGTCAGGACGTCTATGTGATGGGACCCAAGGAAATCCGCAACGAGTGGGTCGACGGAGAGCTGCAGCCCCGCGGCCCCGATCCGTGCACGCGCCTTGGAATCGCTGCGTGCAGGCCGGTCGGACGACACGTGATGGACACACCTCCCTCGCCCGGGGCCCCCCTGCGCCCGCCGCTGCGCATCGTTGCCGTCCGCACGGCCGCTTCGTTCGTGATCGCCGTGCTCGCCGGCTGGGCCAGCGGGGCGTGTCGGGAAGACGACAGCGCGGACGAGCAAGCGGGCCACGCCTGCGAAGTGCCCGACGACTGCTACCCCGACGTCGAGGATCCCGGCGTGATCCAAGGGGAGATCACGTGCCTCGACCGCGTGCCCGGTGGCTACTGCACGCACCTGTGCGAGACCGACGACGATTGCTGTGCGGCCGAAGGTGAGTGTCGCAGCGGGTATCCGCAGGTGTGCGCACCCTTCGAATCGACTGGGATGCGCATGTGCTTCTTGTCTTGCGAAGACGAGAATCTCGGCGAGTACGACGCGGACGGCTACTGCCACGAATTCGCGAACCGCGCCTTCGGCTGCAGCCCGACATGCTGCGGCTCCGAGCACCGATGCCGAGAAGCCGTGCGTTGATCGTCAGCGCGC
>CADEGN010000037.1:17369-41194 GCA_902826865.1 uncultured Myxococcales bacterium
CTGCGCGAGCTGACTGGGGTCGGCGCCTCACCAGGCTCCGCAACTCGCGGTTGAGTACCGCGAGCGCGTCGATGTCGATCGCCTTGGGCCACACAGCTTCGCATTCGCCGTGGTTGGTGCAGCCACCGAATCCCTCGGGATCCATCTGCGCGACTGACCCTCGCGGAGATCCGCGCCGCACTTCTGTAGCGACGACGTGCATACGACGCTACGATGCCGAGCGCAGCGGATCGACCACGTACGCGCGGATGGCGGAGTGCGGTGCCCGCGCGTGGTTCTTTTCTTGGGACACTTTGGCCCCCGCCGGCGTGGAAGGGGCATGGACCTCGACACCGAACTCGGCGCCCTCCGGAGACTTGCGGGGGCGCTCGCATCTGGCGCGGACGCCGACGACCTCGTGCAGGACACGATGCTGGCAGCGCTTCGGCGCCCTCCAACGCAAGACCGGCCAGTACGACCTTGGCTGCAGGCGGTGCTGCGCAACCGCCGGGTTTCGCGGCTGCGGGCCCTCGCACGGGAGCAGGCGCGCGATGCGGCCCTGCCCCCGGCGCCCGCCGAGCCGTCGCTCGAGCACCTTCAGTTGTTGCAGGAGCTCGTCGCCGAGGTCCGGGCGCTGCCCGAGGACGATCGTCAGCTGTTGATCCTGCGCTTCTGGGAGGGCCGTTCGACGCCCGAGTGCGCGGCGACGCTGGGACACCCGCCGTCGACGATACGGACGCAGCTCGCTCGCACACTCGAGCGCCTGCGGGTCCGGCTGGATCGCACGCGCGGCGGTCGAGCCGCTTGGATGCCGCTCGTGCTGCCGCTCCTCCCGCCGCCCCCGATGGTCCCCACGGCGTCGGCCGTGTCCGGCGCCAAGACCCTCGCGCTGGGCGGCGTGATCGCGGCGGCAGTGCTGTGGCTCGGCGTGGCGATGCCCCACGGCTGCAGTGCGCACACCGATCTGGTCGCCGACGTTCCCGACGTCACCCCATCGGCGAGCGCAATCGCGGCCCCCGTCGTAGCGGCGGGGCATGCGGAAGAGCCTCCCCGGTCGGCCGTGCGGCGTACGAACGCGGTCGGCAAGTCGGGTGGGGCAACGCCCGAGCCGAGCCCGAGCGACGAGGACGACGACGTCCTTGAGTATCAGACCTCGCAACGCGGGCCTACTGGCGGGGTTCACCCGCTGCTCGCGCTCACGATGGGCCTGCAGGGGTGGTGGGTGCGGGCGATCCCGTGCCGCGTCGGCGACGGCCCCGGTTCGGCGCGGCTCGTGCTCACGGTCAGGTTCGATCCCGACGGCTCGACCAGCTTCGAGCGCGTCGATGCCTCGCGGATCCGCGGACTGTCGGACGGCGAGGTCGAGTGCGTGCGACAGACCCTGTTGGCGCGAGAGGGCGCGATCGAGACCGTCGACAACACGGTGCTCGGTTTCGACGCCGGCACCACCCTCGAGTGTCGGCGATCGATGGTGATCGAGCTCGACGGCGCGGCGGCGAACATCGTCGGCTCACAGCCGAACAAAGCTCTGTATTTCGGCGAAGAACGTAAGCCGGCCCTTGAAGCGATCGCAAACTGTGGTGACGGACCGATCGAGGTTGAGCTCGAGTTCGTACCGACGACCGGCGCCTTGGTTCGGACGCGGGCGCAGGGCGACCACGCGCGGACCGCCCGCGGGCGCTGCACGACCGCCGCGATCGAAGCCCACGTGAAACCGACGGACCCCTTCGACCCAGAGGTGCCTGGGGATACGTCGCTGGTGTGTCGGTTCGGAGCCGGGGACGAGCGGGGGTATCTGTGCCGCAGCAAGGGAATCTCGATCGAGCCGCGCGTCGTGGAGGGATAAACGTCCCACCGCACATGCGTCGCGCGGCGAGGCACCCTGAGGCACGCTGATCCACGCCGAGATCTTCGTGGACGCGGCGCACTGCAGCGTCGATCGAGAGGGCATTTGGTTCGGCGAGGACATCTCGTCGGGCATGCCACCGATGTCCGCGGGCGTCTTCGTGGACGCCGAATACTGCGTGTCGAATCCGGTGTGGGGCGAGCCGGGGCTCGAGATCGGTCCGAGTCGCGCCGCGGAAACGGCAGCCTACTCTCGCAACCTTGCCCCCGGATTTCGGCTAGGATGCTCGGCCGCCATGCTACCCGCCACCATCCATCTCATCGCTCACACGCCCGAACTGCCTCGCGCGTGGCGCGAGTGCTTCGATCACGTTGCAGGGGTCGAGGTCCACGATGGCGACTTCTTCTCGGTCGCCGCCGACGCGATGGTCAGCCCGGCGAACAGCTTCGGAATCATGGACGGTGGGCTCGACGCCGCGATCCGCGATGTGCTCGGGTTCGGGGTCCAGAACGCCGTGCAGCGCGTCATCGTCGAACGCCATCACGGCGAGCTGCCGGTCGGCCTGGCGGAGATCGTCGCCACGGAGCACGAGCGGTGGCCGTGGCTCGTCGCGGCGCCGACGATGCGTGTGCCCGAGAACGTCGCGCGTACGACGAACGCGTACCTCGCGTTCCGCGCGACGCTGCTCGCCGTGATGCGTCACAATGCCAGTGGCGCGCAACCGATCCGATCGCTCGTGTGCCCCGGGCTCGGCACCGGCGTCGGCCAGATGGACCCCCGCCGCTGTGCGGCGCAGATGCGGATCGCGCTGTTACAGCTGCGCGAGCCCGCCCGTATCCTGTCGTTCGAGCGGATTCACGACATGCACATCGCCCTGATGTCCTGCTGAGGGGCGGATCTGGGCTTCTGGCCTTCTGGGCGGGGCTTCGATGCCGGGCGACCAGACGGGGGAGAGCGCGCTCTTCATGATCGAGGACGGGCACGTCCAGGCCCACCTCCAGATCGAGTACCAGGGCGACCCGAACTCGTTCGCCTGGATCGCGCCAGTGCTAGGCCGGCCGCCGAGCATCCGCGGGGTAGCGTACCCCGGCAGCGCTCCGGCTGGCCATCACTCGGAGATGTCGAAGCCGCAGACGAGCCCCGACCAAGCGAGATCGTCACCCTTTCGGCGGAAGCTGACCATGCACTCGACGAGCTCCGACGACTTGTCCTGGGCGAAGATCGACCCGTAGATGTAGTCGCTGTCTTGCCGGAACTCGGGGGCGATGTCGGAGGCGGTGAGATCGGCTTGGCTCTGGAGCTTCAGCGTCCAGTCGCGCTCATGTCTGCGGAGCATTTTGGCCACGTCGGTTGCGGCGATGATGCAGTCGACAATTGTGTCGACGTCGCTGGGCTTCTCCGCCTTGGTCACGACCGGGCCGGCCTCAGGCGCCTTGCCGCAGAAGTTCACGGCGTTGCCCGCAACGAGCCGAAATGGCGTGGAGATGCTGTCGCGAAGCTCGTGCCGGTTCGCCTCGCTCAAACTCGACGCGATCTTGTGGATCTCGACGTCGACGCTGTCGAACTCAAAGTGGCTTGACGCCGGCGTCACCCCGCCGCACTCGCTGGGCGCGGCCCCCCTCCCGTCGGAGGGGCTGGCCACAGGCGATGGCCCAGGCCCGGCCGTCACCACAGACGTCGCTACGGCGTTCGGTTTGGTTTCCGCCGCGGCCGCAGGTTTGGCGTCGGCCGCCTTGACCTCGGGCTTGGCGGCCGTCTTGACCTCGGGCACCGCGGCTACCTTCGCAGCGGCGTCGTCGGGTTTGGCTTTGGCCGCGTCGCAGGCCGCCAACAGGCTGAGTATGAGTGCGAGGTTGCGCATGGATGTCGCGAGCGTCGTGGGTGTGCGGTGAGTAGACGCGTGACGACGCGGGGCGTCGCTCGATCCGATACGCGTCCGACCGTGAGGTCCCCCTTTCACGCATCGCGCGACAACAGCCGCGCGGTGGCGTCATGGGCTCTGCCGGGCCCGTCCGCGCCCAAGGGGTTCGAAGCGCAGCCCGTCTGAGCCGAGCGCCCCGCGGCGCGGGCGCGTCTCAGCAGTCTCCGCACGACGGATGCATCAGGTCGGGATTGCCGAACAGGTGGTGCCACGCGCAGCGCAGGCAGGACATGATGGCCGCCTGATGCCGCGGAGCCGCGGAGAGACCGCGCCGGAACGCGCCGGTGTCCGTCACGAAGTGGTCGAGCACGATCTGGCTGACCGGGTCGAAGTCTCCCGCCGCCACCCCGACGAGCTCGCCGGCGACCGCAAGGTCGGCGTCGAGGTACCGCGTGCCGTCCACGTCGATCAGGGCGATCGCCAGCACCCCGCCAGCCTCGTCGGCGACGGCGACGAGGCGACGACCTTCGCCCTGCGCCTCAAGGACGATGCGGCGCTCGCCCTCGACGCCGACGAGTTGGTAGACGAGTTCTCCGTCGGTCAGGGTCTCGATGTTCTCGACTTCGGCCCGCGCGACCACCGGGTCATCCGAGGGGGCCGCGTCGCAGCCCGGCACGGTCGCCGTCAGCGCGAGAACGAAGGGGAGGAATGCGGTGAAGGAAGAGGTGGGTTTCGCCATGCCGGGGGTTGACCGCGCTGAGCTCCCTTCGATCACTCGCATGGCCGGATGCCCGCCGCTCGCCAGGGCGCCTAGGGGCTTGTACGCGGGAACGAGGCGAGCGTGGTCGAGCCGGCTCACACCGGCTCCCCGGCAGATCCCGCCGTCGAGCTGGTCTCGCTCGAGTCCGCGGGCCCGCGGCTGGTGTCGTCTAGCGGGCCATTTTCGGAACTGGCCGGATCCGCGGACTCGGACGCCGATGGATCACCGAGACGGCCGAACGTCTCCGGAGTGTTCGGCGACCGACGCCGGCCCGGGGGCGCGCGCCAGCCTGCGATTGTGGCGGACCACCCCGACCACGCCGCCAACGAGGTCGAGCACCCAAACGATCGGTATCAACAGCAGGCCCGGTCCGTCGACGATGGTCGAGCCTATCGCGAACGCCGTGACGACGAGCAGAGCGACCCCACGGCGCGGGTGGCCGACGTAGATGTGCGCGAAGCCGACCGCGATGCCCATCAGTGCGAGCAGGGCGAGCACGCCGAGCCGCTTCGGTCGCACCAACGGGCCCTCTTCGAGCTCGGCCGCCGACGCGTCGTCGGTCGCGATCTCGTCGTCGCCGGCCGGCAAGCGCCAGGGCGATCCCACCGCCTCGGCCTCTTCGTCGTCGTCGGTGTCGTCGAACGGTCCGACGACGTCAGCGGCGATGCGTCGCGCGAGTCGCAGCGCGGAGGCCGGCACCATGACGCGGGGTTGCACCATCGCACCGTGGAACGAGCCGAGAATGCCGTGCACGTACTCGCCCTCCACGCGCACGGGAATCCCGCGCGCATCGAGCGACGCGCGGACCGACTGCGTTTCGACCACGTCGCGGCAGCGACAGAGCAGCACGTAGCGATCGTCGTCCGGCACCGCGCGAGCGTAGCACCAGCGATTCCTGGCGGATGTGCTCGCGGTTCCTTTGGGCGCCGTGCGCAGGGGGATTGCGCATCGCCAAGGCGCGGCTGCGCGAGACCATCGCGACGCACGCCCTTCACCCGCTCAACGCTCGGCGACTTGGGCAGGTTGTGCTACCTCCGTGAGGCATCGCACCCAGTCCTAACTGATCCACTGCTCGCGCGTTGCAACAGTCAACGCGAGGTTCGATGGCGTCAAGACAGGCGATGATCACACTCATGCGACGGATGGCGTTGGCCGGGGCCCTTTCGACCCCTGCTTGTCGCAACAGCAACGGCGATGCCGCGTCCGACACGAGCACAGGCACAGGTGCGACCTCGATGACGGGGAGCCTGACGCAGGGCGACGATTCGGCGTCGTCGAGCGATAACCCGCAGACGACCAGCGCGAACACCGGATCTGGGCCCGGCGTCGATTCGAGCACGACGATGGGCGGCGAGTCCGGATCAGGGCAATTCTGCACCGTCGAGCCGCCGCCGATGTGCGACCTGCCGGCCCCTCGCCCGCGCCGATATGCCCAACGCCTGGGAACCTCCCGATGGGGCGAGCTCGAGGTCGAAGCCGCGGACGACGCCGCTCAGGGTGGCGGGTTTATCCCTGCGCCGGACGGCGGCGGCGTCCAGATCGAGTGCGATCTTTGGTCGCAAGATTGCCCTGCAGGGCAGAAGTGCAACCCGTTCGCCTCCGACGGTGGCAACAGCTGGAATGCCACGGGGTGTTTTCCCCTCGATCCAAACCCGGTGGAGATCGGCGAACCGTGCACCGCCGAGGGCGGAGTGTCCGGAATCGACAACTGCGCCTTTGGTGCGATGTGCTTTGATGTCGACCTTCGGACCAACGAGGGCACGTGCGTCGAGCTATGCCAATGCAACGCGGCAAATCCGGGTTGCGCCACACCGGGAACCTCGTGCGCCATCTCGAATGATGGCGTCTTGCCACTGTGTCTCCCCCTGTGCAATCCGCTGGATCCGAATGCATGTCCGGACGGCCACGGCTGCGTCCCCAGCCTCGACTATTTCCATTGTGTGCCCGACGCCAGCAGCACAGGTGGCGCCGCCGGAGACCCCTGCGAGTCCGTGAACGCATGCGACGCCGGACTGTACTGCGCACCGCCCGAAGCGGTCCCTGGCTGTGAGGTGAGTACGGGATGTTGTTCTTCGCTTTGTACCAACGCGGACGACTCCGCCTGCCTGCCCGGGCAAGCGTGTGTCGACTGGTACGTGGACGGGCGAGGCCCCGACGAATGCCTGACCCACGTCGGCGCGTGCGCAAGCCAGTGAACGGCGGATCTTTCAACCGACGAACCCGACGAGGCGAGCACTCGCGGATCCTCTCGCCGAGCGGATGCTCGCTGCTCGCGACGTGCGGTACGCGTACTTACTCGGGCAGGATCGGCCCGCCCTTGTCGAGCGCGCGCGCATAGGCTGGGCGCGCGCGTAGCCTCTTGAGATACGCACGCAGGTTCACCGTGGGCCCGTACTCGCCGCCGCGCTCGACCAACGCCTCGACCGGATAGCTCATCTGGATATCCGCTGCGCTCAGCTCGCTGCCGGCGAAGAACTCCGATGCACCCAACTGATCCTCGAGAAACACGAGGTGTTGGTGGAGATTCGGCGCGACGAACTGTGATCCCACGCCATCGGCGATCTTGGCGGCCACGGGCCTGACGAAGAACGGAAGTTTGGCCGACCTCACGCGGTTGCACAGCAGCGCCACCAGCAACGGCGGCATCAGCGATCCCTCGGCGTAGTGCATGAAGTAGCGAAACCGCAGATGTTCGTCGGTGCCCACCTGGGGCGCAAGGCGCCCGCCGCCGTAGCGCTCGAGCACATACTCGAGGATCGCACCCGACTCAGCAACGGTGCATTCGCCGTCGGTGAGGACGGGCGATTTTCCGAGGGGATGTACTTCCTTCAAGGTGGACGGCGCCAACATCGTTTTCGGATCACGGGTATATCGCTCGATGCGGTACGGGATCTCGAGCTCTTCGAGAAGCCACAGCACGCGATGCGATCGAGACATATTCAAGTGATGGACGGTGATCACCGACCCGAATTACCACGTTCGCGCCCCGACGTCCGCGATCGCCCCGTCGCCCCCGCCAACGCCGGACGGCATTGATGCCGGCACCGCCCGCGCGTGGGCGGAACCGTGAGCCGGCGAAGAATGGGGCGCATCCATGATCTCGCGGTGGACGCGACCCGCGGAGTGACGAATGCACGCGACATAATCAGCCGTCGAAACGCCGACGGCGCGCAATACCGGGCCAAGTTCGATCCAGGCAGCCGCCGCCGATCCGATGCACAGCGGCCGCCATAGGGCGGCCAACAACCTTCGTTGCCGCCGACGGAGTACCGCGCGGAAGAACGCGAGGTGAAACGAGAGATGTACGGTCTCGTCACGAGCGATGCGTTCCATGTCGCGTCGCAGTGCGCCGGGCGGCAATGCGTTGGCCAGGGATTGGTAGGCCGCCGCCGCAACGACCTCCGCGGATAACAACACGGCCATTTTCGTGCGTACACCCGCGATTCTGCGCGCGCGCTTGAACAACGCGGCGCTCCAGCGCGATTCTGGGATGCTGCCGCCCAAGCGACGCACCCACGCACGCAACCGTGCCGCGTGTGAGCCTTCCTCGGCCAGGAAGTCAGCGAACGCAGCGTGGTAGTGGGCATCGAGCCCGGGGTGATCCCAGCCACGCAGCTCAGCCGCAATGCGCCCCTCCCCGGTTTCCCCAAGCGCCAGGCATGCGAGGGCCTTTGCAAGGGGACCGCGCAATGCCGTTGGGATCCCGGGGCAATCCTCGTCCGTGCCATTGTCCTTCGCGCCACCGAACGCGCTCCGCCACTGCAACCATGTCGACATCGAAGCCTCCCTGCAGCCGCACGTTCACGTCGCGATCAGCCGCCGTGGGTGTGTACGCGTGACCCGGCGCCCCCGCGGCCACAGGCGCAACGAGCGGTCGTTCCGCGTGGCCGAGCGGTCGCATCGGCTTGGGGATGACCCCCGACGGTTGCTTCTTCGGACGACCCCCGACGGCGCTTCATCGCCCGGACCCATTGCATGGGAGCTGGCCGTAGCCGGCCAGCGCGGGGTCAAGCTCGTCGAAAGCGCTGCGCAAAACCTTCGCTACATCCGGGGGAGCAAGCTTCCATGCTCGTCCCATGTCCACCTGGATCGTCGGCCTCGACCTACGTCCCTCGAGTCACGGTGCGGCGCGTTTCGCGTCGTGGTTCGCGCAATCCGGGCACCCGCAGGATATCGAGCTCGTGGGCGTGCACGTGATCGAGCGTGAGCAGCTCGCACCGATCTTCAGGCTGCAGAGCCCCGAGGAAGTCGGTCGACGGGCGAAGGAAGCGCTTGCGCAAGAGCTTCAAGAGGCGGCCGTGAAGTCGCTTTTCGATCGCGAGGAGATCGGGCTCGGGGCGCGCGCCAATGAGGTGCTCGAAGAGTTCGCCGAGCGTCATCACGCCAGCGTCATCGTCGTGGGTCGCCAGCTGCAGAACGACTCGAGCGCCGTCATTCGTCTCGGCAGCAATGCCCGCCGGTTGCTGCGCTCGCTGCCGACGACTGTCGTAGTCGTGCCGCCGGACTACGCGAAGATCGCCTTCGGCGCAGGACCGATCCTCGTGGCCACCGACCTCGGCGACGACGCGCTCGAGGCCTGCCGCTTCGCGGCCGATGCCGGTGCGCGGCTGGGTCGGCCGGTGCATGCCGTGCACGTGATCCCGGCGCTTGATCCGATCCTGCGCTGGTACATCCCCCAGGGCGGATGGATCGAGCTCGGCGAGCAGACCCACGCCGAGGCCATGGTCGCGCTGCGGCGTTGGCTCGCCGCCCACGAGCTGACGACGCTCGAGCCCCAAGTCGTGCGCGGTGACACGGTCACCGCGTTGGCCGACCTCGTGCAGTCGACCCACTCTCCGCTCCTGGTCGTCGGCTCCCGCCGCCTGCCCGGCATTGCGCGCGCATTCGTGGGCAGCACGTCGGCGGCCGCTGCCGCCGAGCTCCCGCTGCCGGTCGCGGTGGTTCCGTCGTAGCGCAGGTGCGCCGCCTTACAGCTCCGATCCACCCTCGGCGTCCGTCGCACGGGTACCCGCTCCGAACTTTCGCCGCGCAATGGCAGCATGCAAGTCCTTACGCCGTGCGAATAGGTCCGTTGTTAGACGCTCGAGGGATACCTAGACGTTGTTGTCGAACCGGGTGCGCCTGTCGAGTGTGTGGATCCGGTCTGCGTGCTGGACGACGCCTCGGCCGCGGGTGCTCCGCTCACGGCAACCTCGACGTTCGAATACCCAACCGCGACGATCACCCTCGTGTTTTGACGCGACCTATGCGTCTGTCCGCATCGTGGGAGCGGCGAAGACCTACGCTGCGGCCCTGCCCGAGTACGGCGTCGCCTCGGGCGCTCTCTCGCATCCCAGGGACGCCATAGTCTCGGAGGCGAACGCTCGATCGTACATCGCAAGATGCCATGCCTCCGCCATTTCACGGCGACGGTATCACACGAGGTGCCCGCGCTCGCCGTCGGCGAGCCGAGTGCCGCAGTGCGCCGAACATCGCATGCCGAGCGCCGCGCCGCGCCGCCGCTATCCCGGCGGCACGAACGAAGCGCACGTGCTGACGCCCGCCCCCGTGATCAGCAGGCCGGTGTTCTCGTTGACAGTGTCGAGGCCGCCGCCTTCGTTTTCGTCGAGATCGAGGCGCGTCACCTTGCTGACGCCGGAACCCACGGTGCTCTCGGTGAAGAAGAAGACATCGCCGCCCCAGAAAGCGAACGCAAACCCGTGCGTGGTGTCGAGGTTCATCAGGGGATACGAGTCGATCGCCGTGCCGTTCGTCTTGTCGATCTGCACGAGGATCGACTCGTTCTCGGCGACCGTCGCGAACGCATACAGGCGGCCATCGCCGGTACCGGCGAGCTCGGCGACGGGCCAGACCGTCGGACCGATGATGACCTTGTCCGTTGCTCCCTCATCCCAAGTCGCAAGCTGCGAGCCACCGGAGAGGTTTGGGTAGTTGACGTACTGATCGGTGTTGTACATGAAAAGCTCGTCGCAGTTCGAATTGGCACCGACCACCGAGTAGCCGAGCCCGAACGCGTACCAGCTGCCGGCGCCGACGTAGCCGACGTCGGTGCAGTTGCTGAGGTCGGACAGCGGCGCGCTGTATAACCAGCCGGTGAAGGCCAGCCCCGTGCCCATCACGCCAGTCACCCCGTAGTAGTTGAACCGCGCGTTGCCGGAACGATCGATCGCCATCGAGTTCGCGGACGGCGGGGGCCCAAACGTCGACGGCGGCGCGCACCCGAGCTGCCCGATTTCGCTGAAGTCATTGGCCGGCGGGTCGTAGAACCACACACTCGGCGGGTCTTTCGAGTTCAGCACATAGATCCCGTCGAGCACGTTCTCGCACGGGCAATCCCCGCCTTCGCCTCCGCCCTCGCCCACCCCGTTGCCGACGTCGAACACGCCGTTGTCGTCGGCATCGTGGGCGTCGTCGTCCGCGGGGCCGCCGGCATCGTCCCCGGGTTCGACAGTGGTGCCGCCATCGTCATGCACAGCTCCGGACTCACCGCCGGCTGGCACGAACGGGCCGCTCTCGCCGGACCCGGATGGTTTACAGGCTGCGACCGCGACAACGAGCACGGACGCGACGTTGAGCTCTCGGCATCCCAGCATCAGACTGGTAGTTGGCCGCGAGCGGGCGAAACCAGCGTCGATTCGAACACCAAAGCCGAACCGCGGGCGCTTGGCCGCTTGGCCGTGAACTGACGAACCCGCCAGGGAAAGCGAAGGGAAGTCGATGCAGTCGAATCGTGTCCGCAACGTGCTCTTGGGGTTCAGCCCGCCGGCGGTGGCAGCGTGTCGCACGAGATCGTGATGAGCGAGAGGGCGTCCTGCAGTGCGTCGGTGAGATCACCTTGGCAGATATCGCCCATCATCCCCTTGGACGCGGCGGTCGTGAATTCGTGCAGCCGCGGCGCCGCATACGCCTCACCGAAGTCCGAGGTGCACCCGGTGTTCGCTGGGCCTGCCACGGTCACCACGACGTAGCGATCTTCGCCTTTCGCGAACGCGTCGAGCGCCGCAATCGCCCCGGCAGGTGAAACGTTCGACTTGTCATCGTCGTCGGTGAGCGTGACAACGACGAGCAGCGAATCCTCGCCACGGTAGAAGCCCTCGTTCACGTCGCCAGGCGCTTGCTTGTCGACGAAACCCACGATGGCATCGAGCGCGCGTTCCCGGCCGTTGTCGGCGCACACGTTGGTACACGCCGCCGGTCGGCTCGCGAGGCACGAGAAGTTCGCCGCGATCCCGGGCGCCGGACCGTCGAGCCAGCGCTTGCCGTTGGTGCCGCACGGGTCGTCGCCGAAAATTCCGCCGGTATTGTCGAGCGCGCCGTTGAGGCCGGTGGTCGACCCGTCCTCCTGGAAGCTCGAATTGGTCACGCCGACGCGATAGCCCAGGGCGCCACTGGATGGGTCGTTCACATAGTCGTCGAGCACCTGCACGAAGTTGGGGAAGTTGGCGATCAGGTTCTCGCGTTCCTCCAGCATCGATCCGGAGACGTCGATGACGAACGCGACGTCGAGGTACTGGCAACCTTGGCCGGGAACGCCGCCGAGGTCGGCGGCTGCGCCGATGTCGAACTTCGCCTCGCCCCCGTCGCTCTGATCGCCGTCGCCGACAGGTCCGGTGGCCTCGCTCCCGGGCTCCGGGGTGGTGTCGCCACCGTCACCCGCATCTCCGGGCTCAGAGGTGGCGTGCCCGAACGGGCCCACCCCGCCGCGCTCCCCAGGGCTGCAGGCTGCGACCCCAAGGACGAGCACGGAAGGGATAAGACTTCCGTGGGCAGGAGCATTCGGTCCCCGCATCGAACCCGTATTGGCCGCTCGCGGGCAAGACCAGCATCAATTCCGTACGCGTCTTTTGGCCTCGGGCGGCCGCGGTGTGAAGGCGCGACTCCGATTGGCGAATCGAGGCAGGAATCTCAGCCCGCGGCGCGAAGCGACCGACGGGGAGCTCGTGTTTTCCGCGTGCAGGGCGGACGCCGCGCGCGGTGGAGCGGTCGCCGCCAGCTCCCCCGAGCAGCGATCAACGGAAGCGGTAGCCGACCCCGCGCAGGGTCTCGATGTAATCCGAGGCGGCGCCGAGCTTCTTGCGCAAGCGCTGGATATGGGTGTCGACGGTGCGCGTCGGGATGCCGGAAACGTGACCCCACACGTCGATCAGCAGCGTCTCGCGGGTCTGCACGCGGCCTCGACGCGCGACAAACGCGTACAACAGCTTGAACTCGAGCGCCGTGAGCGGGATCTCTTCGCCGTCGACCCACACGCGGTGGGCCTGCGTGTCGAGTCGCAGGCGCCCGAATTCCATCGAACCCTCGGGCGTGGTCTCGTCGGGGATCTGGCCTCGGCGGAGGATCGCCCGCACGCGCAGCACCAGCTCACGCACGCTGAACGGTTTGGAGACGTAGTCGTCAGCACCGACCTCGAATCCCACGACGCGATCGATCTCGTCGTCTTTGGCGGTGAGCATCAAGATTGGCACGTGCTTGGTGGCCTCGCGTGCACGCAGCTGACGGCACACGTCGGTGCCCGAGACGTCGGGCAGCATCAGATCCAGTAGGATCAGGTCGGGCGCAGGTTCGCGGGTTGCGATCGCAAGTGCTTCGCGGCCGGTCGTCGCCGCCTGGGTGCGAAAGCCCTCGCGCCGGAGCGCGAACTCCAGCGTCGTGATCAAGTCTCGTTCGTCGTCGACCACGAGGATCATAGGAGCCATGCCGCGCAGTCGAGCTTGGCCGGTGCGTGTGACGTGGGGGTGACGGAACAGGAACCTTGCCGACAATCCGTCCATACGTCCGCGAGACGGGCCGATCCGCGCATCACGTGACGCGAGCGTCACGGCCTGGCGACACGACAGAATCACCGCGGCGATTCCGGGTCAGCAGTGGCAGCACGCGCGGTTGGATGGCGTGTGAGATACCGCGAGGCTCGTGACACAGCTGCAACGCCACCGCCATCTCGCGGCCACTGTGTCCGCCCATAGTGGCGTCGTCTATGCTCGGTGGCTTCGATCCCCGCGGCGAGAAGCTGTTCTTCCAGCGGCGACGCGGCGGGGCACTCTTACTGGCGTTTGCGCTCTACGCAGCCGTCTTTGTGCGTGCGTTCTTTTTCGCCGCCGCCGACAAGACCACCGTCGTCCAGCTCGAACCGGAGATCAGAGACTTCGTCACGGAGGAGGAGCCGGTGGTGGAAGAAGAGCCGCCGCCACCACCGCCGCCTAACACGAAGGTCGAGGTGACCAAGGCACCGCGACCGAAGCCGAAGATCAAGCTGCCGGATCAAAAGCCGCAAGAGGCGGCGCCTGAGACGAACCAGGAGAAGACCGTCGGACACCCTGGTGGCCCGACCGCACCGGGCGGAGCCGGCGACGGAAGGGTCGAGAGTAAGCCGAAGCCGAAACCCGTCGAGGTGCCCAAGCCCAAGGCCACCCCGCCGAAACCCAAGACCGCCGAAGAGCCGATTGATCCGACCAAGCCCGTCGACCGTCCCGAGCGCGCGACGATGCCGAAGCCTGAGGCCGGCAACAGGACGCCAAGTTATCCCGAAGCGCTGCGTGACCACGGGATCACCGGCGAGGTGGTGATGAAGATCCACATCCATCGCGATGGGACGGTCCGCGGCGCCAAGATCCTGCGAAAACGCAGCAGCGCGGTGACTGACGAGGAGAAGGCGGACGCCGAGAAGCAGTTCGTCGCCGCCGCGATTGCCGCGATCAAGACCTGGAAGTACGAGCCCGCCAAGCTCGACGGTGAACCGATCTCGATCTGGTTCCCGGTTAACTTTCCATTTTCTCTCACCGGCGGATGAACACCGCCAGGAGTCGAACGCCATGGAGCTGTCAATCGTCGAAATCTGGTCGCAAATGGGGCTCATGGCCCGCGCCGTCGCAATCGCACTGGTCGGCATGGGCTTCGCTTCGCTGGCCGTAAGCATCGAGCGTATGTTGGTGTTGCGTCGCGCGCAGCGGCTGAGCGCCGCGTTCGCAGCCACAGCGCGCCCGCTGCTCGAGGACCGCGATGTGGATTCGCTGTACGACCTGGCCGGCGGAGCCGAATACAAGGGTTCGCCGCTGACTCGCCTTGTGCGCTACGGCCTCGAGGCCTACCGCGCCAACCGCGATGACGAGGCTGTCGGCCCTGTGGAGATGACGCGGCGCGAGCTCAACCGCCGGCTCGAGCAGCTCGCCAGCGAGGCGCGCAAGGGCATGGGGATCCTGGCGTCGACCGGTTCGACTGCCCCCTTCATCGGTTTGTTCGGGACGGTCATCGGCATCATCACCGCGTTCCAGGGCATCGCAGCCTCCGGCGGCGGTGGCATCGGCGCGGTATCGGCAGGCATTGCTGAAGCTCTCATCGTCACTGCCGTCGGTCTGTTCGTCGCGATCGCCTCGGTGTTGTTCTTCAACTACATCACCGCTCGTTACGACAAGTTCGACATGACGATGCAGCACGCTGCAAGTGAACTTGTGGACTATTTGGAGGGCGCCGGTGGGCGTAGCACTCGATAGCGGGGGCAAGAAGAAGGGCCTCCGGCCGATCATCAACGTCACGCCGCTCGTCGACGTGGTGTTGGTGCTGCTCATCATCTTCATGGTGGTGATCCCCAACGTTCAAGACGGCAAGCCGATCGAGATGGTGAAGGTCAGTGTTGCCGACGAGAACGCCGACGACGTCGAGCCGCTGATGGTTACCATTGATCGCGAGCAGGTGTGCACGTTCGACCAGACGGACATGACGGTGGCCGAGTGCGTGGCGAACCTGCGCCAGGAATACGCCACCAACCCTCGGCGCCGCGTCGTACTACGCGGTGACGCTACGGTCCCGTATCGCGTGATGCGCGGCGTGTTCCATGAGGCCCAGGAGATCGGCTACGGCGCGGTCGCGTTGGCCGTTGGTGTCGCAGCCGAGTGGTCGCCACCCCAGGAGTGAAGCCATGGCAATCCCCATCGGAAGTGCGCCACGCGCCACGGTCAAGCCGGAGATGAACGTCACGCCACTGGTCGACGTGGTGCTCGTGTTGCTGATCATCTTCATGGTGCTCGCGCCGGTGATGAGCCAGGCCTTCAACGTGCGGCTGCCGCCCAAGGACGACAAGGACGTGCAGCTTGATCAGGCCAACGACCCGCAGCAGCCGTTGGTACTGAGTGTGCTCGACGACGGAAGCGTGGAGGTCAACGGCGTGGCGATCGAGCAGGCTGAGCTTGCCGATCGTCTGCATCGCATGTTCAACGCGCGACCCGACAATGTCTTGTACCTCGATGGGGCCGATGAAGCGCCGTATGGCCAGGTGCTGACCACCGTCGACGTCGCTCGTCAAGGCGGCGCCACCCCCGTGGTGATGCTCACCAAGAAACTCGAATAGTCGCGTTCGGTGCCGACCGGGCCCACACGAATTGCGGCTGCAAGATCGGAACTCGACATGGACGAAGGCTCTCGCCGGGTCGCGACGACCCTGCTTGCGACAGGTCTATTCGCAGCCCTGGGCCCCCACGCGGCCGACGCCGCACCGCCGCGGGCCTACGATGGGCCGGGCGAGGTGACAGTTCCGGGTGCGCGGACGCTGAGCGAAGCGCCGCCCAGCAGTGCGCCGCCGCGCCAGGGGCCGCCCAGCAGTACGCCGCCGAGCCAAGCGCCGCCCAGCAGTGCGCCGCCCGAGACCAAGGCAGCGCCCGCGGATGACGCGTTCGACGGCGGGTTCGAGGTCGTTGATCTATCGGAGGACAAGGAGGCGCTGAAGAAGGAGCTCGAGGTGAAAGCGCCCGAGGTCAAGGGCCCCTCCGGCACGGTGCGTGGGAGAGTCCGCGACACCACGACCGGTCGGCCCATGATCGGTGCCCATGTCGAAGCCATCGGCACCGAGTACAAGACCAAGACGGACATGGAGGGGATGTACGTCCTCGCGCTGCCACCGGGGACCTATGAGCTCCGCATCCGGTACGACACGAGCGAATCGAAGCGATTTTCCAACGTGAAGGTCGAGAAGGACGCGGAGCAGAACATCAGCACGGAGCTGCTGCCGCTCTCCGGCGCCGGGCAAACGGTTGCGGTGAAGGCCGAGATGAACCGCGAGAGTGAAGGCGCACGGCTGCAACAACGCAGGCAGTCGGTGGCGTCGCGCGACATTCTCAGCCGCGACTCGATCACCAAGTCGGGCTCCGGCTCGACCGCAGCGGTCGCGGTCCGCATCGTCGGAGCCACGATCATCGACAGGAAGTATCTGTTCGTGCGCGGCCTGGGGCACCGCTATGGCAACACGCTGCTCGACGGCGCGCGCATGCCGTCTCCCGAGCCCGACCTGCGCACCGTGCCCCTCGACATTTTTCCCACCGGCGCGCTCTCGGCGATCAACGTGCAGAAGACGTTTACTCCGGACGTTCCGGGCGATTTCGCGGGCGGATCCACACAGCTCGAGAGCCGCGAGATCCCCAAGAAGCTCGTGTTCGAGGCCAACCTGCGCGTGGGTGCAAACACCGCCACCACGTTCCGCCCGATCCTCCACGAAGGAGGCTTTCGCGGCTACGACCTGTTCGGGCTCGGCAACATCCCGCGGGGTCTGCCGTCGGCCTTGCCCACGGATCACCCCGCGAACCGCAACGCCCTCGACGAGGACTTCAAGTCGGTGTGGACGGCGCGGGACATTGAGCGCTTCGGCGAGGCGCTCTACACCGATACCCGCGTTCGCAAGGGCCGCATCGGTCCGCCCAACCTCAACGGCGCGGCGACTGTCGGCTACGGATTCGGCCCCCACAAAGACGGCAAGCTCGGGTTCTTGGCATCCGTCGCCTATCGCAACAACCACCAGAACTACCTCGAGACCTGGAAGTTCTACAGCACCGCAGAGAATCCCGAGACCGGCGAATTCACGCTGCAGCGGGACGTCGACTATAAGGGTCGTCGCACCGTGTCCAACGTGCAGTGGTCGACGATCGGCCTGATGAAGTACGAACCAGCGAAGGACCACAAGCTGTCGCTGCTCGCGTTCTACTCGCGTGACGCCGACGACGAGGTCCGCCGGCTGGAGGGTCGTTCGGGCAGTGATGAGGTGCTGACCACGCGCATTCGCTACGTGATGCGCTCGATCCTCATGACGCGCCTCGGCGGCGTGCACAAGTTCCCCGCGGCCAAGGGGCTCACCTTGGACTGGTTCGGCTCGTATGCGCAAGCCCGTCGGTCCGATCCCGCGATCCGCGACATGGTCTTTCTCGATCAAGGTGGCTCCTACGGCCTCGCGGGTCAGGGCGCGACCAACCTGTTCCTCGGCTTGCTGGATCACACCGAAAGTGGCGCCATCAATTTCACCGTCCCGTTCGCCCAGTGGAAGCAGCTCGAAGGCAAGTTCAAGTTCGGCGCCTGGCTCGAGGGCAAGCAGCGATCCTTCGACGTGCGGCGATTCACGTTCCAGAGCATCAGCGGCATCGATTCGCCGGCGGGGACCGGGAACATCTTGGTCGATCGAACCATCGGCGGCGGCGTAACCTCGGGCCAAGGCGGCACGCAGCCGTACTTCGTGTCGGAGAATACGCAGCCCTTCGACAGCTACCGCGCTCGCCAGGAGATCTACGCTGGCTACGCCATGCTCGAGCTTCCGTTCGTGCGGTGGTTCCGTATTGCCGGTGGCGCGCGCTTCGAAGCCAACCGGCAGAACCTGGGTCCGTTTGACCAGTTCACCGGCGAGACTGACAAGGAGCGCAGCTCGGATGTGCGCAACAACCACGTGCTGCCGGCGTTGACGTTGATCTTCCCGGTGCGCGAGGACATGAACGTTCGCCTCGGTGGCACGCAGACAGTGGCACGCCCGGAGTTCCGCGAGCTGGCGCCGTTCCTGTTCAGTGACTTCGCCGGTGGGATCACCGTCCAGGGGCGCCCGGGCCTGCGGGCGGCCACGATCTGGAACGCGGATCTCCGCTGGGAGTGGTTCCCGAGCGCCGAGGAGGTCGTCGCGCTCTCGGTGTTCTACAAATACTTCAACGACCCGATCGAGCGCACCATCGCCCCGGGGACCAGCAACCTGGTGTCGACGTTTCGCAACGCCAAGTTCGCATTCAATGTCGGCGCCGAGTTCGAGTTGCGCAAGAACCTTCAGTTCATCTGGAAGAAGCTGCGTGACGTGTCGGTCGGCGTCAACTTCGCCTACGTGTTCTCGCGTGTGCGACTGCAGGATAGTTGCGACGTCGAGGATGCGACCTGCGACCCGATGACAGCGCTGGACGTGTCGACGTCGCGCGTGCGTCCGCTGCAGGGGCAGTCGCCGTTCGTCGCGAACGCGTACATTGACTACGACAACCTCAAGAGTGGAACCGGCCTGCGTCTCCTCTACAACGGGGTGATGCGCAACCTAGCGTTCGTCGGCGGCAACAACTTGCCCGACATCTACGCCGAGCCGATCCATCAGCTCGACTTCGTGGGGACCCAGCGGATCTACAAGCGCCTGCGTGGCCAGCTGCAGCTGCAAAACCTGCTGAACTGGCCGGTGCGCTGGCGTCAAGGCCAAGAGAAGGCCCTTAACTACGAGATGTTTCCGGGCGCGACGATCATGCTCGGCGTTGCGTACGACCTGTGACGCGCACCGCGCCCGTGCGCGGCGATCTCGGCCAACGAGAGGCACGACTACGAGCCGTGGCATCCCGTTTGCCGGCCCGTAGCGGCGTTGCGACGTCGGCGGCGAGACCCACGCGATTGAGTCGAACGTGTCACATGCCGTGACACACAGTTCAAACGTTCGCCCCGCCTGCGTAACTCGGGACTGGGATAACCGCCGCTGAACAGGCGGAGTCTTGTCCCGCCGATCAGGAGCCTGCATGTCACGCCTAACCAAGATCGCCCTCGTCCTTGCTCTCCCCGCCAACGTGTTCGGTTGCGCAGGCGACCAAGACAACGAAACGAACGCATCGGCCGACGACGCTGGCACGTCTGCGGACGACACCGGCTCCACGTCGAACACGAGCCCGACGTCGACGATGCCCACCAGCGGTCCAGACGATACCGCCGACGATTCCGCCGACACGGGCCCCGACGACACTGGTCCCCCGCCAGGCTGTGTCGACGGCGATTCGCCGGACGCTCCGCGTCTGGAGGTCGCTACGCCGATCGAGGCCGACACCACGCTCACCTGCGACACCGTCTGGGTCCTCACCGAGGCGACGTTCGTGAACGGAGCCACCCTGACCATCGAGCCCGGCACCACGATCGTCGGTGCGTCGGGTAGCGCGCTCGTGATCAACACCGATTCGACGATCAACGCCGCGGGCACGGCTGCCGCCCCGATCGTGTTTACCTCCGCCCAGCCGAAGGGCTCTCGTCAGCGCGCGGATTGGGGCGGCGTCGTGCTGCTCGGCCTCGCAGAGGTCAACCTCCCCAACGGCGTGGGCCAGGCCGAAGGCTTCGCCGATCCGCCGATGTACGGCGGAAACGACACAGCCCACAACTGCGGTACGTTGCAGTACGTGCGTGTGGAGTGGGCCGGCTTTGAGCTCGTGATGGACAATGAGCTCAACGGCATCACGTTCTACGCCTGCGGCACCGGCACCACCGTGGATCACGTGCAAGTGCACATGGGTTCGGACGATGGCCTCGAGTTCTTCGGCGGCGCGTTCGACGTGCGGCATGTGGTTCTCACGGGCAACGCTGACGACAATCTCGACATCGACCTTGGCTTCACCGGATCGGTGCAGCACGTGTTCATCCACCAGGATCCGGGCGAGGCCGACGGCAACCATGGCTTCGAGATCTCCAACGGCCCCGATGACTTCAGCGCCACACCGCGAACCGACCCATACATCGGCAACGTGACGTACGTCGGCCAGGGCGACGGAGGCAACCCGTCGAAGAGCATCGGGTTCAACATCAAAGAGGGTGGCAACGCACACATCTACAACTCGTGCTTCACCAACGTCACCGGCGCGGGCGCAACGTTCCAGGACCAGGCGACGCTCGACGTCGCCGAGACCGGGATCGTCGTCGAAGGCAGCTTCTGGGGGACGCACGCGGGCTTCGGCAGCCAAGGCGACGGCCCTTACACCTGGACGGACATGATGTGGGGGGAGTTCCTGCTCGGCCAGACCGGGAACATGGACGCGCTCGATCTGGCTTTGGACGGCACGTGGACCACGCCTAACGCGAAGCCGGCGGCCGCCTCCGCAGCCGTCGGTGGTGGCGTGGCTCCTGGCGGCGACCTCGAGCCGACCACGTATGTCGGCGCCGTCAACCCCGACGCGGCCGACGATTGGACGCAGGCCGGCTGGATCAACTACGCGGTTGACTAAACCAAGACCGCCGCGGCGCGGACCGTCGAAGCGGACGCGCCACCTGCCGGACTCGGATCGCCGCGAAGCGTGCAACCATTGCCGGGACGCGCGACTGTTCAGCTCCGCTCCCATGATGTACACGCAAGAGTCGTGGTGAACCGTAGGTGCCTCCGGTTCGGCGTCGTCGTGGCTGTGCTCGCCGCTTGTCTGTGGTGGGTTCCGACCCGGGCGTCGGCGAAGACGAGCAGTCCCACGCCGATGGTATGGCACGAGCGGGACGCAACGGGCGAAGTTCGCGTCCATCTCTACTTCTTCTGGTCGGCAAGTTGTGCCCACTGCGGCGACACCCAGGCGGACCTCGAGGCGCTCGCATCCGAGGCACCATGGCTAGTCGTGCATGCCTACGAGGTCACCGCGAGCGCCGAGAACGCGCGCGCCTATCACGAGCTTGCGTCGTCCATGGGGCAACGCGCGCAGTACGTCCCGGGGGTGGCCCTGTGCGGTCGCCTCGAGCAGGGGGCCCGACCGCGCGACGAGCTGCGCCAAGCGATCGTGCGTTGTCGCGAACAAGGCGTGGCCGCGGCGACCGATGTGGACGTCGCACAGCACGTGAAGATCCCCGGTGTCGGCGCAGTTGATATCGGCGAATGGTCGCTGTTGCTGAGCACTGTGGTAATCGCCAGCCTCGACGCGTTCAATCCGTGCGCGTTCTTCGTCCTCCTGTTTCTGATGAGCCTACTGATCCGCGCGGGTAGCCGCCGTCGCATGCTGCTGGTGGCGAGCGTGTTCATCCTGTTCTCCGCCCTCTGGTACTTCCTTTTCATGTCCGCGTGGCTCAACGTGTTTATGTGGATTGGTGAGCTGCGCGCGATCACGGCGATCGCCGGGGTCGTCGCCGTCGTGATGGGTGGGCTCAATATCAAGGACTTCGTCCGCCCCCACGTGGGCCCGACGATGTCGATCCCGGAGTCCGCGAAACCGGGACTTTTCCAACGCATGCGCAAACTCGTGCAATCGACGCGACTGGCGTCTGCGATCGCTGGAACCGTAGTGCTTGCAGCCGCGGCCAACACCTACGAGCTGCTGTGCACGGCCGGATTCCCCATGGTCTACACGCGGATTCTGACGATGCATCGTCTCGACGCCGTGCAGTACTACCTCTATCTTGCGCGGTACAACGCGGTCTATGCTCTGCCCCTGATCGCGATCGTGGCGGTATTCGCGAAGACGCTCGCGTCGCGCAAGCTGCAAGAGCGTGAAGGCCGGGCGCTCAAGCTGCTGTCCGGCATCATGATGGCGGGACTCGGGGTGGTTCTGCTCGTGGCCCCGGCGCTGCTGACCAGCCCGTTCGCTGCCGCCGCCCTGCTTGTCGGCGCCATCGGCGTCACACTGGTTGCGACTCGGTCGCTCCGGCGCGACAGGTCATGACACATCGCTGCACCATCGACGGAGATCACGTGGGCGACGTCAATCCGGCCGCCGCCGTCGCCGAGCTGATGGTGCGACGCCGGCGCAAGACCGTCGGCTGAGCGCGGGTCGGGGGCGCGGCCTCGTGCGACGCCGCTGCTCGACCCGAGGGGCCTGCCCGCGTGGCAGAGTCCAGCTTCGCAGCCCGCCACCGGCGCGCTGTCACGACGGGCGCATCGGATGGGCCGAGCGCTTGCCCAGGGCTTGTCATCGACGCGGCGCGTGTCGACCACCGCCCGGGCGTGGTACCGATTCGAGGTGACCTCGGACCTCCCACGACACGGGCGCGCGTTGTCGACGGCGACTCACGACGCAGACGTGGTGCGCTCGCAGTCATCGCGCTGGGCGAAGATCCACGTCGTGCATCCTCGGGAATTCGCACGCGTCCGCCAGGTCGATGGGTCCGGTGTCGTGCTCGGCCGCGAACCCGGGCGCGACGGCGTCATCCTCGCGCATCCTACGGTGTCTCGGCGTCACTTCGCGATCTCCTGCGGCGATCGAGACGGTCTATGGATCGGCGAAGACCTCGGCAGCCACAACGGCACCTGGATCGACGGTGCGCCAGCTGGACGTACCCCCCATGTGCTCCGCGACGGCGAAGTGGTGCGGCTGGGGGAGGTCGTGGCCGTGTTCGAGTGCGGCGACGGAACGCCGACGGACGCGGACGCCGTCGATCGAGAGGCGATCCCGGGCGACTCGAACGCCGCGCGAGTCCTACGCACCGCGATCTTGCGCGCCGCAAGCGAGCGCGCGCCGGCATTGCTGATCGGTGAGAGCGGCACCGGCAAGGAGTGGGTCGCACGCGAACTTCATCGTCTTAGCGGGCGCGGCACATTGGTGGTGGCCAACTGCGCGGCGCTGAGCGCGACACTCGTCGAGAGCCAACTGTTCGGCCACGAACGCGGAGCATTTACCGGTGCGGCACGGAGCCACGCTGGCCTTTTTCGCAGTGCCGATGGCGGCTCGCTCGTGCTCGACGAGATCGGCGAACTTCCGCTCGAGCTGCAGCCCAAGCTGCTGCGTGCGGTGGAGCTCGGCGAAATCGGGCCGTTGGGAGGAAACGAGACCTTCAAGGTCGATGTGCGGATCATTGCCGCCACTAACCGCGATCTTGGCGCCGAGGTCGAAGCGGGACGATTCCGGCGCGACTTGTACGCCCGGCTCTCTGTGGTCGTGCTGCGCACGCCGCCCTTGCGTGCGAGGCGGCCCGACTTGCTCCCATGGATCGATCGCCTCCACCGGCGCTGGAGCCTCGCTCGCCATGCCGCGGAACCCGAGTCGTTGCAGTTCACGGCCGAGGCGGTCGAGACCCTTCTGCTTCACCGGTGGCCCGAGAACCTGCGCGGCCTCGATCACGTCGTGCACGAACTCGCAGGCTTACGCGAAGCACCGCGGGTCACCCGAGCGGATCTTGCCAATATCTTGCCCAAGGCGGTCGAGGCCGCGCGGGAGACCGAACAGGACGAGGCCACGCCAACGCCGCGGCGCGACAAACCCGAGCGTGCCGAGTTGCTCGCGGTGCTCGAGGAGCTGAAGTGGAATATCGCTGCCGTCGGCCGCTACTATGGGCGCCATCGTCGTCAGGTCTATCGCTGGCTGGGCGAGCTTGGGATCGAGCCGCAGCGTGACCCCGAGCGCTAGGAGCGTGACCCCGTAAGGGGTCACGCTCCTCCGTGCCCGTGCCCGTGC
>CADEGN010000038.1 GCA_902826865.1 uncultured Myxococcales bacterium
GCAGCAGCAGCCCCGACCACACCGCCGAGGAGGGCCAGCAGCACGGACTCGAACAGGAACGAAAACAGGATCGCCGAGCGAGAGAAGCCCAGCGCCCGCAAGACACCGATTTCCTTGCGGCGATGCGCCACCGATCCGTACATGGTGATCGTCGCGCCGATCATGGCTCCGATCGAAAACACGAATGCGATCACGCCGCCCATCGCCATAATGAAAAGCGATGTGTTCTCCGAGAGCTTCTCGTAAAACTCGACCTCTTTGACTGCGTCGAGGGAGAGGCGCTTGTCGAGCTCGACCGCCGCAGCGAACCCGTCGAATAAGGCCGGCGACTCGAGCTGAACGCGGATGGACTGGACCGTGCCTGCCCGACCGAAGGCCTGGCGGACGTAGTTCAGGTCCCCCCAGATCTCGCTTTCGTACGACGAGCCATCGGCTGCGAAGACGCCGACGACCTTGATGGAGCGATTCTTGCGCAGCTCGTAGGCTTGGCCGAGCTCAAGGCCCTTGAAACGTCCACGCGCCTTGGTGCCGACCATGGCTTCGTCGGTATCGGGGGCTGGCCTGCGGCCCTCGACGATCTTCACCTCCGGTCGAAACTCGAACACGTCCGGCGGAACGCCCCGCAGCTGCGCGTTGCTCTTCCCTTTCCCGTTGGCGAGGTCGGAAAACAACACGACGACACTCTCCCCGATGACGAGAGGCTTGCCCGTCGCATCCTTCTTAACCCCGGGCGCGGCGCGGATGAGGGAGACGGTGGCGTCCTCGATCGAACTCGGCAGCTCGGCATCCGAGCCCTTGCGCAGGACGATCGCCGTGCCCGGGCTACCGGACTGCTTCAGCGTGCGTTGCAGACCAGCACTCAGCATGAGTGCTCCGGCGAGCACCGCGACCACGAGCGCCACGCCGAGCGCTGTCGCCACCGTGGTCGTTCGCCGGACCAGCAGATTGCGGACGTTGTATCGCAAGGGGATCATGCTCGTGCCTCCGTGGGATCGTGTTCAGCCGAGCCTTCGCAGGGCGTCGATGACGTCGAGCTTGGAGGCTCGCCAGGCGGGGATCAGGGCTGCCACGGCCGCAAGAGCAGCGGCGAGGACGAGGGCCATGACCGCGATCTTCGGCGGGATCGAGAAGTAGGGGAACCATGCGCCCATGTTCTCCTCGAGCCATCGGCCGACACCTTTCTCGACGAGCGGGTAGGCCAGCAGCAGCCCGAAGCCGCCGCCGAGTAGCCCGATCGTCACGCCTTCGCCCAGCACGAACGTGGCGATGTGCTTGGGGCGAAAGCCGAGGGCCAAGAGCACGCCGTACTCGTGCGTGCGCTCGCGCACGCCCATCGCGATCGTATTGCCGAGGATCAGCATCATGATCACGAGGATCACAAACGATACGAAGTCGAGGGCCCCGAGGAGCGCCGAGGCACCGCCCAGGAATTCCATGTTCATTGCCTTCTCGCTCATCGTCCGGGTTTGGACGTCCTCGCCGTCGAACCCGTCGTCGATGGCCTGGGAGATGGTCGCGGCGCGCGACGGATCGTCGACGAGGGAAGCGATCCAACCGATTTGGTCGCGGCGCTGCTCGGGCAAGCTGTCGTTGAGGTAGTCCCAGTGAAAGAGGAACTGGGCGCGGTCGACCGACTTCGCGGTTGCTGTGTAGATCCCCTCGATCTTGAACTTCCAGTCGCCCGGGTAGATCGTCCCGACCAAGGTGATCTCGTCGCCGACTTTCCATCCGAATTGGTTGGCCAGCGCCTCGCCGATGATCGCGCCTTGGCGGTTTTCCTTCCACGCTGCCAGCCGATCGGGCGGAACGGCCATCTCGCGATAGACGTCGAAGAACGTGTCGGTATCCACGGCGAGATTCGCGAAGAACTCCGACTCGCGCACGGGGTGCTTGGCGCCGAACCAATTGAGGTAGGTGGAGGCCTGTACGCCCGCGATCTTGCCCTTGCTTCCGTCGAACTCCCCGAAATACCGCTTGGGCAGGGGCATGACGAAGGTGACCTTGTGCATGGTCGACAGCCGGTCCTGCGCCGCGTTCTCGACCCCCGCCTCCCACGCGCCGGTGAGTGTGCGGATGAAGACGAAGGCGAAGATCGCGATGCCCACGCCAGCAACGGTGAGCATGGTCCGCAGCCAGTTGTGGCCGATGTTCTTGACGGTGAGGCTGGTCAGCGTCACGTCAACCTACCTTTGTCGAGCTTGTGCACGACCCGTGCGCGTTCAGCCGCCGCCGGATCGTGCGTCACCATCAAGATGGTTTTGTCGAACTCACGGTTGAGCTTATCGAGCAGGTTCAGCACGTCGTCGGCGCTCTTGCGGTCGAGTTCACCGGTGGGCTCGTCGGCCACGATGATCTTCGGATCGTGGACGATCGCGCGAGCGATACCGACGCGCTGCTCCTGCCCGCCCGAAAGCTGCTGGGGGCGGTGGTGCAGCCGATCTTCGAGGCCGACGACGCGCAGGGCGATCTGCGCGCGTTTCTTCCGTTCGGACGCGGGCACCTTGGTGAGCAGGAGCGGGAGCTCGACGTTCTCGAGGGCGGTCAGCACAGGGATCAGGTTGAAGTGCTGAAACACAAATCCGATGGTCTGCGAGCGCCACTTCGCGAGGGCGGCGTCTCCCATCGCCGAGACCTCTGTGCCCGCTACGAGGAGGCGTCCCGCGGTGGGGCGATCGAGCCCGGCGATCAGGTTGAGCAAAGTCGTCTTGCCCGATCCGGACGGACCCATCAGCGCATCAAACGAACCCTCTTCGATCTCGAGGTCGAGATCGGAGAGTACGTCGACTCGCTCTTTGGCGCGCCAGAACGAGCGCGTGATGCCTTTGCACTCGATAACGGGCTTGTTCGCGGCTTTGCGCGCGGGCTTATCGTCGTGCCGCGATTCGTCGCCGCGGTTCTCCTCGTGCACCTTTGCGTCGCTCATGTCGACTCGCCTTTCTGCTTCACCTTCTGACCATCGACCAGGGTGCTCGCGGGCTCCCGCACGACGTTTGCCCCGGCGGGCGGTCCATCGATGAGTTCGTAACCCGAGCCGACCTCATCGCCAAGCTTGACCTGGCGCATCTTGATCGTGCTGTCCTCGACCACGAACACCACCTGATTTCCGTCACGCTCGGTGATCGCGGTGGCCGGCACGATGACCTTGGGTTTCTCGCGCTCCATCTCGGGGGCGAGCCGCTCGGACAAGAAGCTGACGCGAGCGGCCATGTCGGGCAGCACGCGCTCGCCGGGATCATCGAAGGCGACTTTGACGGTAACGGTGGCCTTTGCGCGATTCACCCGTGGGCTGATCTCTTTCACCGTGCCAGCAAAACGTTCGCTCGGGAACGCGTCGAGAACGATCTCGGCCGGGCTCTTGGGCTGGATCAGGTGCAGACGCCCCTCGGGCACGTCGGTTTCGACGAGCAGGGAGCCGAAGTCCGCGAGTTCGACGAGCCACATCGCCTGCACTCCCACCAATTCGCCGAGGCCGGCGGGTTTGCCGACGACCACGCCATCCATCGGCGCGACGATCGTCAGATAGGCGATGTTGACCTCGAGGCTCTCGGCCTCGGCCTCGATCGCGCGGGCCGCAGCCTCCGCGGCAGCGACCTGCTTCTGGACCACCGGCACACGAAACTCGAAGTCCTCGGCGACCGCCGCCGCTCCCACGCCTTGACTGGCGAGTCGGCGCTCGCGCTTGGCTTTCTGCTGGGCGTCCGCGAGCTCCGCCTTCGCCGTCTGAATTTGTGCACGGGCCGAAAGGGCGCGCGCCTTTACGGCGTTTAGTTGGGCCCGAAGGTCGGCGTCTTCCAGCTCGGCCAGCACATCGCCGGCGCGCACGTGCTGGCCTTCGACCGCGTTGATCTTCTTGATCCGACCCGGGAGCTTTGCGCCGACCTTCGAGGTCCGTTGGGGGACCACATAACCAGTGGATGTGAGCTTGGCCTGGGCTTCGGCCGGCGAGACGACGACGATCTGTGTCACCTCAACCTCGGGCTTGAACACGCGTGCTTCAATGGCCGGGCGGCCATACGTCCAAGCCGCCAGGCCGGCGAGGCCGATCGCGGCAAGGATGGTGGCTCGCTTGGGCCACGGCGAGGGCGGGCCGCTTTCGCGATTGATCCGCAACGCCGCGAGGTCGGAGGACAATTGGTCGGACATGGCGGACGATCCGAATCGAAACGAACCGTCCGGAGGTTACACGAAAGTCCGCGTGCGTCGCCACTCGCGCCCATCGGGCGGCCGACGCGGTCGTCGGCGCCGACGCCGGTGACGCGGCGATGCAGTTCGAACGGCCAGCGATCGGCAGACAGCTTGATCAGGGCGGCGCCAGCAACAAAGCCACCGATGTGGGCCCAGAGCGCGACGCCCCCGGCCTCGGCCGACCACTGCGGGAGCGTCCGCCCATCGAGTCTCGACGTTGTTGCCGGCGATCGGGGAACATGCCGCGACACCAGCGTAGCACGCGGTGCTGTTGGGCTGCTGAGTCGAACGCGTTGAGGCTCGGTGTCAACTCCGGCCGGTCACTGCAGGATGCCGTTGCGGGGCCAGATGGGCTCGAGCGTGAGGTTGTCGCCGAGCAGCTCGCGCAGGTCGATCTCGATGTTGCGCGAGAGCGCCGAAAGCGGAAGATCATTGGGATCCACCCCAAAGGGCTGCTCGATCTCGTCGCCGATCGCATCGAGACCGAGAAACGCGTACGAGATCAGCATTGTGACGGCGGGTGACAGCCAGTGAAATGTCTCGACAAGCCCAAACGGCAGGGTGAACACGTAGAGGGCAACGATCCGGTGGATCAGCACCACGTAGGATGCCGGCAAGGGCGTCGAGGCGATGCGCTCGCAACCTCCGAGAACATCGGTCAGATTGCGCAATGACTGCTCGAGCAACGGCACGTGCAGCGGATCAACCGTGCGTTCGCGCAGGGCGCTACGGATCGACGTCCCCAGAAAGCCAAGTACCGCCAGCGGTCGGTGGCGGACGCTGGCAATCCGTTGCATGTCGTCCGGGTCCAGCAAGTCGGCGATCTCGGCGAGGTCATCTTCTCGGCGTAGGTGTTGGCGGAGCAGATGGGCGAACGCGGCGGTGCGCAGCACCATCTGGCGTTGGCGTGGCGAGGGCTTGCCATCCCCATCGTCATCCAGCAGCACGGCGACCGAGCGGGCGAAGCTGCGAGAGTCATTGACGAGCTGACCCCACAACCGCCGGCCCTCCCAGAACCGGTCATAGCTGGCGTTGTTGCGGAAACCGAGGAAAATCCCGAGAGGCAGCCCGATGAGGGTGAAAGGGAGCGGGGTGAGTAGGGCGAACTTCGGGAACCACTGTTCGCGCACGAGCGTGAGCGCCACGGCCGAAAGCGTGACGATGACCAGTCGCGGAAAGACCCGCTGGAGCGCCGTGCCGTTCCAGACGAGCAACTGCCGCCACCACGAGCGTCGATCGAGGATGAGCATCCGCGCCGAAGATAGCGTAGACCGGGTCACTGGCGCAGGCGGCGTCCTGCCGGCATGGTGGCGGCTCGCGCAAGCGCGGGCCGCCGGCACTGAGGTGGAGACGGGGCGCTTGAACGGCGGCTTGATTCAGGACATAGCTAGGGCACTCGGGTGACGTTCGCGGCGATCGGATTGGCCTTGGCGATGTTGGCGGGACGCGGAGCACCGCCGCGGCCGCCGAGCACCGATGTGATCGCGACGGTCACTGCCCGGCTGCTGCGGATGCACGAGGATCGCACCCCGAGCGGCGCCGAGGCGTTACGGGCGCTGATCGAGCGGGGAGTGCCACCGCGCGCACTCATCGTTTGGCTCGATCACTTTCGCAAGGCGCCGCGTGTCGACGTCATCGATATTCTCCTCGAAGTCGCGCAGTACCGGCGCACCGAGATTCGCGCGCGCGCCCTCGTCGCGTGGGCCGAGTGCGGGGATGCGCATGCGGACCGTGCGATCGCCCTGGCTGCACACGATCTCGACCGGGGGATCCGGCGCCTCGCGATCACGATCGCCCGTCGCCACCCGAGCCCGGCGGCGTCCGTGTATCTCGACGAGCTACTTGGCCGCGACTCCGTATTGGCCGATGAGGTCATTCATGAGGCCGAGGCCGCGGGGTCGAGATGAGCCGCGCGTTCGTGCTCGCCCTTGCGCTCGCGTTCTCGGGGTGCGCCAAGGACCGCCTGCCCGTTCGTGCGCCGATCCATGGCAATTTGTTCGCCGAATCTACGAGCAATGCCGATCGCCTCCGCATGGCCCGGGCCGCGGCGGCGCTGCCGTTGGTGGTGTTGGTCGAGCGCAAGCGTGTGGTTGCGGTCGACCCCATCCACGCGAAAACGCGGTGGATCCACAAGCTCGAGGTCACCGGGCATCCGGTTGGTGGCGCCCGTACGGTCGTGCTACCGGCGGGTCAGCGTCTGGTCGGGCTCGATCGCAAGACCGGTGCGGTACGTTTCGAGGTCGAGCTTCCCGGCGAAGCCATCAGCGGCCTGGCATTGTCCGAGCCGTGGCTGGTCGCCACCGTGCTCGATCCGCAGGGCAAAGCCCCCGGACAGGTCCTCGGGATATCGGTGGACGATGGTCACATCCGTTGGCATCGGCGCGCCGCTGCGCCGCTGGGGATCCCAGATGTCGTCGGCGACATCGCCGTGCTTGCGATTGACGATCAAGTGGTCTCTCTGCGGCTCGATAGCGGTCGCGAGGTCGCACGCGTCGACTTGCCTCGCGGGGTTCGCTCGGCTGGCACGCCGCCACGCGTCGTCCGGCGAGGAGAGCTGTGGTTTGTCGGCGACGGCGCGAAGTGGGTGCCACTCGATGTCACCGGTGGCAACGCAGTTGCGCGCCAGCTGTACCGCACCTACGCCCCGGCCTTCGCTACCTCGGACGGCATCGACGCCGGTCATGGCGACGACGAACGCCTGCGCCTGTGGTTGCGGATGTCGCGCGTGGACGCGATTCCTCGCGACGCGATTCTGCTCGCGCGTCGGGCCGTGATCGCGATCAGGCTTGATGGAGACGGAGTGCCGGTGCGCGCTCGCTGGGTTCACCTCGAGCGAAAGGGTGAGCTCGTCGCGATGGAGGTCACAGGCGACCGCGTGCTGGTGGTGCGTGAAGACGGCGAAGTTGTCGAACTCGCTGCGTCAGATGGTCGCGAACTGACAAGGATCTCGGGTGGCGAGCCAGTACGGGGCGCGCTGATCCTCGGCGGCGGGCTCGATGCTCGGGCTGGGGTCCAGCGAACCGACGATCCGGGCAGCCTGACCGACCTGCGTCAACTCCTGACGCTCGACGATCCTCGGCTCTTGCCCGCGCAGAGGCTCGCTGCGGATTTGTTGTGGCGCAACGACGACCCGGCTGTGCGAAGGACGATCCGCAGGCTCGCGAAGGACGATGGTGATGGCTCCGAGCGAGCGCAGGCCCTGCGGAGTCACGCTGCCAGCCTGCTGGCCACGCGCTGGGGAAGTGGCTCGCGAACGGATGTCGCGGACATCGTGGCAGCCCTGGGTAAACGCCCGGTTTTCGCGCCGGACGGCGTCGCGACGTTTGCCGAACAGATCGCTGCGGTGGTGCGTACGGGTGGGCTCGAAGCCGTGCCCGAGTTGTCTGCGCTCCTCCTTCATCCCGGCACCTCGGATGCTGATGTGCTCGCGATCCTCGCCGCGTTCGCTGCGCTCGAGGAGCCCGCGGCCGTGCGCGCGGTCGAACGGTTTCTTCGCCGTTATCACGCCGACGATGTGCTGCTTCGCGAGACCGAAGCTGTCGCCGAGGCGGCGCGCGTGCTGCTTGGCCACGCAAAAGGCGAAGGTGAGGCGGCCGCGCGCGCCCGCGCGACCCTCCGCGAGGTCGCCGACGATCCCGCTTGCGACGTTGCGCTGCGCGGCCTCATCGTGCACGGGCTGCTCGAGCTGAGCCCACAAACGCGTTAAAAATAGTAGCGGGCTTTGAGTGCCACACCGACGTGGGCAGGCCCAAACCGAGCGTCGCGAGCCTCGACGATGAAAGGGGCCCACGCGCCCTCGAGGCAGGTGTCGAGGGGCACGCGGATCCAATGGAACGCGAGCCCCAGCGTGGGAACCCGCAGCATGAGACCGAAGTGCACGGGTCGATCGGCAAACGCGCCCCCGTAATGCGGCCCGTCGTAGCCGGCGAGGGTGCTTCGGCCCCACAAGCCGGCACCGATCCCACCACCGATGTAGAGCACAGCGTCGACATCCGGGTTATCGCCCACGACGCGCGAGTGCCACAGGTACTCGAGGGAAACCCCACCGGCGCCGTGGTGCAGTGGGAGCCAGGCGATGTCGGCTTGGATCGCATGGCGCGTGCTGAAAAAGTGCTTGAGCGACAGACCCATCGGGTCGCCCAAGCTCACGCCAACGCCGGTTCGCCGATCCGGGCTAGGCGGCGGCAGCCGAGCGTAGCCCTCGGTCGTTGGTGCGGCGAGGGCGGCGCGTTGGCCGAGCAGCGTTGCCAACGAGAGCAACGCAGGTGCGCACGCTCGCGCCGCCCAATGCCCCGCGCTACGTATCACTTGGCTGGCTGCGCCATCGCCATGACATAGACGTCGGTCATCCACGGGTCCTTGGCGATGGACTTGAGCGATGCATCGAAGCCATCGCGGTCGAGGCCGTGGGCTGCGAGGATGCTGTCAGCATCGCCGGGCTTGTCCGCAATCTCGCGGGCGATTCCACCGAGTTCGGCAACCTTCGCGTCGTCGAGGGCGCCTTCGTCCTTGCCCGGGGCGGTGTCCCCTGGTTCGGGCTGCGCCGGATCGTCGGCCTTCGCGTCGGCCTTCGCGTCGGCCTTCGCTCCCGCGTCGAGCTTCGCGTCCGGTTTTGTCGGCGTTTTCGCGTCAGGCTTGGCGCGCTTGGATGCGTCCGCCGCCCCAACGGTCTTCGAGGCGCCGGCCTTGGATTTGGTGTCGGTGTCCTTCTTGGAGTCGCACGCCGTGGCTGCGATCGCAAGACCGAGGAAGAAGCTGAGTCGCGTGTACATGGTGATTCTCCCGATCATCCGCCTTTTCCTTCCTGCTTCTTGGCGCGCTTCTCTTTGCGATCTTCGCGGTCTTCTTTGCGATCTTCGCGGTCTTCTTTGCGATCTTCGCGGTCTTCTTTGCGGTCTTCTTTGCGATCTTCGCGGTCCTCTTTGCGATCCTCCACGCGCTCTTTCGCATCCTCGAGCCGCTCGCCGCGCTCCTCGGCCCGCTCGCCACGGTCCTCAAGCCGCTCGCCACGGCGCTTCATCGCCTCGAGGACCTTCTCCAGCTTCTCCTTTTTCGCCGGGTCGGCGGCCAAGGCTGCGTCGACCCGAGCCTTGCGCTTTTCGTTCTTGGCCAAGCGTTTCTCGAGGTCGGCCAGTCGCTTTGCGTTCGCTCGGGCGAGCTTCTTTCCGGCGGCGACGAGTTCTTTGCGGCGCTCGTGCACCCGCTTCCGGTGCTCGATCGCCCGTTCGCGTAACTTGGCGAGCTTCGCCTCCACCTCTGCCTTCTGTTCGTCCGTCAGCTCGGCGTAGGTCGCCTTCTTCTTCGCGATGAGGTCGGCGAGCTCTTTGCCGCGCTTGCCTTCCGCAACCTGGAGGCGCACCCACGCGCCAAAGCCGGGCTTGCCCCCGCGCTTGCGCGCCTGCGTGGCCTCGGCCTCGAGCACCGCGCCCGCGTCCGCGGCTGTTGCACCGCCTTCGTCTACCGCGTCGATCGCGGACTCGACTTCCTTGCTGTCGATGCCGGCGTCGCGGGCCTCGTCTGCGACGAGCGGGAGGGCGATCGCGTCGAGGATGTCGTCGGCGAGTGCTTCCTTATCGGGGACCGGCGTCGACTCATCCGCAGGTGGAGTGGCCGCGGCCTTCTCCGCCTTCTCCGGTTCGCCTGCATACCCCGCGTCGGCGAGGGTGAGCAGGACTGTGGCACAAAGCAACGGAAAGGCACGAGTTGTTCGACCGTTCATGGTGGCGCTGCGTGGCCGGAGTGTAGCGAGTCACGGCGGCGCCTGTCGAACGAATTTAGGCAATCGCGGCTGGGTTTGACGGTGTCACCGTCATTGCTCGACGCAAAACTTGAATACCAGCTGATCCTCGCCGGCATCTGGGGTGGTGAAGCGGAGCCGGACTTCCCAGAGCCCCGGCATGAAGAGGTTGATCGGGTCCAGCTCATACTGCCCGGCGGTTTCCAGGGGTGTGACCTCGCACTCGATCGACGATCCATGCTTGTGATCGGGCATGAAGGGCTCGACGACGAGCGACGTATCCGTCCGGGGCTGCATCGTCTTGGAGTCGAGCACTTCGATCGTCCAAGCGTTGTCAAACCGTTCAGGAGGCGCCGGGGCGGCGTCTAGGATGCGGACAGCCACCGACTGTCCGATTTTCTCCATCCCCACCATGTAGAGGTCGTCGCGCGTCTCTGACTCGCATACCGAGGTCGGAGCCATCTCCTCGTTGCTCGGCTCGCTCGAATCGCACGCCGACAGGGCCAGGCACACGATCGAGAGGCGGAGCCGGGGACACGTCATAGCGTGGAGTATGGCACCGGGACCCACCTCGGCAAATCGCACGTCCGGAAGCCATGGGCGGCCTGTGCGCCCCTCCCACATGCTTGGCGGTGCCGATCGCGTGAGCCCGCACCCACTATGCCCTGGGGCCGGCGATCCGAGCGTCTCCCCGGCGCAGGGTGATCTGAAGCTGGTCGCAATGCTCGAGCAGCGGCACGGCGAACTTCCGGGTGAGCCCCGTCAGTTCCTTGAGCGCCTGTACGTCGATGCTTCCCGACGCCCGCAGGTGACCACGGATTTGCCCAAGCACACTTTCGTGGGTCGCGCGATCGAGAGACAGATCGGCGCTGATCTTGACGAGGCGGCCCGTGCGCTGCAGCGCGGTGACGATGTCGAGGACGTCCCGCGGCGACAGGCCGGTTTCGTCACCTAGTTCGCGGAGTGTGGGCGGGGTGATGCCGCCGGCGACGTAACGATCGAGCACTTTTTGCGCGTAGCCCGGCAGTTCGCTCGTGCCCGACAGCCCCTTGCCGGGACGGGCCAACATGCCCTGATCGTCGACAGCTCGCAACGCGCCGCGGGCGATCGCCCGGTCGATCGCTGCGCTCGCGACGACCGCGGCTACGCGGGCGCCGAGCGTGCGCTCGAGAAGCGCGCGGCCGATTCCCGGCTGCATTGGAAACTGCGCGTGGTGGCGGTCGACGATCGTGATGGCGGCGTCGGCCAGCGGCCGGACGGCCGATTCGTGGACGAAGGTGCCGCCGAGATCGATGATGTCGCCGCGGTTCCCTGTGCGACGCGCGAGTCGTTCGGCCGCGTTGGTCAGCCCCGCGCGATGGATGATCTCGTCGAGGCCGATCCCGCGTGCGCCGGCGTCGTCAAGCAACGCGGTGATGCGTGCGTCGACATCAAACCCGCCGAGTGCGCGCCCGATCGCGGCCCAGCGCGCGCGCTGGGCCCGACCGGCTGGTGGAAGCGGGTCGACGATCGTGCCGCCGCCGATGGTCCGACCTGAGTGATCACCACGCGGTTCATCGAATGCGCGCAGCACAACGCGCGCGCCGTGCCAAACCGGAAGCGCGGGCTGTAGGCGGAGCCGAACCAACCCGTCGTGGCCGGGGGCGATCGATACGTCACCGCCACGCGTGGGCGCGTCGGTGGCCCCGTTCGCGGCGTAAAACTCGAGCGGATCGAGGGTTGCGACCCCATGCGCCGTGCCGATGCCGACCTGGACCTGGGTCCCCGCCGTCCAGGCCATGCTGTGGCCCGGCAGGTGATGCAGGACGGCATGAACGATCGCTCGGGTGGCGACGAGCGGTCCGCGGGTGAGCACGTCGCCACGTTCGATCTCCGTTCGCTCCACGCCAGCGAGGTTGAGGGCGATTCGATTGCCCGCTAGAACTCGGTCGCGCGTTTCGAACCGGACCTGTGCGGCACGGGCTCGGATGGTGCGACGCGGGCGATCCTCGCCGATGGTCACGAGCTCGAGCTGCTCGTCTTGGCGAACAGCGACGCTGCCTGACACGAGAGTCCCGGTGACAACCGTGCCGTGGCCCTTGATCGTGAAGACGCGATCGAGCGGGAGGACTGGCACACCACTGGCGTCACGGGGTGGGATCTTTGCGATCACCTCGAGCACACGCGCGCGCAGCTCGTCGAGCCCGGCACCGGTGACGGCGCTCACTCCGACGATCGGGACCTCTGCGAACGGTGTATCGGCCAGCGCGCTCCGCACATCGTCGATCGCGAGATCGCGCGCATCTTCGTCGTCGCCGATTCGATCGATCTTGGTGAGCGCGACCACGCCAGCGCGCACGCCGAGCAGCCGGCAGACGTTGATGTGCTCGCGCGTCTGCGGCATCACGCCATCTTCCGCGGAGACGACGAGAATCACGGCGTCGATGCCCGCTGCCCCGGCGATCATCGTGCGGACGAACCCCTCGTGGCCAGGAACGTCGATGATGCTCGCCGCGATCCCGGGGCCGATCTGCCAGGGTGCGAAACCCAGTTCGATGGTGATGCCCCTCTTCTTCTCCTCGGGAAGTCGATCGGTGTCGATGCCCGTCAACGCGCGCACCAGCGTCGTCTTGCCGTGATCGATGTGGCCGGCCGTGCCGAGCACGACCGCGTGGACCGGCTTGCTCACGCCGGGATTCTACCCGTATGGCGGGCCGAGACCGGGGGCGCAGCCATCGTTTTGCCACCCGTGGTTGTCACCGGTGGTGATCGCCGTGGTACCATCGCACGCGAGCGGTGTCGGGTCCGGAAACAAACGAGCTTCCCGAGCAGATCGGCCGCTATGAAATCCGCCGATTGCTGGGAACCGGCGGGATGGGAGTCGTTTACGCCGCGTTTGACCCGCTGCTCCAGCGCGACGTTGCGGTCAAGCTGCTGCGCCGCGAGCGGTTCGCCCGCGACCGGCTCGAAGTTGCCGGCGAGCGCCTTCGTCGCGAGGCCCAAATCGCGGCCCAGCTCACGCACCCCAACGTGGTGACCATTTTCGATGTCGGCGAGCACGCCGGATCGGTGTACGTCGCGATGGAGCTCGTCGACGGGCCCTCGCTGCAACAGTGGTTGCGTGCCACCGCGCGACCATGGCGCGAGGTGCTCGACATGTTCTTCCGCGCTGGCCGTGGCCTCGCCGCCGCCCACGGCGTGGGGCTGATCCACCGCGACTTCAAGCCGGCCAACGTGCTTGTCGGAGCTGATCATCGCCCGCGGGTCGTCGACTTCGGACTCGCGCACTTCGGCGCGGTCCCGGCCACCGAGCGCGTGGCGACCACAACCGACGTGACGGCGACCACCGGCGCCCTCGGTGACGAGGACGAGCTCACGATCACGTCGGAGATCCTCCTCGATCCGGCAACCTCGGGCATATTGCCGTTTAGCGGCGACATCGCGGGTACGCACCCGGGCGAGAGCCTGGCGCGGCCCCGCGACGCCCGAGCGACGCGCGCGGTTGAGCGGCGCGATCGGCTGGACGTCACCAGCACGTCGTCGGTGGCGGGGCTCTCGCTGATCGCCGCGACAGCGGAGTTCGATGCCGGTGGGACGCGGGCTGCGGTGGCGTCCACCTCGACGGGCGTGTTCGTTGGAACGCCGGCGTACATGGCACCCGAGCTTTACACGGGCGGCGGTGCCGACGCGCGCACCGATCAGTTCGCATTTTGTGTCGCGCTCTACGAGGGCCTCTTCGGAGAGAGGCCCTTTGCCGGCGAGAGCTCGCGGGAGATCGCAGAGGAGGTCATCGCCGGCAACGTCCGAAGACCGCCGGTGCGGTCGCGCGTTCCGCGTTGGGTTCGTGACATCGTCGTGCGCGGGTTGGCCGTGAACCCCGGAGATCGCCACCCCTCGGTCAGCTCGATGCTGGCCGCGTTCGCGTTCACGTCACGGATCATGTGGGAATAGGGGCCTTGCGCCGCCGACCCCCGCCCCGTTCGCCGGGATTTCGCGGCGGGCGACGGATCGACCCATACTGCCGCCGCCATGCCGTCCTCGGGTACACGCGGCGGCCGCGCTCTCGTCAGCCTGGCGGCCTTCGTCGTCGTCGTGGCAGGGCTGAAGGCCGCCACGACCATCGCCGTTCCCTTTCTGTTCGCGGTGTTCCTTACCGTCTTGGCGACGCCATCGCTCCTGTGGATCGAGCGCCGGGGAATTCCGCCGGCGATCGCGGTGATCCCAGTGGTATTGGTGCTTCTTGGGGCGCTAGCGCTCTTCGGCGCATTGCTCACGGCATCGCTGGACCGCTTCGCCGATGAGCTGCCCGTCTACCGCGCCGCCCTCGAGGCGATGTTCGTGGGAGGGATCGACTTCCTGCGCAGCCATGGAGTCGGCGTCCCGGTGTCGGGCTACGCCGAATCGTTCGACCCCGCCGAGGTCGTCGACATGGTGAGTGCCTTGGCCACGGCGACGGTGGCGGCGCTGTCCAACACCGCGCTCGTGCTGCTCACGATGCTGTTCATGCTGCTCGAGGTCGCCGGGTTCCCACGCAAGTTGCGGGTCGCGATCGGGCGACCGGAGGCGGAGTTCGCCGCGGCCCGGTCGATGCTGGTGGAAGTCCAACGCTATCTCGCGATCAAGACGGCAATCTCCCTGCTCACCGGTGCCCTGGTCGCGTTGATGTGCCTGTTGGTCGGCCTCGACTTCCCACTGCTGTGGGGTCTGGTGGCGTTTCTACTCAACTACGTACCCAACATCGGCGGCTTCATCGCGGCGGTCCCAACGCTGCTGATCGCACTGGTTCAGCCGGGGCTCGGAACCGGGTCGATGTTCGCGCTCGCCTTCGGCCACGCCCTGATTCACACCGTCGTCGGCAACATCGTCGAGCCGGCGTGGATGGGGCGCAAGCTCGGCCTGAGCGCCCTCGTCGTGCTGCTTTGTCTTGTGTTTTGGGGGTTCGTGTGGGGCCCGGTGGGGATGCTGCTGTCGGTGCCTCTGACGATGGCGGTGAAGATCGCCCTCGAGAACAACGAGGACCTGAAGTGGATCGCCGTATTGCTCGGACCGACGCCGCCCGAGCTCCGCAGCAAGCCGAGCGCCCACGACTGAGCGGTGCCGGTCGAAGCGGCCCGCGCGGCGCCGATTCGATGCGTGTGTGAAATCTCCCCAGGCCCTCGAGCGCGTTCGCTTGGCGAGCCGACGCCGTGCAAGCGCGACGCACACCATAGATACGTGCGGCTCGTTGGTCTTGGTGGGGAGTGGGGCATCATCCTCGCGGACGATGTCACTGCCCCCTGCCATCGCTGCGATCGAGCGGCCGGATCCGAAGTTGTGGACGCTGTACCTGCTGCGTGCGCTCTTTGCCGGTCCAGCGTTCGTTATCGTGTTGCCGGTGTTGTGGTTTCGCTACCGCTCGATGCGTTATCGTTTCGACGATCAGGGTGTCCACATGCGCTGGGGCATTCTCTTCCGCCGCGAGGTCAATCTGACCTATCGACGCATTCAGGACATCCACCTTCGTCAACGTGCAGAACGTCACGATCGAGCAGGGGCCGCTGCAACGTGCGTTCGGGGTCGCGGACCTCCGTGTGCAAACCGCGGGCGGTGGTCAGGGCGCCGAGCAATCCGGCATGCGTTCGCCGAACACTGGCATCCTGCGCGGCATTGTGAAACCGAACGAACTGCGTGAGGTCATGCTCGCCCGGCTTCACGCGGCCGCCGACGCTGGCTTGGGCGACCGCGATGACCAAGCCGAGCCGGCCCCGCTTGTCGACGCCGCCGTGGCGTTACGCACCGAGGCCCGCGCCCTCGCTCGCGCCGCCGAGCGACTTGCAGGTTGAGCTGACCCGCCACCCGGAGAACGAGGCCATCGACCAATCACCGTTCCGACCACGATTCCAACTCCTATTACAGATGTATGCGGTCTTGCACGGGTCGCGGTTGTTCCGGCGAGGACGAAAGTGGTCGTGACCGCGCGGCTCTTCGGTGGACTTACAGGGCGGGGGTGGGGAAGAATGCGAGGTCCACATGTGGGAGTGTCGCGCACTCCCGACGGTGTGTTCGTGCGTTGGGCGGGGTTCGCTGCCCGTGCCGCGGTGCGCACGGGGGACACCGTCGGCAAACGACGGCGCTGCTGCCGAGGCGCGGTGTGCAGCGCAGCGCTGTGTTGTTCGCTCGCGTGCGCCACAGAAAGCCCGCCGCTTGAGGTCGACGGCACGGCTTCGGAGGGCATCGGTGCCGGCTTGTCATCGACGGGTGAAGGTGCCAACCAAAACGCTGACACCAGTGAGCCCAAACTCGATGTCGCCGCCGGCATGGCCAGCGGCGAGGGGGGTGATTGCCAGAGTGGAGGTGGGCAAGCAGAGAACACATTCAGCATCATCTGGATCGCGAACACTCCAGAGGGGACCGTGTCGAAGATCGACACGAAGTCGGGGGTGGAGTTGGCCCGCTACTTCACCGGGCCCACGAACGGAGACGACGATCCGTCGCGAACCGCGGTGAATCTGGAGGGCGATGCGGCGGTATCCAATCGCGGCGGCGGGATCGTGAAGTTCGCCGCTGAAGACGTGCGTTGTGTCGATCGGAACGGCAACGGCACCATCGACACCTCAACCGGTGCCAATGACGTGAGGCCGTTCGGCGAGGACGAATGCATGCTGTGGCACGTCCCCACGCCCGTCGACGGGAACAACGACCGTGGTCCGCGTCCGACCGCGTGGGACGCCGGAACCATGAAGAACGCCTGCGATGTCGCCCACCACCGCTTGTGGGTCGGCTGGTGGGACCACGCCAACAACATCGGCCATTTCGAGCGACTCAGCGGACAGGATGGCTCCACGCTTGATGTCGTCGACGTTCTTGACTGGGATGCGTTCGGCTCCACCACGTTCGGTCCGTATGGGGGCGCGATCGATCCAGAGGGGGACTTTTGGGCGAGCGGGCGGAGCCCCGGTCCGCTCGTGCGTATCGACGGCGAAACGCTGGTCTACGACCGCTGGGACGTTCCGGAGGGTGAGAGTCCCTACGGGATCGCTGTGGACGCGGACGGGCACATTTGGATGGCGGATTGGAACGGTGGTCTGTTGCGCTTCGATCCCACGTCGGAGACGTTTGACATCATCGACACGCCGAACAGCGCACGCGGAAGGGGCATCATGATCGATCGCGAGGGTTTCGCTTGGGTGGCGGGCAACAACCCGTGCGGGGCGATCCAGGTCGACACGACCACGCTCGCGGTTGTAAACGACACGATTGAGCTGCCCGGCTGCGATCGTCCAGTCGGTGTGAGCATCGATGTCGACGGCTATGTGTGGCTGCCAGATCGCGATGCGGATGTCGCGTACAAACTCGATCCGCACACCTACGCGACCACCAAAGTGACGGGTCTCGTCGGCCCATACACGTACTCCGACATGACGGGCGCGGGACTGGGCCTGGTCGTGAACCCACCCACAGGATGAGTCGGAGCCGCATTGGCGCGGCCTTGCCAGCGTCCGCGATGCCGAAATTCGTGCGCACACATGGTTCGCCTTCGCAGCCTACGGTTTGACTGCGCGACTTGAGCCGAGTTGTGGCGCGTCGCCGTGCGTGCGCAATCACGAGCCGCCGAGCATGGCGGAGCGCGCGTTGCGTTCGCGTTGCAGCTCCACGTGCGCACGGCCGCCGTGCTCCCAGCTCTGCGCGATCATGAAGCGCACGAGCTCCGCCGGCAGCTCGACGGTGTCTTTCACGTCCTTGCGGCGATAGTCGTAGATGCGCTTTTGCTTCCACGGATCGAAGGCGTCGGTGCCGATCGTGGCGGTGCCGTCGAGGAAGATCTGCGAGGTCGGCACCACGATACGCACGGGACCGTGCTCGCCGGGCACTGTCCACACCGCGACGACGTGGTTCCACACCGGCCAGAACAACCCCACGTCGGAGACGCCGAGTCGGTGCACGAGGTGGGCGAAGAGGGCCGAGAGCTCGTCGCACTCGGCGATTGCGGTGGGGCGATCGTCGGCGAGTTCGCCGTTTCGCTGCCACTGGGCCCAGATCGCCTCAGAGTCGGGCGCGCGGTTGGTGATCGTCCAGCGCATGCGCCAAAGTCCGCCGTCGCGGGTCGATTCGAAGACGAGCCGCACGCGGACGTAGTCGCGGAAGAGCGCGTCGGTGTCGAGCAAACCGTGGTGCGCGACGAGGGCGTCGTAGTCGGCGCGCACGATTGGCGAGGACTCGAGTCCAGCCGCGATCTGGCCCAGCGCACGCGTGAGATCGGCAACGGTGATGCGATCACCGTCGGGCAGCGTCGGGGGCCCGGCGCCCATCGGAGGCGTCGTCGTCGTGACGGTTGGCTCAGGCGGCGGCTCGGGCTCGATCACGGCGGCGACCACGACCGGCGACGCGACCGCTTCGTCGTCCGGTGCGTCGGTGGGTTGCGGTGTTGTGCGCGATGAGGGCAACCCGCACGCACACGCGAGCAGTGTCGACAGTGCGATGCGAGAACGCGGGGCGAAGAAGCGCATTGGACTTGCGAGCCCTGTCGGAACGCACCTAAGCGGGGATCGATCTGGCGCTGTGCCTACGCGTGAAGGGCGGCCCTCCGGCGATCCCAGCTACGCCTGCCCGGCGGCTGCATTGGGCGGACGTTCGCGAAACAGGCTTCGCCAGGGTTTGTCCCCACGTGCGGCGCTGCGTCAAATGGCGGTGGTACGCTGCCCTGGGAACGTATGGCGCGGCGAAGGACAATTCCGATCACTCTCGCGATCGCTGCGTGCAACGTCGGGGGGTCGGGCGCGGCAATCAGCCAGGGATCAGGCGACGGGGGCAGCGAGGCTACGTCAACGCAGTCCACGTCAAGCGCGGGCCCAACCTCGACAGGAGGGCAGGGTGGCACCGACGCCACCAGCAACGCCGGGCCCAAGCTCGATGTCGCGTTTGAGACGGCAGGCTCTGGCGACACGGCTGCGGTCGAACCGACCTGCAAGGTCGTCGACAACATGGACGCGATTGGCGATTGCAGGAAGCAAGCGCCGGCCGATAGTTTCGCCCCCGAGAGCCAGTGGACTTGGTCGGGGCCTGACGGTGCTCGCGAGTCAAGTGTGATCCCGCTGGTTGCGAACTTCACGGATGACAACGGCGATGGCGAGATCGACCTGTGCGATGTCCCCGATCTCGTTGTCACCACAGGTGAGCAATTCACCGACGCAGGTTCATTGTGGTTGCTCGACGGTGCGACCGGAACGCTGCACTTCGAGTTCGCTGCCCCGGTCAACGGCACCAACACGCCGGCGATTGGCGATGTCGACGGCGACGGATTGCCCGAGGTCGTTTCGACGGCGACGGCATGCCAGAGTTCGGCGCGAGCTCATCGACGCGCTACTTGGTGTTCGAAGCAGATGCCTCGATCCTGTGGAACGCTGACGTCGACGAACCCACCTGTTGCGGCGCGGGCACGGCGTTCGACTTCCTTGGCGACGGCGTCGCCGAGGCGATGTACGCCGATGAAACTACGATGTGGATCTTCGACGGCACCAGTGGCGACGTTGTGCTCCAGCGCCCGCGCTCTTCATGGACGAACATCGAGTATCCCGTGGTCGCAGACGTCGACAACGACGGCTCCGCAGAGATCGTCGTGGTCTCGAACGAACATAACGGCATGACCGCACCGACCGTTGAGGTCTTTCGCGACGCGCAAGACCGCTGGATCCAGCCGCGCCAGATCTGGAATCAGCACACTTACCACGTCACCAACGTCCGCGAAGACGCAACGATCCCCCAGTTTGAGCCGCCAAGCTGGTCGCTTCTCAACACCTATCGCACGAATGCGCAGATCGAAGGCGGTGACGTGTGTCACCCCAGACCAGAGGGCTGAGTGCGCACAAGATGACCGTGGCGACGCCCGATCCGCAGGTGCTCGCGTTCGCCCTCGGCGTCGGCGTGAAGACAATTGCGCCGACCAGGGGCGGCGACAGCCACAGCGCCATGCTTGCGACGCTCGTCGACGGGCGGCGCGTGTTCGTCAAGTACGGTGCCGATCGGGCGACCTACGCCGCCGAAGCCCATGGACTCGGATGGCTTGCCGAGGCGGGCGCCCTCGCTACGCCGGAGGTGCTGTCGATCGGCGACGAGGGGTCCCCGTTTCTCGCCCTTGCGTTCGTCGCCGCCGGCGAGGAACCCACGGATTTCGACGAGCGTCTCGGCCGCGGTCTGGCGGCCCTGCATAGCTTCGGCGCGCCGAGCTTCGGCCTGGCGATCGCCAACGTCATGGGTCGTGTGCCCCAGGACAACCGCCCCCTCGCCAACTGGGCTGCGTTCTACGCCGAGCGCCGCCTCGCGCCGCTGGTCGATCGCACGCGCACGAGCGGTGCGCTGGATCCGGCGACGGCGCGGCTCGTCGACCAGGTGATCGCGCGCATGCCCGAGCTGGTGGGACCCGACGAGCCTCCCGCGCGCCTCCACGGCGACCTGTGGAGTGGCAACGTGATGTGCGATCGCAGCGGCGCACCAACCATCGTCGATCCCGCGGTATACGGAGGCCATCGCGAGATCGATCTGGCGATGTTGCGGCTGTTTGGTGGCCCGGGTCCGCGCTGCTTTGCCGCCTACCACGAGGCGTTCCCGGTTGCGGAGGGGGCCATGCGCCGTGTGCCGCTATACCAGCTGTATCCCTTGCTCATCCACGTCGCGATGTTCGGTGCCGGCTATGCACCGTCCGTCCGGCGTGCGGCCGCCGCAGTCTTGACCTGACTGGTGGCGGGCCAAGTACCGCTCAGCGGCCCCGGTCAGCCGCGCAGCCAGTCGACCAGGCCGCCGCCGAGGAAGGTCTCAAGCGCGATCATCGGCAAGAGTCCGATTGCGCTCGCGGCCAGATACGGCGCGAAACGGACCTTCGAGACGCCCAGCATCAGCTGCATGGGCCCGAACGTGAAGAGTGTAAGCCGCATGAGCAGCACGGTGCGAAACCCATGGGTCCCAAGCCGCTCGTCCCAGCGGTGTAATCTGGCGGGGAGTTTCGATTGCACCCACTCGTAACCCATCCAGCGCGCGAGCCAGAATGCGACCGCGCTGGCCACGACGGCACCGGACAGCGACAGCGCGAGGGCGACGGGCGGGGACCAAACGAGCGCCGACGCGAGGATGAAAACGTGGGCACTGAGGCCCCACGGCTGCAGCAGCGCGAACGCCGCGACGAAGAGCAGCGGGCCCCGTGGACCCGATGACACCAGCCACTCACGAATCGCGGCGGGCGAGATCGACGTATGGGCGCCGCTCAGCAACAGGCCGACGACGAGCGCGAGCGCGAGCACTCCAACGGCGACCCTAGCCCAGCGGCGCATCTCGCAGCCAGCGTACCACGCGGTACTAGGTCAGGCCCGAGCGCGGACTTCGAGGATGTCGCCGCGCCCGGTGCTCGAGCATCCCGGACCAGATCGCGGAGGGCTATGACGACGCGAGACTAGTCGCCGGAACCTGCGCAGCTCAAAAAAGTCGAGCCCTGCCCGCAGTTGCCGAGTGAGTCCTGGGGAATGAGTCGCAAATTCCGCCCGTCGAACCCCTTGTACCAGTCCCCGTCGACGACGACCGCCAACTCGAAGAGGCCGTCGGTGCCGCCACCGTTCGAGTTGTTATCGTGATGGCGGATCTTGAGCGCGGGAATCTCCCCCGTGAAGCGCCCGTGTTCGAACTCGAGTTCGACGACGTGCGTTTCCACCTCGCGGGAGAAATTATCGCGGCACTCGTTGCCGCATTCGGTATCCCATTCCCGCACGACTAAAACCGCCGCCGCGTCGAGGTGAGGACCGAAGTCACCGCGGCGAACGTTGATCCAGCCCGGTGTCGCACTGAGGTCGAACGAGTCCTCGTCGGAGGTGTCCTTCACCTGGTAGTCGTAGCTGATCTCCACGTCATCGTTGGCGAACAAGTTGAGGTGGCACCATTCATCCGGCGAGTCACCCTTGCCGCCGACGGTCCGCTCATCCTTGTTTTCGGTGGCCGCGTCGCCGGTGTCGCAACCGGAAAGCGCGAACGCCGCTAGTGCCGTCGCCAGGAGGAGCGGGCGCGCGGCGTGATCTCGAAGTGTCATGGTCGGCAAATGCGATTCCGCGCGAAATGGTTCACCCGCCCGAGCTGAAACCCGCCGGGTGGGGGACGCGCGAACGCACTGACGCCGCCGAGCTGCGTCAGCAAGAACGGCAGTGGAGATGGCCGCTCTCGCCCTCCTCGCAGTGATCGACGGGATTGTACTCGCATGCGAGCGTCCCGGCGTCGAAGCTGCCGCCGTTCGGGCAGAGCGCGCCGGTCTCGAGGCACGTGACGAGGGTCGGCTGCTGACAGTCCTCGGGGACTGCCATGCACGTCTGGGTGGGCTCCTCCTCGACCCAGCACTGCCCGTCGCCAGATCCGCCATTGTCGCCGCTCGATCCGCCGCTGCTCTCGCCCTCGCACGGCGCTTCCGGAACAAGCGTGCAGCCAGGAACGGCACGCAAGCAGAGCTCCCCTGCGCCGCAGACGATGTCGCCGCAGGCGACGGGGGGCCAATCCTGGCCCCCGAAGTCTCGCCGGACTCACCAGTGCCGGCCGTCGTCTGTTCGCCTGGCGTTTCGCGCGCAACGACGGAACGCACACGGCTGATGAGGACCTGCACATGCGGTTCACGAAGTTCGCCCTCCTTGGGTTCACGATCGGTGGTTGTCCTTTCGATGCCCGCGCGGCAACAACGACCAGGGTGGGTCGACGCGACCGAGCTCACGGGCGTTTCCCGGTGTCAGCGTCGTTGTGCGGCGGGCGCAAGACGGTAGCGGGTCGACGCCAACGCCGTGTTGTGTGCGAGCATTGCCCCGTGGGCCGCAACGCCACGATCCAGTCTGCGGAGGTTCTGCTGCCGAGCGGCGAGCTTGCGGCGACGCTCGCGTTTTTCTGCGACCAGCTGGGGTTCCGCGTCGAATCGATCTTTCCCGCGGACGACCCACACACGGCCGTGATCTCGGGATACGGCGTGACGGTGCAGCTGCAGCGCGGTTGTTGCGAGCCGCCCGGAGCCCTCCGACTGCGCTGCGCCGATCCCGATGGCGTTGCCGGCGGGGCTCGCCAACTCCGCGCGCCAAACGGAACGCGGGTCGAGCTGGTGCCAGCCGCCGCGAACCTCGAGCTGGGTGAGCATCACCCGACGCTGGTCATCGCACACGCCGGTAAGCCCGATGCATGGAAACCAGGGCGCGCTGGCATGCTCTACCGCGATTTGTTGCCGGGTCGCCAGGGCGGCCGCTTCATCGCCTCCCACATCCGTATCCCCGAAGGAGGCCCGGTACCTGACTACGTCCACTACCACGAGGTTCGTTTCCAGCTGATCTTCTGTTACCGCGGATGGGTTCGGCTCGTATACGAAGACCAGGGCGATGCCTTCGTCATGGGCGAAGGCGAATGCGTCCTCCAACCCCCGATGATCCGCCACCGCGTCATCGAGTGTTCGCCCGGGCTCGAGGTGATCGAAGTCGGATCGCCGGCCGAGCACCAAACCCACGCCGACCACGCGATGTCATTGCCAACGACCTTACGGCGCCCCGACCGGCACTTCGCCCAGCAGCGGTTCTGGCTGCACACCCGCGCGATGGATCGCTGGCAACCCTGGCGTCACGGCGGATTCGAGACCTGCGACTTCGGCCTGGGCGCAGCTTCGGCGGGCGTCGTGGGGGCAGCGCGGGTTCGTGCATGTCCACCGTCGAGCGACGGCGACGCGTGGCGGCACGGGCAAGAGCTGGTGTTGCTCGTTGTGCTGAGCGGCCGCATGCACGCGCGCTGCGCCGAGACCCAGGCGAACATGGGGCCGGGCGACGCCATTGCGATCCCGGCAGGCAGCGACTACTGCCTGTCGGCGGCGAGCGCCGATCTCGAACTGCTCGAAGTCGTCACGCCCGCGTTGTGAGGTCGAAAGCGTGCGCAACTGCGACGCCTGGCGCCCCCGTGAGCAAACGACGGCCCGCCGCCCGCAATGGCGGATCGGCCGTTTCGGCGCAAAAAGTCGGAACGGATACCTCGCACGGGCGCTCGCGCGTGGCTGCGATCGTCCCTCGTGATCGGCGGGAGCTGACAGGCCGTGCGAGGCTCGGGTACCGTGGCGCCCACCGACGCGTGGGCAACGTGGACGCCGAGCGATTCGATGGTGCGATGCTGCGGTCGTCCGACGGCGGCGCGCCAAGGGCGAGGAGGGTGCGTTCTTGAAGCGGCGTCGACGGTGGTTGAGCCTGATACTGTTGTTGCTCGCGCTTGTCGGTGCGACGGCGTGGGGCTGGTGGCGCTCGCGTGGTCCCGATGTCGCAACGGTGACACCGCGGCGCGGGCAGATCGTCCAGACCCTTGTGGCGCTCGGACGCGTGGCCCCACCCGCACAGATCACCTTCGCGGCGCGCGAGTCGACCAAGATCACTCGGCTCGGGGTCGAGGAGGGCGAGCACGTGGCCGCGGGCGCGCTCGTGGTGCAGATGGATCGGACGGAGGCCGAGGCCATGGTTGTGCAGGCTCAGGCCGCACTGGAGCAGGCGCAGGCGCGTACTCGGCAGGTGGCCACGGTCGCAGCGCCGTCGGCGGCTGCGGGGTTGCGCGAGGCCAAGGCCACGCTCGAAGAGGCCCGCCGCGAGCTCGAGCGCAGCGAAGCGTTGTTCCGCACCGGCACGTTGAACGAAGCCGAGGTCGACCTGGCGCGTACCAAGACGACGGTCGCGCGCAACCGGGCACGCACGGCCGAGCTGCAGCAAGCGGCGGTGGCCCGCAGCGGCGCCGATTGGCAAGCGGCGATCGCTGCAGAGATGTTCGCCGAAGCCGGCCTCGCGGCTGCACAGGCGCGGCTCGAACGTCTGCAGATCCTGGCGCCGTCGGCCGGCACGCTGATCGAGCGCGCGGTCGAAGTCGGTGACGTGGTTCAGATGGGTGCCCTGCTCGGCCGCATGGCGCTCGACGGACCCACGCGCCTCGTGATCGAGCCCGACGAGAAGAACCTGCAGACGCTGGCACTGGGCCAGCGGGCGGTGGCTTCGGCGGAGGCGTTCGCGGGCGAACGCTTCGCCGCCACCGTCGATTTCATCGCGCCCGCAGTCGATGCGGTGCGCGGGACCATCGAGGTGCGCCTGGCCGTGCCCGAGCCGCCGCCGTACCTGCGCACCGACATGACGGTGTCGGTCGAGATCGAGGTCGCGCGCACGGACGCCAGCATCGCGGTGCCGCTGGCGGCGGTGCGTGACCTAGCCGGTGACAAGCCGTGGGTGCTGGTGCTCGAACGTGGTGTCGCCGTGCGTCGCGACGTGGAGCTCGGCGTTCGCGGCGACACCCTGCTGGAGATCCGGGGGGGCTTGGCCGGCGACGAAGCGATCGTGCCGGTCGACGTGATCGGCGTAGAATCCGGCGATCGCGCGCGCTGACAGGGGTGCCATGCCGATCGCCGTCTTCCTCGCCCTGCAGTTCCTCCGGGAGGGCAAGGCCGCATCGGGCCTGGTAGTCGCCGCGGTCGGCGTGGGCGTCTCGGTGATCGTGTTCCTTTCGGCGCTGATCAGCGGCCTGCAGACCAGCTTGATCGAGAAAACCCTGGGCAGCCAGGCTCACGTGGTGGTTCGACCGCCCGAGGAACGCGCGCGGGCCGTGCGTGGGTCGGCGGAGGGCGAGCTCGTCGCGTCGAACGAGCAACGGCCGGCGCAGCGCGTGCGCTCGATCGTCGGCTGGCAGCGGATCATGAGCGAGCTCGCCGCCGATCCTGCGGTCGAGGTCGTGACGCCGGTGGTGAGCGGGCCGGGCTTTGCCGTGCGCGGCACCGCATCGAAATCGGTCGCGGTATTGGGCGTGGACATCTCGAGCTACGTGCGCGTGGTCGAGATCGACGATCGTCTTCAGGCGGGTACCCTGCCGCGCAGCGGCGCCGAGGCGGCGATCGGCAGCGAGCTCGCCGCCGATCTCGGCATCGAGCTCGGCGACAAGTTGCGGCTGCAGGCCGCGGGCGGCCGCACGGAACTGTTCACGGTGTCGGGCGTATTTCGCCTGGGCAACCGCGAGGTCGACCAACGCTGGGTGCTAGTGACGCTTCGCTCGGGTCAGACGTTGCTCGATCTGGTCGGCGGGGCGTCGAGCCTCGAGCTGCGCATACGTGAGGTGTTCAGCGCCGACCGCACGGCGGAGTACATCGTCGCCCGCACCGGCCTGGTGGCCGAGAGCTGGATGAGCACCAACGCCGAGCTGCTCACCGCGCTGCGTTCGCAGAGCGCGTCGAGCGTGTTGATCCAGGTCTTCGTGGTGCTCGCAGTGTCGATCGGCATCGCGAGCGTGCTGGTGGTGTCGGTGGTGCAGAAGCGGCGCGAGATCGGCATCCTCCGGGCCATGGGCCTGTCGCGTGGACGCACGACGATGGTGTTCTTGGTCCAAGGCGGCGTGCTCGGGCTCCTCGGCTCGGTGGTCGGGGTGAGCGCAGGCATCGCGGTGGCGATCGCCTTTCGCGGTGCTGCCGTGGACGCGCGCGGTGAGCCGTTGTTTCCGATCGAAGTTGAGCCGACGCTGGCGCTGACCTCCGCGGCGATCGCGATTGCGACCGGGCTAGTCGCGGCGGTGCTGCCGGCGATCCGCGCCGGGCGGCTCGACCCCGCGGTGGCGATCCGCCATGACTGACGCGGTACTCGACCTTCAGGGCGTGACGAAGGACTTCGGCGACGAAGTTGTCACACACGTGCTCAAGGGCATCGATCTGCGCATTGAGGCCGGCGAGCTCACCGCGCTCGTGGGACCGTCGGGATCGGGCAAGAGCACATTGCTCAACCTGTTGGGGCTGCTCGATCGGCCCACCTCCGGGGTGTTGCGCGTGCTTGGCCGCGACATTGCTGCGCTCGACGACACCGGCCTCACCGAGTTGCGCGGGCGCTCGATCGGGTTTGTGTTCCAGTTCCATCACCTGTTGCCGGCGCTTTCGGCGATCCAGAACGTGATGCTGCCGTTGTCGATCGCGCAGGGCCGTACCACCGCCGAACACCGCGCGCTGGCCCTCGAAGGACTGCGCGAGGTGGGCCTGGCCGAGCGCGCCGACGAACGCACGATGCGGCTGTCGGGCGGTCAACAGCAGCGCGTGGCGATCGCCCGCGCGTTGATCGGCCGCCCCCCGCTTGTGCTGGCCGACGAGCCCACCGGCAACCTCGACACCGCTACCGCGGACGAGGTGTTCGAGTTGCTGCGCGGATTCAACCGGCGCGCGAAGATGGCGTTCCTCATCGTCACACATTCGCCCGAGCTGGCCGCCCGCTGCGATCGAATCGTGACGCTGGTCGACGGTCGCATCGTCGAGGACCGTGCGGTGCGGCACTAAGCGCGGACGAGCCGATCAGTGCATGGTCGTGCCCGCCTCGGGCCGTATCTTGCGTGCGAGCAGGCCGGTGCGCGGGACGGTGAACGACGCGACGCCACGAATCCCGTAGTCCCGGCAGATCGCATCGACGGCCATGCGCGCGGATAGGTGCGCGGCTTCCATGAGCTTGGCCGGGCTCGGCAATCGCACCCAATCGCCGGCCAGCACCAGCCCGGGGACGTCGGTCACGACGCCTGGTCGATGGGTTCGCATCCCCACATGCAGCGCGGTGAAGTTGGCGCGGATCTGCTGGTGACGATGCTCGACCGAGCGGCACAGGCCAGGGAGGAATCGCTCGGCATCCCCGAGCATCTGCTCGGCGACTTGTTCGTCGGTGAGCCCGTCCGGCACGGCGTAGGCATGCAGTTCAATGACGCTGCCGCACTGCTCCGCCGCCCAGCTTGCGGCCCGTGGATCGCTGCGATGGACGAACGCGATCGCATCGAGCAGCTGCGGCCGCTCGGTGACGACGAAGATCGGCAGCGTGTCGCCGAACCGTTGCCGGCACCACAGGCGGAGGACCGAGTAGCGCTGGCCGGCGCGCATGTGCGCCATCGAGCGGCTTAGCTGGGTGCCGGCGAGGCTGTGGGAGCGCGCGATCACGCCGCGCGCGGCCGCGACGTCGGCCGCGAGTACGATGCGATCGAAGCGCTCGCCGTCGACGGTGAGCCCGCGCGGTCCGGACTCGACGCGCTCGATGGCGCGTCCGAACCGGATGTCGACGCCCTGTTGGATCATTCGATCCTGGATCGGCGCCACGAGGGCCTCGTCGCTGCTGCCGTCGAGCCAGTCGTAGAGCAGCCCATGATCGTGGCCGAGGTAGTAGAAGTGGAACGCGGCAGTGAGCTCGGCCATCGAGATCCGTCGCTCGTCGGCGAAGAAGGCCCGCGCGAAGGTCGAGAAGACCATGCGGAGCTCGCGGGGTAGCTCCGCAGCATCGGCGAAGTCCGCGAAGCTGGTGTGGTCGAGCCGCGGGTCCTCCACGTCGGCGTCGTAACGCAGCAGCGTCTCCAGCGCGCGCCCGGTGCGGGGGCGCAGGACGTCGCGGACACGGAACAGCCCCGAGCGCGCCAACGCGAGCAGGTTGAGCCCCGGTGCCGCCGCGGTGCCGGCGAAACCAAACCGACGGCCGTCGGCGGTGAGGATGGCGTAGTCGTCGATCGGGCGCAGCCGGGAGTCGAGCCCCAGCTCGCGGAACCACTCGTTGAGGTTGTAGTAGTGGCGGAAGAAGGCGTGGAAGCCGTGCTCGATCGGTGCGACGAAACCGTCGTCGAGCTGCTCGCGCCAACCGGCAAGCTTGCCCCCGAGCTTGGTGTCGCGCTCGAACAGCACCACTTCGAAGGCGCGTCGGGACAGCAGCTCGGCCGCGCTGATCCCAGCCAAGCCGCCGCCAATGACCGCGATGCGCGGAAGGCCGCGCGGGTGCTCGGGTAGACGCTCGTCGACCGCGACCAGCACGTGTCGGTACCCGCCGAAACGGCGACGGATCAACGCGGCGGCCCATGACGGCCGCACCACCCGACCGCGCGCGTGCTCGTAGAGCGCCGTGACCGTGAGCATCAGGGCCAGACCGAAGGCATAGTCCTCGATCGGGATGGTCCAGACCCGCCAGCCGAGCTGATACTCGGCCTCGTACACGACGATCGGCCGCGCGGTCAGGTAGCCGTTGCAGACGGTGGTGAGCAGGACGACCACTGCGAAGTAGATCCATCCCGCGCGGCGCTGCAGCAGGCGGACGCCGAGTGCGTGGTCGACCGCCGCCGCGCCGGCGAGCGCGAGCGCAGCCACCGCGGTGTACTCGCGTCCATGCGCGGTCGCCCATGCCGCGACCGCGACCGACGGGATCGCCAAGGCGTAGATCCAGCGGGCGCGATCAATAGCCGCGGGCGGCGAGCGTCCCAGCCACGACTCCCACAGCAGCAGGCAGGCGAACGGCACCGCCAGGAAGAACGCCCACTCTTCGATGGGCAGGCCGAGCAGCCACAGGCCCAGCACGCGCGCGGGCTCGAAGTTCCAGTGATCGCCCACGACGACGAGGTCCCAGACCACGAAAGGGGCGGCGCCGATGATCGCGGCTCTCAGTGCGGGCCGTGGGAATCCTGGGATGCGACGACCGAGCACCAGCGGCGGCAGTCCCACGAGCAGATCGAACGCGGCGTATTCCCAGCGCATCGGGTTCACGCTGACAGGGACGCGTCCATTCGATCGGGCGTGCGGACGAGTGCACGCGCGAACAGCCCGGACATTAACTGCGCGAGCCAGGAGTGCAGCTCGTCGCGGCCAGGGCACGGCGGCAACAACACGAGCGCTCGGCTTCGGATCGCGTCCAGCCGTGCGCGCGCGCGCTCGAGCCCCAGTTCGTCAACCGCGCTGGGTCGCGCGTGGCTGACGTCCTGGCCCACCGGCTTGCCCAGCTCAAACTCGCTCGCGGTGCGATCGAGGATGTCGTCGGCGATCTGGAAGCCCTCCCCGAACGCGCTCCCGAGCGGACGCCATGGGCGCGGCTCGGCCCCGGCCGCGAGCGCGCCCAGTGCAGCAGCCGCCTCGAACAGCACGCCGGTCTTCGCGCGGTGGTACCGGTCCAGTACCGGCTGCGGTTCCTCTTCCCAGGCCTGTCCCGCGACCAGGCCGGCCCCGGCCCCGGCGGCGGCCGCAAGCAGGCTTACCGCGCGGCCGAGCATGTCGCGGCCCGCAAACCCATGCGCGAGCTCGTCGAAGGCAGCGACGATCAGCCCGTCGCCGCACAGCACCGCGATCGGCTCGCCGAAGCGCGCGTGCACAGTCGGACGTCCCCGCCGCAGCTGCGCGTCGTCGAAGCAGGGAAGGTCGTCGTGGACGAGCGAGGCGCAGTGGAGCAGTTCGATGGCGATCGCCGCCGGCATCGCGTCCTCGGGCGTCGCGCCGCAAGCCTGCGCCACCGCGAGGACCAGGCGCGGGCGCACGCGCGCTCCGCCGGGAAAGACCGCATGCCGCACGGCCGCCCGAAGGCGTGGGGGCGCGTCCGAGGGGACGAGCCTACGGAACGATCGCGCGAGGGCAGACTCGAAGGCGTCGATGCGGACCACAGTTCTACCTGTATAGTTTGTGTATAATGTTTGTCAAATACAATAAACTAACTATGGACAAGTCGCGATCGAGGCGTCATGGTAGACGTCGTGACCGAGACATCCTGGGACGTCGTCGTTGTTGGGGCCGGGGTCGGCGGCCTCGCGAGCGCGTTGAGGCTGGCCGCCGCGGGCTACTCGACGCTCGTGGTCGAACGGGACAACGCGATCGGCGGCAAGCTCGCCCGCGCCTACCCGGGCGGCGTTGCGGTCGACTGCGGTCCAACAGTTTTGACCATGGTCGACGTCTTTGAGGACCTGTTCGCCTTGGCCGGCGAGCGGCTTACGGATCACGTGCGGTTGCGCCGCCACGAGCTAATCGCCCGGCACGCGTGGCCCGACGGATCCCGCCTTGATCTCCACTGCGATATCGATCGCACCGCCGAGGACATCGCCGCGTTCGCGGGACCGCGCGATGCCGAGGGTTACCGCCGCTTCTGCAAGCATGGCGCGCGGTTGCTCGCTCTCCTCGATCCTACGTTCCTGCGCGAGCACAACCCTGGGATCGCGGCGTTGTCGCGCCGGATCGGCGTGATGGGCATGCTCCGGATGTCCCGCGTCGACTGGAGCCGCTCGTTGTGGAACGCGCTCGGGGAGTACTTTTCCGACGTGCGCGTGCGGCAGCTCTTCGCGCGATATGCCACCTACTGTGGGTCCTCCCCGTTCGAGGCGCCTGCCACGCTCGGCCTCGTCGCCGAGTTGGAGCGTCGCGGGTTGTGGTCGATCGAAGGCGGGCTCTTCGAGCTCGCGAAAGCGTTGGCTCGGGCGATCGTGCGCCACCGTGGACGCATCGTTCTCGGCTGCGGGGTCGTCGAGATCCGCACGGAAGGTCGGCGGGTCGACGCGCTCGTGCTCGCGGACGGAACCACAGTTCGCTGCAAGCACGTGGTGTTCAACGGAGACCCGGCGGCGCTGTGTGACGGCTTGCTAGGCCCCGGCCCCACCCGCGAGCTTGAGCGCGGGGAGGCGCGGCCGTCGCTGTCGGCGATGACCTGGGCGATGCTCGCCCGCCCCGAGGGCTTCGACCTCGCTCACCACAACGTGTTCTTCAGCGCCGACTACCCGGCCGAGTTCGATGCGTTGTTCGGCCGCGGTGAGCCTCCCCTCGATCCCACCGTGTACGTTTGCGCCTCGGACCGCGGATGGTCGGTGCCCGATGGCCCGGAGCGAATTTTCTGCCTCACCAATGCCCCCGCCGATCCGACGATCGGCGCAGACATGGAGCCGATATGTCGAGAACGCATGGAACGAACGATGCGCGCATGCGGCCTCAAGCTGACGCCGCTCGCCATCGAACATCAAACGCCGCGACGCTTCGCAGAGCGATTCCCAGCCACCAACGGGGCGCTATACGGCGGCGTGACGCATGGTCCGATGGCACCATGGCGCCGGGCCAAGGCTCAGACGAAGCTGACGAACCTCTGGCTCGTGGGCGGGGCGGTGCACCCGGGCGCGGGTGTGCCGATGGCTGCGCTCAGCGGATCGATCGCGGCGCGTCAGGTTCTGGCGGACCTGCGTTCGACATCGACGTCGCGGACGGGGGCTACTGCTGGTGGTACTTCGACGGCCTGGCGCCGGATCAAAGCAGCGCAATCACGCTGATCGCCTTCGTCGGGGCGCCGTTTTCACCGGCCTACTTCCGCGCGCGTCGCAGCAGCCTGCGCGCGGACCCGATGGACCACTGTGGCTTCAACGTCGTCGTGCACGGTCCCGGCGTGGATGCGTGGGCGCTGTCCGCCTACGGGCGCTCCGCGGTGGTCCGCGAGCACAACTCGGTGCAGATCGGGGCGAGTCAGATCGTGCGCGACGCGGATGGTTTCTCGATCCATATCGAGGAGCGCACGATGCTGGGCCTGCCGATCCGTGGGCGGGTGAGGTTGAACGCGGCCGCGTGGCAACCGGTCGAGCAAACGCTGGACGGCGCGGGCCGACACCGTTGGTGGCCAGTTGTGCCGCTTGGTCACGTGGAGGTCGAGTTGGACAACCCTCGCCTGCGGTTCGCGGGCACCGGCTACCACGACGCCAACCGCGGCAACGAGGCGCTCGAGCAGGCGTTCACGGGTTGGCGCTGGACTCGAGGCTCGGACGGCGAGCGGGCGGCAATCCTGTACGACGTGTGGGATCGCGACGGAACCTCGCACGAGCTCGGCTTTGAGTGTGACCGGCACGGACAACTTGTGGAACTGAGTGCGCCCGGACGCGTCGAGCTCGCCAGCAGTCGCTGGCGGCTGCCGCGTACGACCCGGGCCGACCGCGAAGGCGCGGCGTCGATCCGCCAGACGCTCGTCGATGCGCCTTTCTACGCGCGCACCTGGATCGAGCTCGCACTTGGGGGTCGTCGACTCGACGCGATGCACGAGGTGGTCGATCTCTCCAAGTTCACGCGCGCGACCACCCAACTCATGCTGCCGTTTCGCACCCGGGGCGTCGGATGGCGTTGAGCTGGATCGCACTCGCCTGGACCGCCGCCTACGTTGCCACGGTCGGTCGGGCCTTCGCGCCCGCAGCGAAGCAGCGCTCGGAGTTGCCAAGGACCGCGCGCGTGCTGGTTGTCCGTCCCTGCGCCGGTGCAGCGCCGTGGCTCGACGAGACCCTATCGAGCTGGCCGCGCAGCAACGCGCACACGCTGCGCTGGGTCGCGGCTGTCCAGGGGCCCGCGGATCCGGCGTGGCGGGTGGCCCATGCCGCCTGCGACAAGCTGGCCACACCCGCGCGTGAGCTTCACGTGTTCGCGACCGCCGCAACGGGGCCCAACCACAAGGCCGATCAGATCGCGCGGACCGTTGCTGCGCTGGGAGCAGACTGCGACGTGCTGGTCGTGGCGGACAGCGACGTCGATCTGAGCTCGGTCGACCTCGACGCCCTGGTGGCCTCGCTTGCTACGCCCGGCGTGGCGGCGGTGTGGTGCCCGACGGTGGAAACCACCCCACGCACAGTCGCGGATCGTCTCGGTGCGAGCATCGTAATGGGCTCGCTCCACGCGTTCGCCGTGCTGGGTCGGCTCACTCCCGCGCTCTTCGTCGGCAAGCTCTTCGCAGTGCGCATGGACGAGCTGGCCGCGCTCGGGGGGTTCGCCTCGCTTCGGCGTCATCTCGGCGAGGACTTCGAGCTGGCCCGGCGCCTGCGCGAGCGCGGATCTGCGAGCGCGCAAAGCTCGATCGTCGCCCATTCGCACCTGCACGGGCGCAGGCTGGCTGCGGTGTTCGAGAGGCACACCAGGTGGTTCGTGGTGCTGCGCGCGCAGCGTCCCGTCGCCCTGCTCAGCGTACCGTTGCTGCTCGCGGCCGCGCCGCTGTTGCTCGCGCTGGCCGCGGTGCTGGCCACTCAGTTCGCCACGATCGCGATCGCGATGGCGGCAATCGTACTTTTGGCCAGGTTGGCGGTGGTGTGGTTGGGTCATCGACGTGCTGACCAGCCGCTGGCTGCAGCCGATCTCGCGCTCGCGCTACCGGCCGACCTCGTGCTACTTGCCGCGCTCGTACGCTGTCTGACCACGCGACGAGTTCGCTGGGCCGATCGCTCGCTGCGGATCGGCGCGGAGGGCCTTCTCGAGCCGCTCGCCGCGGAGCGCGAGCCACACGCCGGCGATCCGATCGAGAGCGGCAGCGGCTAGTCCCTCGGACGCCTCACGTTGCGTCCACAGCGGCATTCGACTCAGCGTCCGTCGATCTAGCCCCGCCAGCGCATCGCCGATCCGCTCGGTGACCTCTGCCGTGGCTGCGGGCGAGCCCGGTGCGACGGGCTCGCAGCACGCGATCGACAGTTCCGGCCGCGGACCCGCACCGAACTCGTAGCGCAGGGCTACGGGGACGATCCACGCGCCGGAGATCCTGGCGATGCGGGCGCCGCCGTCGTGGAGCCGGAGCTCCTCCCTCGGCGGTCGTTCTTCGCCCTGGCCGAAGACCCACAGGGCGCGTCCCGGGCGATCGAGCAAGACCGCGCCGTGCCGAAGCGCCTTCGCGGCGTCGACGGGATCACCGCGGCGCAGGCCGACCGCGCCAACGAGTCGGAAGAAGCGAAGGCGGCGCAGGTTCTCCTCCTCCATCAGTGCGAACGCATCGAGCGCGAGCACCCTGCGGCACAGGACCAACGCGACCAGCGGATCCCACCACGACGTGTGGTTCGATACCAGCACGATGGGATGCGCGTCCGTCGTCGGCCGGACGCGCTCAAGCCCATGAACATGGACATCGAACGCGCGCCGCAGTCGGCGCTCGCAGGTCCATGCGAACCAGCGGGTGAAGAGCTCCGACTTGCACGCGCGGATCACGTGAGCACCGCGGCCTCGAGCAGCGATCGCGCGGCCGGCAGCGGCGGATCATCGAAGCCGGCGCTGGCGCGGCGCTCGAACCAGCGAGCCTGCAGCAGCAGTGCCAGCCGCCTCGCCGTCGAGACCCGGGCTCTCCCAGAGATGCTGTCGCCGTGGCGCCGGCGAACGACACGACCGATGTCGGCGTAGATCGACCGTGCCGCGCGGATCGCTGCGCGGCAGTCGATTGGCAGTTCGGAGATGCCGGCGCCGGCGCGCCCATAGAGCTCATCGGCAACTCCCAGCAGACGTTCCACCACGCCGCCCAGCGCGGGCGTGAATCGCGGCCGCTCGAGCAGCTCGGCCCGCGAGATCCCCGCCTCATCGAGCCAGCGCGTCGGCAGGTACACACGGCCGCGCCGCGCGTCTTCCCCGACGTCGCGCGCAACGTTGGTCAGTTGCATCGCAACGCCGAGATCGCATGCCCGTGCGAGCACGCCCAAGGATCGAGCGCCCATCACGACGGTGAGCGCCACACCGACGCTCGACGCCACGCGGACCGAGTAGGCGAGCACGTCCTCGAGCTCGACCAGCTCGCGACCCTCGGCGTCCCACGCGAAGCCCTCGAGCAACGCATCGAAGGGCGCGCGCGGGAGCTGATAGAGCTCTGCGATCTGGCTGAGGCCGCGCTCGATCGGATCCGAGATCGGGCGGCCCGCCCACGCGCGATCGATCATGCCCTTCACTCTCGCGTGGCCCTCCCATGGGTCGGGTTCGTCGTCGATGGCGTCGTCGGCCACGCGACAGAATGCGTAGATGACCGCCGCTGGGTCCCGTACGCGGGCGGGCAGCAGCCGCGCGGCGGTGGCGAAGCTGCGCGAACCGGTGGCGAGCACGTCACGACAGGCGGCGATGTCATCGCCGAGCCTCGAGCGGCGCGGATTTTCATGCAGCATGATCAGCCCCCTTGCTGCTGCGGCCGCGCAACGTGACGTCGGGATCCGGGACGGTGGTGTCGAGTACGCGGGCCGAGGACAGTACGCCAGGTACACCGGCCCCGGGATGCGTCCCGGCTCCGACGAGAAAAAGATTCTCGATGTCTTCGCTGACGTTGTGCGGCCGGAAGTAGGCGCTCTGCAGCAGCACCGGTTCCATGCCGAAGGCCGCGCCCTTGAGCGAGAGCAGGTCGTCGCGGAAGCCGAGGGGCGTGAGCATGCGAGAGGACACGACGTCTGGTCCGAGGCCGGGCATGACAGTCTGGGCGAGGAAGCGCTCGAGCTTTTGGCGATATGGTTCTTGCATGGCCGTCCAGTCGACTCCGCTGTCCAAGTGCGGCACGGGCGACAGCACGTAGAAAGCGTCGTGCCCGGGCGGCGCCAGCGACGGATCGCTCGCCGTCGGGCGATGGAGGTAGAGGCTGAAATCGTCGGCCAGGCGTTTGTTGCGGAAGATGTCGTCCAAGAGCGGCTTGTAGCGGGGTCCGAGCAAGATCGTGTGGTGCGCCACGTCCTCGTAGCGCCGCCGCGTGCCGAAGTACCAGACGAACAGGCTCATCGAGTAGCGGGCCTGCTCGACCTTGTGGTCGGTCCAGCGGCGCCGCGTTTCGGCGGGGAGGAGGTGGCGATATGTCCACCCGGAGTCGGCGTTGGACACGACGATGTCGGCATCGAGCCGGCGTCCATCGGCCAGTTTGACGCCGCACGCGCGCCCGTGCTCCACCACGATCTGCTGGACCTCTGCGTTGTACTCGATGGGATTGCCTTGGGTCTCGATCAGGTCGACCAGACCGTCGACCAGAGCGCCCGTACCCCCGCGCGGGAACCACACGCCCCACTTGCGCTCGAGGTGGCAGATCAGCGAGTAGATCGAAGTCGTCTCGAATGGGTTGCCGCCGACCAGCAGCGGATGGAAGCTCAAGACTTGACGGAGTCGCTCGTCCTTGACGAATGACGCCACCAGCCCATACACCGTTCGGTAGCTGCGCAGCCGGACCATCTCCGGGATGATCCGCGCCATGTCAGTCCACTTCGAAAACGGGGCGTGTGCAAGTCGCTCGAAGCCCACCTCGAAGATCCGCCGGCTCATGTCCATGAACGCGCGGTAGCCGGCGACGTCCGTCGGGCACAGGCGGGCCACCTCCGCCTCCATCGCGTCGCCGTCGCCGGTATAGTTGAACACTCCGCCGTCGGGGAAGCGAATCCGATAAAACGGGCTCACGGGTAGCAGCTCGACGTCGTCCGCGAGCCGGCGCCCGCACAGTGTCCAAAGCTCCTCGAAGAGGAACGGCGCGGTGATTACCGTGGGCCCTCCGTCGAAGACGAAGCCGTCCTGCTCATAGACATAGGCTCGCCCGCCCGGACGGTCGCGCCGCTCGAGTACCACCACGCGATACCCACGGGCACCCAGTCGCACGGCGGCGGCTAACCCCCCGAAACCGCTGCCGATGACGATGGCGGTGGCTTGAGGAGACGGTTCTTGATGAAATGACAAACCTTGCACAAAGTTGATGATAGCATTGTACTAACATTTGACAAATCAGAATCGGCGGCCCATAGTATGAAACACCCAGCGTGAATGACCCCCGCGGCAAATACAGGATCCAGGCAGTGGCCGAGATGACCGGAGTGTCCGCGCCCACGTTGCGCGCATGGGAGCGGCGATACGGAGTTCCGGTGCCGAGTCGCACCGACTCCGCTTACCGAGTCTACTCCGAAGCTGACGTCGCGATGATCCGCCGCGTGCGCGAGCTCTGCGAGTCCGGCATTTCCGCGGCCGAGGCCGCACGGCTCGCCTCGGAGGAAGCCGAGGAGCACACCTCCTCCGCCGCTCGCGTCGAGGCCGAGGATCCGTTCGAGACCCTGAGGCAGCAGATCATCGACGCAGTCGACCGATTCGAGCCCGAGACGCTCGCGCGGAAGCTCGAGCAGGCCGCGACGCTTGCTCAGCCCAGCATCGTGATCGAACGGGTGTTTCGGGGCGCGCTGATCGAGATCGGTGAGCGCTGGGAGGACGGGAGCATGAGCGTCGCCCAAGAACACCTGGCGACCGACGCGATCCTCGGCGTGGTGCAGCGGCTGATCCCGTTGATCCAGCCGGGCCCGGGCGCCCGGAACGCGCTTTTGGCTTGCTTCGAGGACGATGAGCCCGGGTTTGCGGTCCATGCGCTGTCGGTGCATCTGTCGTCGTGGGGCTGGCAGACGGTGGTGCTGGGCGCTCGCACCCCGCCGAGCGCGGTCGGGCACGCGGTGCGTGAGCTCTCGCCCGCGGTGGTGGGGCTGTCGACAACCGTCGCGCCGCGTGGCCACCGTGCGCGCGAGCTCGTCGACGGCTACGCCGCGGCGTGTGCGGGCGTGCCGTGGGTGGTCGGAGGAGCCGGCGTGGAGGCGATCGCGAAGTTAGTCGTCGCGCGCGGCGGCCTGGTCCTCGACGAGCCGGATCCCAAGACGATTCGTACACTGTTCGAGTCCATCATCGCGCGTCCGCGCAGCAACAGGCGGGTATGAGTATGATCCTCATCGGAGCACCGGCACTTCTCTTCACTTCTTGGCTCGCGGCGGCGGCCGAGTCGACGACTCCGCCGGCGGAGCGCTGGGCTGGCCACCAAGTCGTGTTCGGCACCCGCGACGTTCCGTTCAAGGGCACGGTTCGGACCCGCACGGACACGTTCACGCTCGCGCAAGTGCGGCGGAGCGCTGACGGCATCGAATTGGTGGAGACCGCTTGCCGGGTCCTTATGGAGAAGGTGGCTGGCGTCGAGGTGAGGATCGACGCAGCGGGCCTGCCGCGCTCTACGGCGCACTTCTCGAGCAACGACGACGCGGGCAACTTCGTCTCCGAGTCCGAGCTGGGCTGGGGCGAAGACGATGTCGACGGCGACGGCAACCCCGGGGTCACCGTCGAAGTCGACGCCCCGGTATGCTCTGGCGAGCTCTACGTCACCAACCGCTCGCAGACGAACGCCACCGCCGAATTCGTCGGTCGTCGTTTCCAGGGCAGCGCCCAGGTGCGCGTCGTGCAGCACATCATCGACGCCGAGGGCGCGTGCCTGTCGATGGTGGCACGCGATACCGACGAGCGCGTGAGCGGACCGTTCGCGTACGTGCGTGTGCCCGCGGAGGCGAGCTGCGAGAGCTTGCTGCGCGACGGTTGGCCGGTCGACGCTGAGGGTTGATCGGTACACCCATTCGCAACAAGCGTGGGCCCGGATTGGCGCCCACAGGCTCACGCCTCGTCCGCCGGCGGCCCCGTCGCGACAGGGTCGTCCCGGACTGGGGCCCGCTTCAGAAAATCGCTGCTGCGGTCGATCTCGATCGCACCTGGCATGCTGCCGTCGCTCGCCCGCGCCCCGATGTCCCAGGAGCTCCCTGAGTTGGTCCAAAGCGTTCTCGGTTTGCTCAGCGAGTACACCGTGTTCCCCTGGCCGTTGCTAGCGTCGGTCTGCCACCGCAGCGGCGTTGATCCGCTGGAGATCGACGTCGTGAAGCTGGAGCGCCTGGTGCAACCGCTTGCGCTCCAGGTCGCAGCGTTGATCGATGTTCAGGCGGCGTTTGTCCTCAAGCGTGATCTCACGCTCTTGGTGCGCACCGGGCTACTGCCCGGTGGCCTACCGTGAGCCCCGGCGATCCGGCGCGCGGTTGCGGGCCTTGGCAGCCGCTGCGCGCTGTGTAAATGCTTGCCGGCCATGGCAGCGTCGCTCTGGTCGTCCCTGTGCCTGCCCGCAGGCGTGTTGGTCGCCGCCTTCCTCGTGGCGCGACCCGCCCTCGCGGCCCCGGCGGAATGCAGCCATGAGGTCGCCCCGGGTGACACCGTGAGCGCGATCGCGGCGATGTACGAGCTGAGCCAGCGTGAGCTCGTCGCGCTCAACCCGGCGCTTCACAAAGACCCGGACAAACTCCGTCTCGGACAAGTCCTGAAGGTCTGCTCGATCGGCAAGACCGACGACGCAGACGCTGCTCCGGCCAAGCCGACGCGCGAGCATTGCGGCACAGATGGCAAGCTCGTGCAACACCAGGTTGGCGCGGGAGATACACTGGCGAAGATCGCCCGCGAGTATGATGTCCGGGAACGCGACATCGTTGCCCGTAACCGCAAGCTCCACGCTGATCCCAACAAGCTATCCCTTGGGCAGCGACTCGAGATCTGCGTCGAGGCGCCCGCGAAAAAGACCAAGGCCTCCGACGATCGCGAGCGTCCGAAAAAGGCGAAAGTCGCAAAGGCGAAGGAATGCGGGGGCGAAACCCCGCTGTTTGTCCACGAGGCAGTGCCCGGGGAACACCTGGGCTCGATCGCCGGGCGCTATGGCGTGCGCAAATCGGACTTGCTCCGCCTCAACCCGGCCCTGCGCGCCAATCCCGACATGCTCAGCGTCGGCCGACGGATCCGCGTGTGCCCCGAGATTGCGCCGCGAATCCGCTCCGAGGTCGTTCACACGGTTCGCCCGGGCGAAACCCTGGGTGCGATCGCCCTCCGCTACGAGCTCTCCCCCACCGAGTTGTTCCGCTATCAGCGCGGCAAGCTCGCCGATCGGAACGCCCTGCGCGAGGGCCAGAAGCTCGTCGTTTGGGTCGACGGGAAGGTCGTGCCCGGTTTCGGCGGCCGCGACGTCGACACCGGCATCCTGCGTGACGGTGTCCAGTTGATGCCGGGCCGTCACTACATGGTCAAATGGGAGGCCGGGGCCTGGGGTACCTCCAAGACGGTGCGCGCGATCCAGGAGGCAGTCTCGGATTATCGCAAGCGCGTGTCAGGCGGGCCGAAGGTCCACATCGGCGACATCAGCAAGCGCTCCGGCGGCAAGTTCCCGCCGCATCTGTCGCATCAGCACGGGCGCGACGTCGACATCGGTTACGTGCTGCGGGGCAAGGACGCCAACGAGACCAAGTTCCGCCACGCCGGGGCCCACAACCTCGATGTTCCGCGCACGTGGGCGTTGATCAAGTCCTTCATCGATACCGATGAGGTCACCTACGTGTTCATGGACTACCGGATCCAGAAGCTGCTGTACGAGCATGCGGTCTCGCGGGGCGTCGATGAGGAGACCCTGGACGAGCTGTTTCAGTACCCCCGCGGGCGCGGTCGATCCCACGGCATGATCCGCCACTGGCGCGGTCACGCAAACCACTTCCACGTCCGGTTTCGTCCGTGAGTCCGGCGCGGTCGCACGAGGTTGCAGAGCTCGGGCGTGTCCCGCGCGAGAGTTCGAGCTCTCCCAACACCAGGTTCGGTATTATGGCGTGTTCGCCAATCATCACGCGCTTCGTCCGAGAATCTTGCCCGCGGAATTCCCCGAGGTCGCGAACGCACCCCGGCAGTTGCCGATGTTCGATACGGCAGGCCTCGCAGTCGCTCGCTCCGCCGACGCGCCCGCGACTGCGCGAACGTCATCTCGTCTGTCGTGGGCGCGACTTCTTGCCCGCGTGTTCTCCATCGACGTCACCGTCTGTCGACGCTGCGGCGGCAAGCTTCGCGTCGTCGCGGCAATCACCGACGCCGA
>CADEGN010000039.1:0-4165 GCA_902826865.1 uncultured Myxococcales bacterium
CCGAGAAGCCGATCACTGCTGATTCGCTCGGTACCTTGGTCGGCGTGAGGATCGAGTCGCATCTACATCGCGCGCAAACCCACGATATACCGCTTGTGCCGCTTTTTACCGTCGAGCACCAGGTGATCAAGAACAAGTCCGGCGCACCATTCGACGTCGCCCATGACGTCCATCGCGCTCCCGATGGCGTCGGTCGCTGATTCGTTCGGGATTGGCATACACTTTCATCGCGAAAGGGCTCGCGATGCAGCGCCTGATCTCATTACGTCGCTACCGGCTTGGACTCCGGATCATGGGTCGTCCAGATCGCCGCGCGACATCGGCTGCGATCTCCCGCCATCACGGGCAACATGGCCCGGTACCCGCCGGTGGGATGATGCGCGCGTTGATCGGGACCTTTGCGCTCGCCCTCGCCTGCGGCGGCGGACACCGCCGCTTCGATCAGCACGACCGTGACGAGATCGCCGCGGTGCTCGACGAGCAGGCGCGGGCGTGGAACGCCGGTGACCTAGCGGGGTTCATGGCCGCATATGAGCGCGACGACGCGCTTGTGTTCACCTCGCAGGCATCGATCACCCGCGGGTGGCAGGCCACGTACGATCGTTACGTCGCTCGCTACGGCGGCGCCGGCCGCGATCAGATGGGTGAGTTGCGCTTCGAGATCGTCGACATTGCTCCGCTCGGCGATGACGGTGTCGTCGTGCTCGGCCGCTGGGATCTCCGGGGCACGGACAAGGCCGGGGCCAGCGTGTTCAGCCTCGGCATGGCGCGCCGGCCCGGCGGCTGGCGGATCGTGCACGATCACACCTCGAGCGCGGCAACTCCGTGAATCGCCGCGCTTGCCGGGCGCTCGGGGTCGGCGCAAGCTTGCCCGACCCAATGAACCCGCGTGTCTTCGTCGTCCTGTCGCTCGCCCTCGCCTGCAACAGCCAGGCTGCCCCGCCACCTACGAGTGGCGCCGACGCCAAGCAAACACCTGCAGTCAACACGCCCACGCCCGAACCGACCACTGCGGTAACCGCGACGCCGCGCCCCAGCGGCGGCGCATCGAGCTGCGACGGCGCACGATTCGCCCTCGCCTCCGACGCGGTGGTGGGCTCGCTCGACGGTGCGGATATCCTCGCGCGCGATCTCGGACCCGAGGCGCAGAAGGCCGAAGAGACCGCGTTGCGGGCCTACTGCCAGGCGGTTTCACGGATCCGCGACCAAGCCATCGACAACACCGTGCAGCGCAAGCTCCTCGACAGGGCTGGCGCCGCCGAGGGGCAAGACGGTGAAACATGGCTGCAGAAGAAGGTCTTGGGCATGGTCGAGCAGCCGACGGACGCTGATATCAACGCATTTTATGAACAGTACAAATCCGAAAAAGCTCCGCCGCTCGATCAAGTGCGCGAGCAGGTCATCGCCGAGATCCTGAAGGACCGCAACGGAGCCGCGGCCCAGAAGATCCTCGACGAGCTACGGGCGGCGGCCAAGGTGACCGTCAGCCTGCCTGACATCCGCCCGCCCGCGCTCGAGCTTGCCGACGCGCCGACGACGGCCGGCTTCGGCCCGAGCGACGCCAAGATCCACATCGTCGAGTTCTCCGACTTTGAGTGCCCGTACTGCGCGCGCGCGGCCGAAGCGGTCCGGCCGCTCAAGGAGCGATACGGCGACAAGGTCCGCTTCAGCTTCCGTCACTTCCCCCTCAGCTTCCACAAGAGCGCACGGCCGGCGGCCGAAGGGGCCCAATGTGCCAACGCTCAGGGCAAGTTCTGGGAGTTCCACGACGCCGTGTTTGCGAGTCCGAGCCTCGCCGGCTCGGGCGTGCGCGATGCGGCCGAGCGCGCCGGACTCGACATGGGTGCGTACGACGCGTGCCTTGCCGACGGAAAAGCTGCCGCCCAGGTCCAGGCCGACTTCGACAAGGGCATGGAGGTCGGCGTCGAAGGCACGCCGAACTTCTTCGTCAACGGCCAGCCGTTCGCGGGTGCCGCCTCGGATCTCGCCGCCGAGATCGAGAGCCAGCTCGCCCGCGCCAACGGCTGATGACGCAGCGTCCGCACTTCATCGGGATCGTCGTCCACGATGGCCCGGACACCTGGGTTCGTGACGCCTTCACCGACGACGTGGCCGACACCGTCGCGGGCGACCCGAACTGGGCGGATGGAACCTTCGTCGACGTCCGCCGCACCGCCGCCGGCATTGCTGCGGTGCCGATTGCGACCCCAGGCACCCCGCGGGCGGAGTTGCTCGCCTTGGTGCGCGACCATGGCCTTGATCCTGCCCACCCACCGCCAGTTCTCGCGGAGGTGGCCGCGTGGGTGGCCGCACCGGGCCTCGACGACGAAAGCCTCGTCGACAAGACCGCGCTACCGTGGTGCACGATCGATGGACCCGGCACGCGCGATCTCGATCAAGCGCTGTGCATCGAGGCCGACCCCGACGGCTGGCGTGTTCACTACGCGATCGCCGACGCTGCGTACTACGTCCGGCCCGGCACCGCTCTGTTTGCGGAGGCCCTGCGGCGCGGCGCGAGCTACTACCTACCGGGGCTCAGCGTCCCGATGTTGCCTCGCGAGCTAAGCGAGGGTCTGGTCTCGCTCAACCCCGGCGCCGATCGCCGCGCACTCGTAATGAGCATGTACGTCGATTCCAGTGGTGCGTGCGCCGCGACGACCTTCCAGCGCGCGCGGATTCACAGCCGCGCGCAGCTCGAGTTCGGCCAGGTCCAAGGCATTCTCGATGGCAGCGAACAGATCGCCGATCCCGCTCTTGTCGCAAGTCTTCGTCGCCTACGCGAAGTTGGTGAGGCTCGCCTGCGCGCCGCGAGCGAGCGTGACGTCATCGGCCATCGCCACGAAGAGATCCGCGTGGAGCTCGACGATGGCAGCGATCTAGGCTTTGTGGTGCTCGCCGAGCTGCGCAACGACGTCGAACGCTATAGCGAACAGCTATCGCTGTTGTGCAACATCGAAGGCGCGCGCCTACTTCGCGAGTCCGCACGCGACGAAGCGCTGGTTCAACCGATCTATCGCGTGCACGACGCACCGGATGCGGCGCGATTGCGCGAGCTCGCCACCCTCATCGCCGACGCGGTGCTGCGGCACAATCTCGACGACAGCTGGCGCTGGAGTCCGGCACGCGAGTCACTCGGGTCCTACATCGCGCGTTTGCCCGTCGACGGTCCAAGCAGCCGCGTCGCCAGGGCGATCGCTCGCCAGGCGATCCTCGTCAACGCCCGCTCCAGCTTCACCGCCACGGCTGGCCCGCATTTCGGGATCGGCGCGGAGGTCTCTGCGAGGTTCTCTGCGCCCATGCGCGAAGTCGTCGGCGTATTCGTCCACGACCAGGCCTGGGAGGCGATTTCTGGCGCTCCGGCGCGAATCGACGGAGAAGACGAACTGCGGGACCGCGTGATCGAGCAGGCCAATCGCGCACGCGACCGCCAGCGGCGGCTCACCCACGGGGCCAATCTGCTCGTCCTCGACCGGTTGTTTGGGGGTGACGCCCGTCATCCCCGCGAGGCCCGCCCTTTTCGACGCGGCACCGTCATGGGCGTCACGGCCGGGAAGGTCTACGTCCGACTCGACAACCCGCCGGTCGACGTGAAGGTCTACCTCGACGACAGCCCCGGACAATCGGGCGACGTCGGCATCGGCGATGCCGTTGACGTGACGCTTGTCGACTTCGATCACCGACGCAAACGCTGGCTGTTGCGGATGCAAGCGTTGTGACCAACTCGCCGCGCGCCGAGGCCGTCAGGGTCCATCGGCGCCCATCAAGATGAGCGTCGCGGCTGCCGGCCGAGGACCACCAGATGCTCTGCCCGATCCGCACCCCCGGCGTAGTCTCGTCGGCTCTGCGAAACGACGGCGCGAACGCGGAGCTCACACGCCTCCGCAAGGCGCTCGAGGTGGGCGTCGGCTGCGATCCGGTTGCCCCCGATCTCACCGTCGCCAACGAGCCACACGGCACGGCCGTGTCGGCCGAGGCGCGCGGCGATCGGTCGCAACACCGCCAGGAGCTCCTGGTCCCAACGCCCTCGCGCTATCCGCGAACCTCGGCGGTCACGGTAGTTTCGGCGCGCACCGATCTCACCCCGCGCCAGCGCACGCGGGTCGAGCCCTACCCACGCCATCCGTCGAACGTGGTGGACGACGTAGTCGTAGGTACCCACGTACGG
>CADEGN010000039.1:4175-40819 GCA_902826865.1 uncultured Myxococcales bacterium
ACCTGATCCAGGGCCCTCGCGTGCGCGACGGCAAGCCGTGGCACCGGGGACCGCTCGGGGCACGCGGTGGCAAACTCCGTCAGCCGCACGAGCAGCTCGTCAGCCTTGCGGGCGAAGAACCGGCTCGGAACCCCTTTGCCGATCGACTTGTCGATCGCCTCCATGCTGGTATCCGCTCGCTGACGGGAGAACTTCACGACGATCGCGGAGAACGTCAGGAGCGCGACCTCTCGCGCGTCCGCCTCCGGCCAAGCTGTGATCTCCGCATGCAAGCCCGCGAGTTCGCGCAGGACATGGGGTGGATACCAGGCGCGCTCCGCCGCGGAGATCGGCGCCGGCACGGCCACGCGCGCCGCCACCCGCGCCAACGACGCTTCGGTGATCGCCGCAATCGCGGCCTGCCAGCGCGCCCGCGTCGGCGCATCAACGACGCTCGACTTCAGAGCAGCGATCCGAATCGCTAGCGGGTTCAGGTCGAGGCCCCACGCCACGGCTCCGCGGGCGCGCGCCTCAACCACCACCGTGCCACTACCGCAGAAGGGGTCGAGCACGACATCTTCGCGCTGAACCCAGGTGGTGCACACGATCCGCGCGATCTGCGGGTGCATTCGCGCGGGGTAGGCGTGAAAACCGTGGGTCCACCGCTCGTCGTCGGTTTCGGCGGCCGCCCACGCCGCGCGGAGAACTTCGACGTCTGGACCGTCGCCGCGGGCGGACACGATGCGTCCGCGCTGGGAAAGTGCACGGCGCGGACGCGGCGCCCCGGGTGACGGGCTCACCCGGGGGTTCATACACCGGCAAACGCAGTTTCGCGCGGCCACCATGCGCGCATGCCTGCAACGTCCCGCCGACCCGGGCGCGCCGCTATTTCGCGGGACAAGGGGCCCTGCGGGGGCCTAGCCTCACCGTGTGTCGACCACGCTCGCCTTGCTTGCGGCGCTATGGCTCGTGGGGCCACCTCCGCCGCGCGTGCCGGAAAAGCTCCGGACGCCGGGCTCGCGCGCCGAGGGAGCGCCGATGCTTCAGCGCGGCGACGGGACCTTCGAGTACCGGGACCGCAAGCGCGGCTTCGTCGCGACCGTGCACAAGGACGGCCGCGTGACCTTTCGCGACGTGGTGATCACGGCCCCCAAGATCGAGATTGCCGGCGGCAGCGTGCGCACACTCCAGCCGCGCGGCGCCCGTGATGACCTCGCCTCGAACACGCTGGTGCGTCCGCAGGATTTCGCTAGCCTCGGCGACGATGGGCTCGTGAAAAATGGCCCGTACGGGCCCGCGCCGATCCTCCTTGGCATCGGCGGCTCGATCGCGGGCCTCGCCGACATCGCCGCCTCTGCCGACCGCGGCGCCGCCAAGCGTCGCTTCCTCGATGACACGGCACCACTACGCGAGAAACTCGCGGCTGAACATCGCCGCACGGTCGAGCAGCAGGCGCTATTGCGGCTCGGGGGTGAGCTTCTTCAGCTGTGGAACGACCGCACGCGGCCGGCTGCGGTGCGGCGCGAGCTATTGTTCCAGCGTTGGGATGACGCCGTAGAGATTCTGGTGGGCGACGGAGCGAGCGCCGAGGAGATCGCCCGGGGCAAGTCGGGTGAACGTGCGCGCCGACAGATCGAGGCGTTTGTGCGCAGGCACCTGCCAAGCGGGAGCATCAACGCCTACCGCACGTCGGAGCTGACCAGCATGAACGCCCGCCGCAGATCGCGGGCGCCGTTCGACCCGTACTCGGTGATCGAAACGACCCGCGAACCCGAGACCGCCGGACAGCCGCCTGTCGTCGACAGACCCGCTCCATCCACGCGGCCCTGAACCAGACGAACGGGCGTCGATCGCGTTGCTGAGCGAACGACCACCCGATCAAGCACTGCGGGCAGCTGCATCGCCGTCCGGCACAGCATCTCCACGCGCGGACGCCGGGGCGTCATCGAGCCGAACCTCGTCGTCCTGGTCCTCGTCCTCGTCTGCGCCCGCGTCGTCCTCGGCAGCGCTTGACCCACCGCGGACGCTGCCTTTTCGCGCTTGCCGCAGCGCCAGGACGCGGCGAAACGCCAGCATCGTCGGGAGAAAACCGTAGATCAACACCGGCACGAGGATCGTGATCGCGGCTCCTCGTGGCCCCCACACCCGCAATCCGATCAGCAACAACACGGCATACACCGGCGCACCGACGAGCGCACGCCGGTGCTTCGCAAGCGCACGGAAAAGATGACGGTAGTGCGTGGAAAACGAAACCATCTGCGCGCAAGCGATCCCGACCATCAGGCCGATCAGCGCGGGCTCGCCCTGGAAGACCAGGATCGACGACATCGTGATCGCGCCCCCGGCCGGACTCGGTACGCCACTGAAATAATTCGGATCGCTACCGGCCTTGTCGAGCGTGAAGAAGACCAGCCTCGTCAACGTGAACACGGGATAAAACACCCCAATGATCCACCCGGAGAGCCCGCCACCGAGCGCGAAGAACAACGCCACGCCCGGAGCGATGCCGTAGTTGATTCCGTCGGCGATGTCGTCGGAGTAAACGCCAAAGCGTGTTCCGCCGTAGCGACGCGCTGCCGCCCCGTCGAACCCGTCGAACGCCGCGCCAAGCACGATGAAGAGCAGGCTGATCTCGAATCGCCCCCGGGTGGCAAAAACGATGCTCGCAGCCCCGCATAGGAGGTTGCACGCCGACAGCACGTCGGCGATGAAGCGCTTGCGCAAGACACCCAGGCCGTGCAGCAGAATCGCGACCGAGAACGCGAGGTTAACCACGAGTAGCGCGCCGACGGAGCTCGGCGTCAGCACCCGGGGCGCCCAGGCTTGGCTCAGCATTAGCAGCGCGAGCAACGTGGAATACGAGAGCGCGGTGCGTAAGCGATTCTCCAAGCTCCCGCGCCCGAGGGCATAAAGCGCAAGCTGGGCCAGGTCGAGCCCGACCTTGGCGACGAGCAACCATGCCGGAAGCACATCGGCATTGAGGTAGCAAACCACCACGAGCAAGGGGTAGTCGGTCAGACGGTCGAAGATCCTGCCGAACTTGGTGGCGAGCCCACGGTGGCGCGCGATGACCCCGTCGATGTAGTCGAGGGTGAAAAACGCCACTACCAGCGCAATGGTCAGCAGCGTCGAGGCGGGCAGGACGTCGAGCTGACGCAGCGCAAGCACCAGCGGCGGCAGGACGAAGATCAGCTTGAGCGACGAGAGGACGTTGGGATGGACGTGGACCCGCGACCCAAGCCACTGCTCAAAGGCGTCGACCCAAGTCGGCTTGGCGAGCAAGCGTCGGCGCCGGTGGGCGTTAGGCGGAGCGGCTTGGGCCATCGGCACACCCAGTGTGGACCATCGACACGTCGCTTGCGGCGAGGTCGCCACGCGCCCCGCCCGAAACCCCACGCGATCACCCGAGACGGGTTCCAAGCACGAATAGCGGCCCGGCAGCTGGGATCTTCGCATCCCCATTGAAACTGTTCATATGTTCAGTTATCGATCGAGATCCCGATGGAGCGCATCGCCGCCGTCGTTGTTCCGGCCCTGCCGCTGCAGCTCCTGCTCCGGCACAACCCCAGCTGGCGAGCACACCCTACGGTTGTGGTCGCCGATGATCGCCCGCAAGGGAAGATCCTCTGGGTCAACACCCTTGCACGTCACGCGCAGGTCTTGCCCGGGATGAGCTTCGCCTCCGCGCGTAACCTCGCCACCGATCTACGCGCGAGCGTGGTTCCCTCGGATCAGATCGCTGACGCCAACGGCCAGCTATTCGTCAAACTATGCGGATACTCGCCGCGTGTCGAGGCAATCGCGGGGGAAACTGGCGCGTTCTGGCTCGACCCAAGCGGCCTGATCTCGCTCTACGGCAGCATCTCAGCCTGGGCAGCCGCGCTGCTCGCGACGTTGCGGGCCGAGGATCTCAGCGCCACTGCTGTGATTGGCTTTCACCGTTTCCGCACCCACGCGCTCGCGCGCACTCGCTCTGGCGTGCACGTGATGCCCGATGCCCGCTACGAGCGTCGCTTGGCCGATGGTGTCGGCCTCACGCAACTCCCGCTCGACCCTGATCTCCGCGATCAACTCCTCGTGTTGGGTGTGCGTACCCTCGGCGATCTGTTGCGTTTGCCCGCGCCCGAGCTCCGCGCGCGCTTCGGCGAAGAAGCGGCGCGTTTGCATGCTGCCGCCTCCGACGATTGGGTCACCCTGGTGCCACGTCCTTTGGTCGATCCAGTGGTCGACGAGCTCCAGCTCGATCCGCCCGATGACGACCATACGCGACTTCTGTTCGGCCTGCGCTCGCTACTCCACCGTATGCGCGCACGGTTGGCCCAGCGTGGTCAGGCCCTCGTCGCTTTGCGTCTTCGCCTCGACCTCGATCACGCCGCACCGTGCGAGCTCCAACTTGCACCGGCGCAACCGACCCTCGACGATCGCCTCTTGCTCGAGTTGGTCCGCCTGCGGCTCGAATCACTGCGCCTGCCGGCCGCCGTCGCTGGCGCCCACGTCGAGCTCGAGGGCATCCGCACCAGCGCGGCCCAGCTGGCGCTGTTTCACAGCCGTAGCCGGCGCGATCTTGTCGCGGGTGCGCGGGCGCTAGCCCGAGTGCGCGCAGCACTCGGTGACAACGCGGTTACCCGTGCCGAGCTGCGCCCGGCTCACCTCCCCGAAGCGCGGTTCGCTTGGGTGCCGATCACCGCCGTCGACTTTCCGGGTCCGATCGTCGAGCTTGATCTCGCCCACCCGCCGCCGCTACAGCGGCGAGTGTTCCCCCGGCCGCTACCACTGCCCGCCCGCCCGCGTCACGAGCCTGAGGGCTGGCTCGGTCGCCACGGTGCGGTCGTCCGCATGCACGGCCCGTTCCGCACCAGCGGCGGCTGGTGGGTTCGCACCGTCGAACGCGACTACTACTATGCTGAGACCAAGCTCGGCGCGTTGCTGTGGATCTACTTCGATCGCCCGCGCCAGCGGTGGTTTTGGCACGGCGTGGTGGATTAGTGCCCGTCGTCGCCTTGCGGGCCCCAGTTCCACTGGACATGCGCCTGTGCCCTGGCCTGCCCCAGCCACGCGGCGAATCGCTCGTCCTCAATCGCCGCGCGGGTCGCATCGTCGAGTACGGCCGGCGCCACCGCGCGGACCGAGATCACGTACGGACCGCGCCCGTAGAGCTCGGCAACGGCAATGCGCCCCTCGCGAAGCGCCTCACCCTCGAGTAGGGTGATCTCGCGGCGACGCATGGTCTCGAAAATCATGCTCCGTGCCCCCCGGGGTGCGCCGGCGCGTGATCCTAACGTGCGCTCGACGACATCCTGCCAGCTCGCACCATCGGCAAGAGCGGTCCTACACGCCCGCGCGGCGTCGACGTCTTCGGTGGGGAACGCAACCAACGCGACGGTGTCCCACGCCGAAGGATCGGCGGCGAACGTTGGCTCGACCTGACCATCGGCGAGCCGGCGCCGTAGACGGCGCTCGGCGATCCGCCCGGCGAGGGCGTGCTCGAGATCCGCAAGCGACATACCATTGTCGGCGAGCCACCTGCGCGTATCGTCGGGATCGAGCAGGCCCCGCTCGGCACGAAACCCGTCGATCTCCGCCTGCAAAGACTCGTCGTCGACGTCGATCGGATCGCGCTCGAGCTCGAGGCCGACCAGGTAGTGGTCGACCAAGCGCTGGAGTACCCGGCTTTCGCCCCAGATCGCGTCGAACTGCAGCATAGCCTCGTGGACAAACACGCGGCGACCGTTGACGGACACCAGCTGCGCTTCGGTCCAACGCTGTGAGCCACGCATCATAAACGGTGAGGCCTCCGACGGCACCACGGACAGGCACAGAGTAGCGTCACCGAGCGCCCCAATGAGGAGCTCGTACTGTGGGCGACCGGCGAAGTCGTCCTCCCACACCAGTTCAAGGCGTAGCTCTGGGTAGCGAGCACGGAGGTCGCGCAGGATCTCAAGGCCCTGATCGGGACCCACACGTTCGGTGACGATGCGGTTGAGGCGAGCGACTGCGTCGACGAGCGGGAGTTTTTCAGGGTTCATGCGCAGCTCCTTGCGGCATCCGCCGCGACGAGATGATCGACGACTGCCTCGGTGATCGGCATGCCTGTTCGCTGCTCGATCCAGTGGTACTCGCCGGCAGGATTGATCTCGAGAAATACGTAGCCACCATCCGGTCGCACGATCATGTCGATGGCGCCGTAGCAGAGGCCAAGCGCGCGGGTCATGGCGCGGCATCGGCTGGCGATTTCGGCGGGCATATCGTGGACGCCGTACGGCACCGCGACTGGCCCGGCCTTGCGCCAGTCGTCGCGCCCGTGGCGGGTGCTTTGCGAGTGGATCTCAGCCGAGAACACCCGCTCACCGACGACCGTCACACGCAACTCGATCGCCTTTGGAACCCGAGCCTGGGCGTACACTGGACACACGCGAGCGCTGTCACGCGCAGCCAGGTCGCGCATCGGCATCGTCTCGGTGTATCGACAATACTCGTTGGCCAGCCCCGAGTCGGAGATCGAGTCGGACGCTAACTGTTTGGTAATCACGCGCCCGCCATGCGCGCGGTGGAACTCCAGCAACGCATCACCGTCGGTCGTCACCAGGGTCTCGGGGATTTCGAAGCCGAGACGAGTGGCGAGGGTGAGTTGCCGCAGTTTCTCCTGTCCTGCGCGGATCACAGCCAACGGGGCCGGGAGAAACGGGACACCGAGGTCGGACCACGTTTGCAGCAGCGCCGCCTCGGTCTCGAGCTCGGACAGTTTGCGCAGGCGCAAATCGTCGACTTCGCGCGCCCCTCTGACGAGATGTCGGCGATGCCACACCGCGCCGACGTCAGCAAGATCGATCACGCCAGCGTCGCTGGCAACGCGGCGCGAAGGACCGCCCTTTGCGGCCAGGCGGAGAGTTAGTCCACCGCCATCGACGACGCGGGAAGCATCGAATCGTGCGAATGGAACGCCGCGCGCCTGGAGGAGCCTTTCACCCATTCGCGCAGCTGGATCAGCGGGATACGAAATGATGAGGATCATGGCATTACCTCCGGGCGCGCGACTCAGGCGCTATTCGTCGTCCTTCCTCTTGATGTCGCCGACCTCAACAGGGTCGGTCCACGTCCATGTGTCTGTGGAGTTGACAACACCAAGCCCGCCGGCAAAGCCACCGAAGCGCATGCCGCCGCTCACCGCGACGAGCATGTCGTCATCGAGAGTACGAGCGCCGACGGTAAGGGCGTTGAGTTTGGTTCGTGATTGCTTCCTTGCCATGGTTTTCCTTTTTCTCCGTTTGAGGGTTGAGCCGCCTTGACGAAGTAACCGCCAAGGAGACGCCGCGCGCTAGACAGCCGCCTTGCGGTTTCGATCGTCGGGCTTCCACATCCGGGCCCAGTTGCCACACCACCGCCGGGACAGCTCGCCAAAGCCCCGCACCACCCCGGGGGCGGTCTGGCGTTCCGACAACGCCCGCTTTTTTAAGGCCGTAGTGATCGAACGCCGCGCTGAGCGGTCTGGATCCACGGATGGGCTACCGCGACGCCAGTCTGTTCCGGCCGGCAGCGCTCCGCCACGCAGAGCACGACCCCTCGGGGGGCGGCCGCCCGCTGCGTCTGCGCCGGAGCTGGGTCGGCGCGACCTATTGGATCGTCGTTGTTGCGACCGTCGCGGGGCTGCTCTTCTGTACTCTGGCCGACATCGGTGAGTACGCCCGCGGACCGGCCACTGTCCGCATCGGTGGGCGTTACACGATCACCTCCCCGCTGGTCGGGGTCATCGAATCGGTGCACGTGGGTGTCGGCTCGCGGGTGGCGGTCGGCGATGTCCTCGTTCGCCTCCAGGACGAGCCGGATCGCGCCGCGTTTACCAGTCTTGAGCACGAGTATCAGACGATGCTCGCTGAGCTGCTCCGCGACCCCGAAGGCGCCTCCGTTCGCGAGCGGATGGCGACACTCGTCCGTGAGCGCGACCTCGCGCGCGGGCGATTGGCTGCCCGCGAGATCCGAGCGATGCACGCGGGCGTGGTTACCGACGTGCGGATCCGCGCCGGTCAACCCATCGCCGCCGGCGACGGCCTGCTGACCGTAGAACAGCCCGGCGGCGATGCGACCGTCGTCGCGTTCTTGCCCGGCGAAATGCGACCGCTGCTTGCGATCGGGTCGCGCGCACAGCTCGAGATCGACGGGTTTGCGCGTCGGCTCGTCGACGTAACGATCGACGAGATCGGCAGCGAGGTGATCGGCCCGGCTGAGGTGGCGCGATTTCTCGGCCCCGAGCGTTCCGACGCGATGGCGTTCACCGGTGCAGTGGTGATGGTGCGCGCGAGACTTGACGACCGCGTCATCCCGGTCGACGGCCGCGAATATGTGGTGTTCGACGGCATGTGGGGACGCCTTGAGCTGCGCGTGCGCAGCGAATCCATCCTCGTGACCCTAATCCCTGGCCTCCGCGATCTCGCCCGGAGGTGGCGCGGATGAGCGCATCGGTCGTTGCGTCGGCGATGGCACGGCTCAACCGGGTCCTTGGCCGCGAGGTCCCATACATCCAGCAGGTGACTGCTGCAGACTGCGGACCGGCATGTTTGGCGATGGTGCTCGCGCTGCACGGAAAGCACTGCGACCTCGAGCGCGTACGCAGCCACGTGGGTTGCGGCCGTGACGGCAGCAACGCCGCAAGTCTTCTTCGTGCCGGCCGCGAACTCGGCCTCATTGGCCGGGGTCTGCGCGTCGACCTCGAGGACCTTTCCCTCCTCCCGGGAGGCACCATTCTCCATTGGGAGTTCAACCACTTCGTCGTCCTCGAGCGTTGTGACGGTCGACATCTGCACATCGTCGATCCGGCGCACGGTCCTCGAATGCTCACCATGGCAGAGGTCGACCGTTCGTTCACCGGGATCGCCGTGCAGTTGGAGCCGGGTGAGTACTTCCGGCCGGAGCGCAGCGACAAGCGTCCGCTTGCCCGTTTCGCTGCCCTGCTCCTCGGCGACGGCCCGGCATGGAGTCGCATCGTCATCACTTCGACGGTGGTTCAGCTCGCGGCGCTCGGTCTACCTATTCTCACGAGTGTACTCGTGGATCGCGTCGTTCCGCATCGCGACGTCGACTTGCTGACCACACTGGGCATCGGCCTGGCGCTGATGGTCGCGTTTCATTTTGCCGCGAGCTGGGTACGCGCCCAGACCCTCCTGCACGTGCGAACCGTCGTCGACCTGCGCTCGACCATCGGCTTCATGGATCACCTCGCGTCGCTTCCCCTCCGCTTCTTCCAGGAGCGGAGCACCGGCGACCTGCTGCAGAGGCTCGGCAGCAACGCCATCGTGCGCGAGATCCTGACCACGGGCACGCTCTCGGCCCTGCTCGACGGCCTACTGGTGCTCACTTATCTGGCTTTGATGTTCGCCTTCGACGTCCGAATGGCGTTGGTGGTCCTCGGCATTGCGGGTCTCCACACGGCCGTCTACCTGCTGGCGCGTCGTCGGCAACGCGAACTCACCGCGCGCGTCCTCGTCGCCCAGGCCCGCTCGTCGAGCTACGAGGTCGAGATGCTTGCGGCGATGGAGACCCTCAAGTCGATGGGGGTCGAGCACCGCGCCGTAGAAGGCTGGAGCCACGTCTTCGTCGACGCCCTCGACGCCGCAATCGCACGCGGCCGCCTCGACGCCCTCACCCACAGCGCGCGGGCGGCGATAGGCATGGCCGCGCCCGTGCTGGTCCTCGGCTATGGCGCCACCGCTGTCCTTTCCGGGACGATCGAGCTTGGCACGATGCTCGGGATCTCGGCGTTGGCGTCAGGATTTCTCGTCCCAGTGTCCACGCTACTCGCTAGCGCGCTGCAGTTTGAGCAGATCGGGAGCTACCTCGAGCGCATCGATGATGTGATGCGAGCCGAACCCGAGCGAAGCACAAGTACGGCGGGTCTCGTCGGTCGTCTGAACGGAGCTGTTTCGCTCGAACAGGTCGGGTTCGCCTACGGAGGCGGAACCACTCCGGTCTTGCGTGACATCAACCTCGCGATCGCGCCCGGGCAGTTTGTTGCCATCGTCGGTGCGTCCGGTGCCGGGAAGTCCACGCTCGCGCGGCTGCTCGTCGGCCTTCACCAGCCCACGCACGGCCGAATTGCGTTCGACGGCATCGACCTCGAGCACCTCGATCTTGGCCGCGTGCGACGCCAGATCGGGGTGGTATCGCAGGATGCCCGACTATTCGCCCGGTCGCTGCGCGCCAACATCGCCCTGGGCGATCCGGATGCGTCCATCGAACGCGTGATGCGGGCGGCGTGGCTAGCGGGGATTCACGACGAGATCACGGCGATGCCGATGGGCTACGACACGCTGCTCGCCGACGGTGGCAGTTCACTCTCGGGCGGCCAACGCCAACGTATCGCCCTGGCCCGCGCTCTTCTCACGGAACCGGCCATCTTGCTGCTCGATGAAGCGACGAGTGCCCTCGACGCGCGGACCGAACGCGCCGTTCAACACGCGCTGGCGAGTCTCTCATGCACGCGCATCGCCATCGCGCATCGGTTGAGCACGGTGATGAATGCCGACCTCATCCTCGTGCTCGATCGTGGGATGTTGGTCGAGTGGGGCACGCACACCGACCTGCTCCATCGCCAGGGGTTTTACGCCCGCCTCGTCGCGGCCCAACTCGGCTACGGAGATGCGTCGTGATGCGCGCCTGGCTGACGGCCGTGTTGGTGATCGCGACGTTGGCGGCGTGTGTCGCCGTCGCAGTGGCTCGCAGCCCACTGCGCCAGGCCGCCGCCATCATACGTGTCGCTCCCCCATTCGCGGTCGCGCCGATCCGAAACGACGTAGCAGCGCCAAACTGGCCCGCGATGGTCGTCCCGGTCGGAGAGATCGACGTCGCTGCACCGTCGGCCGGGGGACGAATCGCCGAGGTCGCCGTTCGCCTCGGCGACCGCGTGGAGGCCGGGCAGACCATCGCTCGTCTCGATCCTGCACGCGCCAGACGGGAAATCACCGAGGCTCAGGCGCGACTCGCGGCCCGCATGGCCGAAGGCAGGCAAGCGGCGGCACGAAGGGCCCAGGCACGGGATCGCCTGGCACGAATCGAACGACTCGGCACGGTCGTCGCCGAGGCCGAACGCGCGGAAGCCGAGTTAGCACTGCAGTCCGCGCAGGCGGACGTCGATCGCAGCAGCGCCGAGATCCGGGCGCAGCGGGTGGCCACCGAGCACCTCGAGGCGACGCTGCGCGATACCACGATCGTCGCACCGATCTCCGGCGAGGTTTCCGCGCGGCTCCTCGACGCCGGCGCTCAGGTCGGTGGCGGAGGCAGCATCGTCCGGCTCGTCGGTGACGGTCGCCTGCTACGGCTCGCGGTGGGCCCTGACGCCGACATTCCACGGCTCGGCGAGACCATCGCGGTCCGCTGCGGTCTGCGGGATCTTGGGGCCGAGGTGACGCACATTGCACCTCACGTCGATCCCGCCGCGCGCGTGATCTGGATGGAGGCTCGCCCCAGCGACGCCGTCGAGTTGCGCGTCGGTGACAGCTGTACGGCAATGCCGAACGGTGGCCAACCACTCGGTCCGCACGCGATCGGCCCGGGGCGCGGCGCAATACCAGCCGACCGGCCTCATTGACCGCTGTCAACCGGCACGAGCCACGCCAGCGAAGCCATCGCGATGGGTACGCCCTCGTCGCCTTGCCACGCACGGGCACGGACGTTCGCGACGCGTCGTCCGCGGCGTATCACCTCGGCGCGTGCGAAGGTAGTGATAGGACGGCCGCTGCGGAGGTACTCGCACGTCGTGGCCACCAAGGTGGGCAGGACCGCCGCGTCGCCGCGCCAGATCAGCTCGAGCGCTCCCACGAGCTCGAGCAAGCCCGCGATTGCGCCACCGTGCAAGGCCGGCAACGCAGGATTGCCCACGTTGGTCTGCGCGAACGGCATCTCCGCGAGGACACCGGAGGCATCGACGGACGCGCTGACCCCGAGAAACCGCGCGTAGGGGATCTCCGCCACCAACGCGTCGAAGTTGTTCGCCGTCCTCGCGGCGGCGACGCGGGCGCGCAAGTCCGTCACGACGCCTCCGATCGCCGCAGCAGGCCTTGGCCCTCGGGGAAGATCATGAACGTGCCACAGGCCGATGCGACGACTGCTTCCTCGTCGTCTGCACTCGACCCGGCCAGGCGGGCACGCGCCTGCACGAACGCAATGTCGGTGGTGATCCGCGTGCAGGTCGCCCGGCAGATCAGATCCTGCCCCGGAACCGCCTGGCGGAGGTGCTCGAGGCGGAGATCGAGGGTCGCGATCGCGCGGGGTGGACGAAGCGCGAGGAACACCGCCGCCCCACAGGTCGCGTCCACCAAAGTCGCTAGAACGCCGGTGTGCAAGGCGCCCGTATCCGGATCTCCGATCAGCTCGGCGCTGTATGGCAGGCGAATGATCGCCTCGCCCGGTTCGGCCAGCTCGAGCCGCAGGCCCAGGGCCGCGTTATGCGGCACGCTTCGGGTGAAGGCCGCGTTGATCGCCGCCAGGCGTTCTGCGTCGCTTTGCGTCGCCATGTGAAGCGTGCGCGAGCCTATCAGCCCTTGCGCCTGTTTGTGACGAGCGAATACCCTGCCGGCGACGATGCGCCTCCAACAGCGTCCTCCCCCAGGGGGCGACCAAGGTGAGAGCTTGGGAATGATCCATGCCCGGTCGTGGGTTGGCATCGCCCGCGGCGTGGGCCATTCGCTGGTCCACAACCGCAGCGGAGTCACGCCCATGCGTTCTTCTACCTCCGGCTCGGGGATCCCGCGCTCCACCAACCGACCCTGTACGCCCGCAACCACCGCGAGCCGCGTCCCGCCGGCTCCACCCCTGCGAACGACCGGAGGTACCCACTTGTGACGCTCCTGGCCCTGCATGGGGTGCACAAACGCTTCGGCCAGACCGCGGCCCTACGCGATGTGACCGTCGAGATCGATGGACGAGCGATCGGCCTGCTCGGCCCCAACGGCGCCGGCAAGACCACACTCATGCGCGTCTGCCTCGGTCTGCTCCGCGCCGATCGTGGTCGCGCGTTCGTGCTCGGCCTCGATGTCGCGCACCAGCCGGCGGCCGTGCGCGCCCGCCTGGGATACGCGATGGAGGGACCGGATCGAATCGCTGGACTCTCGGGCCTCGAGTCAGTGGCGTACGCGGGCGAGCTCTGCGGTCTGCCGCGCCGGGCGGCTGTCTTGCGGGCGCATGAGATCCTCGACCTCGTGGGGCTCGACGACGCGCGTGCACGCCCCGTCGAAGAGTACAGCACCGGGATGCATCAGCGCGTCAAGCTCGCCATGGCGATCGTGCATGATCCCGAACTTCTTTTGCTCGACGAGCCGACCAGTGGACTCGATCCCGGAAGCCGGGACGACGTGCTCGACTTGATCATCCGGCTGCGCGACGGCGGCGGCCCGGCCGTCGTGCTTTCGACGCACCTGTTGCACGACGTCGAACGCACCTGCGACGCGGCCGTTATCATGCACGCCGGACAGGTGCGATTCGCCGGCCCGCTCGCGGCACTGCAGCGGGCGACGAGTGGCCAGTTCGAGATCCGCTTCGACGGCGATGCGACCGCGCTGGCCGCCGCCCTGGCCCGAAGCCGCGCTCAACTCGCACCTGCGCGACGGCCGGGTACTTATTGGGCGGATCTACCGGCGGGGGAGGATGCCGGGGCACTGTGGCAAGCGGCTGAAATTGCCGGCGTGCGACTTTGGCATCTCGAGCCGCGCGAGCAGAGCCTCGAAGAGGCGTTCCTTCGTGCCGTCGCCGATCCTGAGGCAGCAACATGATCGATCGGATCCACGACGTCGGCTATCGCGCGCTACCCCGACCGCGCCCACGTCGCTGGGCCCCGTGGCCGATCGCTCGCACCGCGCTCGTCGTGGCGATGCGCCGGCGGTCGACGCGGCTCGCCGGCGCTTTTGCCGGGTTCGTGGCCTTCGGCCACGCGGCGGTGATCTCGGGGCAAGTGCTGGTGTCTCGCGCAGCCGATGAAGCCGGAGCGCACGAGCCCGTCCTGGGGGCCGCCTCGGAGATTGCACGGTCCATCGTCGGCCGGGTCCACGAAACCCTGTCGGTCTTTCTTGGCGTGCAAATGTTCGTCACCGCGCTCGTCCTCGCGATCGTCGCCGCACCGCTCGTCGCCGACGATCGCCGAACCCGTGCATTCGACCTATATCTCTCCCGGCCACTGTCACTCACCGACTACGCCATCGGCAAGCTCCTGGTCGCGGCCAGCGTTCCACTCGCAACGATCGTGATCCCCTACATGTGCCTGTGGCTGTTGGCGGTTGGACTCGCGCCTGGCGACGTGGCCAGCAACCTGTTCGAGCTCTTCGTCCCGGGCCTCGTGGCGGCGGTCCTCTCGGCCACGGTCCTGGCTTCCACTATCCTCGGCGCCAGCGCGCTCGGCGAGCGCGGCCGCACGGTCGGCGTGGCGTACCTCATCGGGCTTGTGCTCACGAGCGCGCTCGCCGACGCGCTCGCCGAATCGGGTTACGCCTGGGGTGGCTACCTCGGACTGCAGCGGAACGTCCGCACCGTTGCGGACGCGCTGCTGCAGGTGACCTCGCACGGCGCGATGGTCAAGGCGCTGCTCCCGATCGACACCAATCCCAATGCACTGATCGCCGCGACAGTCCTGGTGGTTTTGGCTGCCGCGGGGCTTGCCGTGCTGTTCGCCCGTCTTCGCCAGGAGGCGGCGGCCGGATGAACGCAGCGATCGAACTTCGCGGGGTGTCCAAGCTGTTCGGCACGGTACGTGCCCTCGACGAGGTCAGTCTCGAGATCGGGCCAGGTGTGACCGGCTTACTCGGCCCCAACGGTTCAGGAAAATCGACGCTGATGAAGCTGATCACCGGGCAGCTCACGCCCGACGCTGGCACCGTGCGCGTGCTGGATCGCAACCCCTTTCGCGATCCGCAGTGCATGACAGCACTCGGACTATGCCCCGAGCACGATCGATTCTACGAAGAGTTGAGCGGACTCGACTTCGTCACCGCCCTGACCCGCTTGCACGGATACAACCACGCCGAAGCTCGCCACGCGAGCGAGCGCGCCCTCGCCCGCGTCGGAATGACCGCCTTTGCCTCCAAGCCCCTACGCAGCATGAGCCGAGGCATGCGCCAGCGCGTAAAGATCGCCCAGGCCATCGCCCACGATCCCCACGTGGTCTTACTCGACGAGCCATTGACCGGCACAGATCCGGTCGGCCGGGCCGACCTGATCGCCCTTATCACCGCCCTCGGATCGGAGTCGCGCACCGTCGTGGTGTCGAGCCACGTGCTTCACGAGGTCGAAGCCATGACGGAGGACGTCGTGCTCATACGTCACGGCCGCGTGCGCGCCGAGGGCAACATCCGCCGCTTGCGCGCGTTGTTGGTCGATCGCCCGTACCGCATCCGCATGGGCGTCGGCGACGCCCGTCGGTTCGCGTCCGCCGCCATCGCTCTTGCCGGAGTCAGCGCGCTCACCGTCCTCGACGGGGCCACCGTCGAGGTCACGACGAGCTCATTTGATCTCGCCTGTGACGGGCTTCCCGCCCTCGCACGATCCCTTGGACTTGTCGTCGGAGAACTGGTGTCGCCGGACGCTGATCTCGAAAGCCTCTACCGCTACCTCGTCGCATGAGACCCCTACCCCAACAACTGCCGCTCGCCCTTGGCTGGATGCGCTTTCACATCGCGCGTGGCCTGCGTCGCCCAGGCACATGGGCTCCGCTGGCGGCCATCGTCGGCCTGGCGGCGCTGTTGCGCGTGGGCCCGCGCGCGGACCCTGATGAGATCGCCGCCACGGTCCTGCTGCTGGCGCTCCCGCTGGTCGCGATGCTGCTGGCGACCGGCGGCCTGCGCGAGGAGGTCGAGGATCAAACGTTGACCTACGCGTTCATCCGCCCACTCGGACGCGCGTGGATCTACTTCGCCCGCGCCGGCGCGGCGGCGGCGTTCGTGTTCGCCGCCTGCGCCACCGCGCTTGTCGTCGCCGGCGGGAATGCGATCGAAGTTGTTCGACACCTCGGCGCGGCCCTGGCCGCGACCGCCGCCTACGTCGCGGTGTTCTCCCTGCTTGGACTGCTACTGCGCCGCCCCACGCTCACCGGACTCGCCTGGCTCGGCTGGGAGCTGAGCGCCTCGGACGTACCGGGGTTTCTGGCGAAGCTCACCTTGCGCACGCACGTCCGCGCCATCGCCGATCTCCCGGCCGAGGGCATCCTCGGTGCGCTTCAATCCCCACCTCCGCCGCTGGCCTCGCTTGGGGTCATCGCCGCGGTGACCGCCGCCGCACTCGCTGCCGGCCACTGGCGGGTTCGCCATCGCGAACTCGTCGTACCGAAGTGACGCCGGTCGCCGCCGCTGGCATGATCACCCGACAATGGCGCGCCGCGACCCGCAACGCAGCCGCCGCACGCTCGGCCTGGTGGTGTTCGTACTCGCCGTCGCGCTGTTCATCGCGCTGTTTCTGGCCAGACAATCCGCGGGCACGTGGTCGGCGAAAACCACCTTGACCACCGACTTTCGTACCATCAGCGGCCTACGCCGAGACAGCAAGGTTCAGCTCGCCGGCGTGGAGATCGGCGAAGTCACGGCCATCGATTTCGTCAGTCGGAAGTTCCCCTGCAATCACGCGAGCGAGGACGAAGGCAGACACGGTGACGGCCGCAGCAACGACTGCGACGCCGCGTTGTTTTGCGCACCTGGAGACCAATGCGCCGAACTCGAGCCGTACGTCGCGAAGGGCATGCACGCGCCTTGTTTGAGCGACGAAGACTGCGGCGAAGCTGAGGTCTGCGTCAACTCCGCATTCCGCCGCAAGGCCAAGCGCGTGTACTGGGGGGGCTCCGACGGGGTCTGCGCCCGCTACAACGTCGAGCACCGTCGCGTACGGGTGACGATGACGATCCTCGCCGAGAACGTCGAACGTATCGGTGGTGACAGCGTGGCCACTGTCGTCAGCAACGGACCTCTCGGTGATCAACTGGTGAACATCACGCCAGGATCACGCGGTCCGTTGCCCGAGGATCACCACATCATGTCGGCAGCTTCGTTTTCGGAGCAGCTCACGGCGTTTCGCGAGCATTTCGACCGGTTGGCCGACAAGGTCGACAGCGGACTTTCGGGAATCTCCTCGACGTTCGCGGAGCTCAACCAGGAGCAGACCATCGAATCCGTCAAGAGAACGCTGACGGACCTAGAGACCACGACGCGGGATGTCGCCCAAGGTCGCGGGCGCATCGGTGGACTTCTCAACGACCCGAGCTACCAGAAAGAGTTTTCCGCAGCGTTGGCCAAAGCCAGGGACACCGCCGACTTCGTCGATCGCACGGTCGCTGAAGCAAGCGGCACGCTCACCAAGGTCGAGACGGAGATCGAGCCCAAGGTGGATGCGGCCCGCAAGAAGGTCGCGGGCCTACGCAAGCAGCTCGACGACCTCGACCCGAGTCGCGGCGGGATAATGGCGCGACTGCTGCGGGATTCCGACGGCAAGATCGTCGCCATCGCCGTCACCGCGTTGGACAATCTGCGCATCGCCACCGCGTTGTTTACCGGGGCCGCGGAGCGGATCGAACGCGGCGAAGGCACGCTCGGCGCACTCGTTCGCGATACCAAGCTATATAGCGACATGCGCGTCCGCGTCCGTCGTCTGCGTGACGACTGGAAGATCGCGTTGCTCGTGTGGTTGGCCGGGCGCGTTCGCCCCGAGTAGGCGCCGCAACTCGAGCCGGCGCAGGAGCCGTGTCCGCGCGTCCGGCCCGCCACACGCCGGAAATAACTCGACTTTATCGATACTGTTCATTTGTTCATATAGCATCGATCGGCCATGGTCTACGTGCCATTGTGGGTCAAGAGCAACGGTTCCTTCCTCGAGGGCGCAAGCCATCCCGGCGAGCTCGTCGAACGCGCCCACGCCCTCGGGCTGCCGGCATTGGCCATCACCGATCGTGACGGTGTGTACGGCATCGTCCGCGCTCACGTTCGCGCGACCGAGCTTGGTCTTCCGCTCATCATCGGCGCGCAGATGACCGTGGGCACCGAGCCCGCCAATAGCCATCGCGTACTGGTGCTGGCTTGCGATCGCACCGGTTACGGCAACCTTACTCGTCTCATCTCCATCGGCCGTGCGCAGCGACCCAAGGGCGAATCATTGGTGACGCCGACCGAGCTTGCGGCCATCGGAGCCGGCGTGATCGCGCTGTGCCCCGAACCAACACTCTTGCCGGAGCTACACGAGACGTTGGGCGATCGTTTGTATGCACTCGTCGCTCGCCACCGCTCGGCGGCCGAGTCATTGGGTGAGGCGCGCCTGCGACAGACCGCCGCCACCCTCGGCGTGCCCACCGTCGCTGCGGTCGAGGTCCTCTACCACACGTCGGCGCGCCGACCATTGCAGGACGTACTCGCCTGCATCCGTGCTGGCACGCCGCTCAGCGGCGCCGGTACAGTGATCCGCGGCAACGCCGAACACGAGCTGCGCACCGTCAGCGCGATGCAAGAGCTGTTCGCCGACGATCCGCTCTGCGTACGACGTACGCTCGAGATCGCAGAACGCTGTCGATTTTCCCTCGCCGAGCTGCGTTATCGCTATCCGGGCGAGAAACTGCCCGAAGGCGTAAGTGAGCGCGACTGGTTGCGCCACCAGACCTACGCCGGCGCACAGGAGCGTTATGGCAATGGAATCCCGCCCGAGGTGCATCGCCAGCTCGAACGCGAGCTCGAGCTGATCGCCGAGCTCGACTACGGCGGCTACTTCCTGACGATGTGGGAAGTCGTCCAGTTTTGCCGCAGCCAAGGCATCCTGTGCCAAGGTCGCGGGAGCGCGGCCAATAGCGCGGTGTGCTATTGCCTCGGCATCACCGCGATAGACCCTGTACGAATGGATCTATTGTTTGAGCGCTTCCTTAGCCGCGAGCGCGCCGAGCCGCCCGACATCGATCTCGACATCGAGCACGAACGCCGCGAGGAAGTGATTCAATGGGTCTATCGCCGTTATGGTCGCCGGCACGCGGCCATGGTTGCCAACGTGATCCGCTATCGCGCGCGCTCGGCCGTGCGTGACGTCGGTAAAGCCCTAGCGATTCCGCAGACCGCTCTCGATCGCCTGGCCAAACTACTCGGCCACTATGACGCCGATCTGTCGGCCGAAGCTGTGCGTCATGCCGGGCTCGATCCCGAGGCCCCTGCGATCGCACATCTTGTCCGGTTGGTCCACGAAATCGCCGATTTTCCACGCCACCTGTCGATTCATCCCGGAGGGTTTCTGCTCGGCCACGAACCGGTTGACACCCTGGTGCCGATCGAGCCCGCAACCATGGAGGACCGCACTGTCATCCAGTGGGACAAGTACGACGTCGAGGATCTCGCGCTGTTTAAGGTCGATTTGCTCGGGTTGGGGGCGTTGACCATGGTGCGCAAGGCGTTTGACCTTATCCGAACCCATGAGGGCGTCGATCTCAACATGGCCACAGTTCCGGGCGAAGATGCGCCCACCTACGCGATGATCTCACGCGCCGATACCGTAGGCACGTTTCAGATCGAGAGTCGCGCGCAGATGTCGATGCTGCCGCGCCTGCAGCCGCGGACTTTTTACGACCTGGTGATCGAGGTCGCGATCGTTCGCCCCGGGCCGATTCAGGGCGACATGGTCCATCCCTATCTTCGCCGGCGCGCGGGAAAAGAGGCGGTCGAATTCCCACACAAGAGTCTCAAGCGAGCGCTGGCCAAGACTCTCGGCGTGCCGATCTTTCAAGAACAGGTCATGAAACTCGCGGTGTTGGTGGCCGACTACACGCCCGGTGAGGCCGATCAACTCCGGCGAGATATGGCGGCGTGGCGCAGCTCAGGGCGGATCGAGCAACACCATGAGCGACTGGTCTCTCGCATGGTTGCCAACGGCATCGGCATCGAGTTCGCCGAGCGGGTGTTCTCGCAGATTCGGGGGTTTGGCGAGTATGGCTTCCCGGAAAGCCATGCAGCGTCGTTCGCACTTATCGCCTACATCACGGCCTACCTGCGCTGCCATCATTTGTCCGCCTTCGTGGCCGCCTTGCTCAATGCCCAACCGATGGGATTTTACGCGCCGTCAAGCATCGTCGAGGACGCCAAACGCCATGGTGTCGACATCCGCCCCATCGACGTGCAGCACAGCGGTTGGGATTGCACCCTCGAGCCCGCTGACAAGGGCGAACTCGCTGTTCGCATGGGCCTGCGCTACGTGAAGGGCTGTGGCGTGCGCGAGCAGCAGTTGTTTGGCCAAGCGCCCGGTCCGTACGCCGACCTCGCCGATTTCGTCCGCCGTAGTCGACTTCCACGCAAGATCCTCCATACCCTGGCCGAGGCCGGCGCACTGGCCAGCTTCGGGGTCGATCGCCGTGACGCGATCTGGGCGCTTCGCGGGCTGGCAACAACCAGCGACGATCGCCTTGATCTAGTTTCTGACATCGTCGCGCCCGAGGATCAACCGCGGTTTGCTACTGTTTGTGCTGGCGAAGCCATCCTCTGGGACTATCGGACCAGCATGCATAGCGCCCGCGGTCATCCCCTCGCCTGCATTCGCGCCGAGCTCGACCGCCGTGGGCTGCCACTGGCCGAGCACGTCGCCCGTATGCCGCATGGTCGATCGCTCGACTATACCGGCCTGGTGATCTGTCGCCAGCGCCCTGGCACCGCCAGCGGCGTCACGTTTTATACCCTCGAGGACGAAACCGGCGTCGTTAACGTCGTGGTTTGGCAGCGGGTATTCGAACAGCACCTGGTCTTGGCCCGAAGCGCGATCCTGCTGGGCGTCAGCGGACGGTTGCAGGTTCAAGACGGTGTGATCCACCTCGTCGCGGACACGCTGTGGGACCCAGATCTGCGCTTCGCGCCCGAAGGCACCCACGTGCGCAGTTTCCACTGATCGCCCCGCTGGCCACCACCTCGTGCTAGAACCGCGGTCTCTCCATGGCCGACGACGCGATCCCTTGCCGCCGCATCATCCTGCTGCGCCACGGGCACTACGAGCGGATCGGCGACCTAGGCGACACCGGGTGGGGTCTGTCGCCGCTGGGACGTCGTCAGGCGGTGCGGGCGGGCAAGCGCGTGGCTCAGCTCATGGCCGCATCCTCCGGTCGTTTCGATGGCTTGTACGCCAGCCCATGGCCACGCGCGGCTCAGACCGCTGAGATCGTCGCGCGCGAGCTCGAGCTCAACACCGTGCGCATCAAGCCGTACCTTCACGAGGCGATTCCCGTGGTCGACCCCGCGCGCCTCGACTTCGGTGCCATATCGGTCGGACTCGATCCCACGCACCCCGAGGATCGCAAGCAGGCCCACGCACAAGTCGAGAAGATCCGTGATCGGTTCTTTCGCGCCCCGCGTCGCTCGAGCCTGGTGTTCCTGTTCACGCACGGCAACCTGATTCGCTACATGGTCAGCCGAACCTTGCGCCTGCCCTACGAAGCGTGGGCGCTCATGGACATCGCCCACTGCGGAATGACCGAGCTCCGTGTCTACGGCGGCGGATTCGAGGCACTGATCGCCTTCAACGAGACCGGGCATCTGCCACCGTCGATGATCACCACCGCCTGAGGCACGCATGTCGAAGCCGTCCTTCGTTGCTCTTTTCGCCGTCTTTCTTGTCGGAGTCGGCGGTGCGTGCAAGGCCGACAAGCCGACCAGTTCGCCGCCCCAGAAGGTCGCCACCGCAACGGTCGAATTTGACGCAACGGTGAAGAAGCTCCTCGATGAGTGGTTTGCCGCGCGTCCGGTCACCGCCACATCGCTCGGCGAACACCGTCACGACGGCGGATGGCCCGACTTGTCCGCAGCAGGACTCGCGGCGGACCGCACACGGATCGATCGCGCGTTGACCAGCATCGGCGAGCTGGCGCGGGCGCAACTCAGCTCCGACCAACGCATCGATCTCGAGATCTTGCGCGCCGAGATCGAGCTTCAGAAGTTCGGCCACGAAGTCGAGCAACCGTGGCGTCGCGATCCACTTTCCTCGGTCGGTACGATCGGTTCCGGGATCGAGGATCTGGTGTCCCGCGAGTACGCATCTGCCGATGTTCGAGGGCAGAGCGTGGCAAGCCGGCTCGAAGGCCTGCCAAAGTTGTGCGAACAAGTCGTCGACAATCTCGTCGCAACCGAAGCCTTCGCTCCGCACACGCAGGTCGCGATCGCCCAGATCGACGGGATCATTATGCTCGTCGACGACGTGGTACCCGAGCGGCTCGCGCGGGCGGACGCAAAGATCCGCGCGCGCATCTCCGCGGCGACCCCCGCCGCAGTCGCGGCGCTGCGCGATCTACAGCGGAAACTGCAGATGGAGGTCTTGCCCAGGGCGGCCGGAAACTGGCGCCTGGGCCAGCAGAACTTCGATCGTAAGCTCGCGCTCACGCTCCAGAGCAATATCCCTGCCGTCGAGTTACGACGCGTGGCGGTGGTCGAGCACGGCCGGGTTCGCAAAAGGATGGCGGAACTCGCCTACGAGCTCGCCCCGATCCTGTTTACGCCCGCCAAGCTTGCGGCGGCCAAGTCCAGCGCCGGCGGAGACCCCGATACGGCGGTCATCCGAGCGGTGCTCGAGGAGCTGGCGGTGGTGCATCCGTCGCCCGACGGGCTGCGTGACGCCGTCGACGCGAGCATCGGGCGGCTGTCCGCCTTCGTCCGGGATCAGCGGGTCGTCACCACCGATCCCAACGAGGTCTTGCACGTGATCTGGACGCCGCCTCACCAGCGCGGTGTATTCGTTGCCGGCCTCGCTGCGCCGGGCCCCCTCGAGGCCATTGGTACCGGGTTACCAAGCTTCTACCTCGTGCAACCGATCCCGCCGGAATGGCCGCGCGAGCAGCAGGAGTCGCTGCTCCGCGAGTACAACGACTTCATGCTCGAGATTCTCTCGATTCACGAGGCGATCCCTGGGCATTTCGTGCAGAGCTACTTCGCCAAACGCGAGGGTTCCCTTGTGCGCCGGGTCCTGGCCAACGGCCCCTTCGTCGAGGGGTGGGCCGTCTACGCCGAGAAAGTGATGGTCGACGCCGGCTACCGCGGTATTGCGCCGGTGGCGAGCAAACGGCCGCGAGGGATTTCACGCGGGGTGTGGAAGATCGCAGCTGAGGACGACCTACGCGCCAAGGCGATCGCGTTGCATGGGCTCAAGTTCTACCTTCGCTCGGTCACCAACGCGATCCTTGACTACGGCGTGCACGCCGGCGACATGGGCGAACAGGAGGCGATCGATCTCATGGTCGAGAGGTCGTTTCAACAGGAAGGCGAGGCTCGCGGCAAGTGGATCCGCGCCCAAGTGACCGCCACACAGCTGTCCACCTACTTCGTCGGCGCGCAGGCCTGGCTGCGCGTCCGCGCCCACGCGGAAGCGCGTGCGCGCGACAGCGGCAAGGCGTTTGACATGGCCGCATTCCACGACGCGGCGCTTTCCCACGGCGCGCCACCGGTGCATCGACTGCCGATCCTACTTGGGTGGGGCGACGCTGGCGCTGCCGATTCCACCGCGGCACCGCCGCGCGGTGAGTCGCCGGCGCAGGCGAGGCCGGCACGCGCGAGGTGACGGCCTGCCCCGAATTCCCAACGCCTCTTGCTACCCTCCTCACCCGTGCCTTCTCACCACGACTCTGCGCGCCGCCGCTGGATCACCCGCACCGCGCTCGCGACCGCGTGTGCGCTCGCCTGCTGCGGACGCCGGGAATCTGCCCAAACCAACCCACCGGATCACGCCGCGCCGGCTCCGGCGTTTCTCACCGCCGCGCGGCCACCCACGGCGAACCTCGTCGAAGTCGGTGGCTTCGCCTGCAGCACCTTCGCCAGGTGCCTCGCCCCCTTCCGCAAGGCCATAGCTGCCACGGACCCTGGCACCCAGATCGTCAGCGCCCTTGAGCACGCGTTCGTCCTCGAGCGACCGGTACACGCACGACTATTCGCGGTCTCACCGATCGACATCCACGTCGTGGTGGAGCTCCCCCTGCACAAGGGCGACTCCGCCGAAAAGCTACGGGACCTCGGGCTTCCCCTCGCCGGCGCCGACGGAACGCTCACTCTCGACGGCAAGCCGGCGCGGATCGTGGGCGATCGCCTCCTGGTCGGGACGAGCCGCCTTGCCGTCGACACCGCAGCACGGGCGACGACCCCGACGCCCACTTTCACGACGGACGCCATCTTTGCGGGGTCGGTCGAACTAGCAAAGGTCCCCGCCGAGATTCGTGCGGCGATGATCAGACGGCTCGAAGACAACGCACAAAGCGAGCAGAACTGGCTGAAGCAAGCCGGACGGTTTCAACGGGTGCAGTCCGCTATCGACGCGCTCACCCACGGTAAACGAGCGAGCGTCGCGCTGCGTACACGCCCAGATGGTCTCGAGGAGCTCTCCGTCGTCGTCGAACCCAAACCCGGCTCACCGCTTGAGGCCCGCGCGCGCGCCAGCACGTCGCTGGTCTCCCGCCTGGCGACGATCGTCCCGGCGGCAAGCCCCCTGCGCGGATCCTGGGCCACGACCGATCCTCTCACCGACGCGGAGATCGCCACCGCGTTGCGTGACCTCAACGACCTAGAGAAGCTTCTGCCGACCCTGGCCACCGAACTCGATCTACCGGCCGGCAGCGAAGACGACGTGATCGACCTCGCTCGGCGCGTCCTCGGTTTGACGCGATCGATGTTCGAGCGTCGTCGTCTCGATGGCGTGCTATTCACGTCTGCCGACGCAAAGACCCTCGTGTTCGGAGTTGACGGTCTTCCCGGCGGCGGCATCGGCGACCTGCTCGCCCGCAGCGTTCAACTGGCGAAACGCTACCCGGTGCCGTGGCTGAAGTCCGTGAGCACGAAAAAGAAGCGCCGCCGGACGACTTACGAAGCCATCGTGGTCACGCCCGAGGCTGCACGCACGACGCTCGGCGACACCATCAGGATCTCCAGCGCAACCGAGGGCGACGCCTGGCTTGTCGTGATCGAGGGCGCCGGCGGCAAGTCGAGCCTCCCGATCTTGCTCGACCGGCTGGCACGCGGCAAGCCGATCGCCGTGCCGGTGCAGGATTTTCACGTCGACGTCGCCGTACTGCTCGATCGACTCCTGGACAGCGTCATCGCCAAGCTCGCCTTCGCCAGCCTCTTCCTCGCCAAGCCGGGTGCCTTTGCGATCGACTACCGCAACCATGTCGAAGGAACGTCGCTGATACAGACGGTTCGGTTCGACCTCGAATCGTGGCTCGAGTTCATCCAGCGAACGCGTTCGAAGCTCAACAAGGCGGCAGCGCCCAAGCGACAATCGATCTGACCCGACACCTTACCGCCGCGAAGCCGCGCGCCACGCCTCGGCGTAGAGCTCGCTGCGCACCGGCAAGTAGCCGGGGTAGTCCTTCCGCCGCTGCGCCACCGCCAGCGGGTCGACCTCAGCAAGAACGACCGTCTCACAACGCTCGACGACGATTTCGCCATCGGGCCCAACCACGCAGGACGGGCCGCCAAGCGGCGTGCCTCCCTCCGGCCGCGGGCGATTCACGCTGGCGATCCAGCAACACGACGTCAGCGCGGTCGCACGGATCACAAGCCGCCACGCATCCCATGTCTCGGGCTCGGTCGCGCGAGGGTGCAGGACGAGATCAGCACCGGCTGCCGCCAGCGCGTGGACGCCCTCGGGACGGTTGATGTCCGAACAGATCTGGATCCCACAGCGCACAGCCGCGAGCTCGAACGGCGTTGCGGCAACGGGCCCGTCGTCGTAGTGGTCGCGCTCCCAAAATCCTGGCTCCTGCGGGACGTGGGTCTTCGCGTAGCGGGCGCGGAGCTCACCCCGGGCATCCACGGCGATCGCGGTGTTGTGCCGGACCGTGCCGGTCTGAACGATAGCGCCGCCGATCACGGCGATACCCACCCGCGCTGCTGCCCGCGCAAGGAGCTGCGCGCGCACGCCATCGGGCTCCTCGGCGTCCTGTGCCGAGCGCGCCCGCGTGGCGGGAACCCACGGATCGAGCGCAAGCTCCGGCAGCAACGCCAGCTCGGCCCCGCGACCACGGACCTCGCCGAGCAGATCGACCAACCGATCCTCGGCAGCTCGACCGAAGAACACCTCGGAGACAAGCGCGAGTTTCATTTGCCCAGCGCCGCGTGAAGCGTGCGCCGCAAATCCGCCATCAACTCGGCGTTCTTGACGTCGATGACCGGCTCGGTGTCGTATTGCTCCCAAAATACGTTGGCCGCCACGTCGTCGCCGACTTCGAGACCGCGGCGAAGCTTGCGGTTGTCGGGGACGAATCCCCGATTGAGCAGGCCTGTGATGGTGTTGGCGATCGTGCCATTGAGGCCACAGATCAACACCGCTACGCGGTCGGGTCGGAGCTCGCCCTTGGCCAGGCCGAGCGCCTCTTCCGCCTCGGCCCGGCGACCGGGGTCGGTTACCGACTCGGCGCGCCCACGCCAACCAGTCCACTCCGGCCCGGGGCGACTGACCGCCGGCAGATAGCGCAGCCCGTTGGTCCGCGCGAGCTCTTCGAGCTCGGCACGGTAGCCAAGCCCCGACGGATGGCTTGCGCCGTGCACGATGGCGAGATCGTCCAGCCGCGCGTGCGGATCGCGACGCACACGGGACCGGGCAATGCTGACGAACGGCGCCAACCCGGTGCCCGCCGCGACGCACAACTTGAGGCGCCGATCGGCCAGGCCGACCGTGCCCTCGAGGGTGAAGTGTCCGGTCGCCACCGCGCGGCAATACATGCGCTCACCGACCCGAATCGGCCACATGACATGGGTGAGCGGGAGTTCTGACTCGGGCTCGCCGACCCTGCGGATATAGAACTCCAGGTCGCGATCGTCCTCGGGCGGCGACGCGATCGACATCGGGCGGCGCACCGACAGCGGCCGAGGATCGGTCTCGCCCTCGACGACCGCGCGGTTCATGCCGATGGTGACGTATTGGCCTGGCACGAACCACGCCCCTTCCGAGGGCCGATGGATTTCGTCCGGTCGGAGCCGAAAAATCGACAGCGTGGGCTCGAGGTCCTCGCGGGCGACGAGCGTGGCGTTGTACTCGAGCAGCTTCGACATCGAGCGCGATGTTACTGCGCCGTGGCGCGGGCGACCAGGGCGCGCAACGACGCCGGCAACCCGGCCACGGCGGCCGCTACGGCCCAGCGTCCCCGGGGCGACAGCTTGTCCCACGTTTTGCGCAGGATCCGAACCAGGTCCTCGTCGGATCTACCGGTGGCGAAGGTCGCGAGCTCGTCAACGACGAACCGCAAGCAAACGGCGTCCTCAAGCAACGCCGCGTCGGCATCGTCGCGAAGGTTGCGTTTGCTCAGGATGGCAACGACCCGCTCGATCGTAGCCGCGTCGTAGCCGGTGGCCTCCAGCTCTCCGGCGGCGATCGCGACCTGGCGGCGGGTCTGCTCGCTGCGCCATCGCTTGTAGCCCTGCGGCGTGGCCGGAAACGCGTCGCGCCCCAGCTCAAAGCGCCGCACATGTTGGCACAGCGCTGCGAGCCGCACGACTTCGCTGGCCTCCGGATCGAGCTGCAACACGAACATCGACAGCCGTGCGTGATAATCCTGCGACGCGCTGCTGGTCTCGTTCCCGCGCGTGACCGTGCGCGGATCCTCGGCGTGATGGCGCGCGAATCGAGCGGCGGCAGCCGCGAAGCGCTCTGGGTCGGCGACGGACGACACTGCCAGCAACCATAACCGACGAGACATGACGCCGTGGTCTCGCTGGGCGACGGCGTCGAAGCGGCGTCTCACGGCCGCCGGCGCTTGGTAGCGCCCGCGCGGCTACCCCGACGGCAGACCCGCTGCGACGTCTTGCTTCCCGCGTTGGCGGAACCGGGCGAGCAGCCGCGTGGCCTCGCCTGGGGTGAGAAACGCGAAGTAGCTGGCGATCGCCAGCGGGCTAAACCACGCCACGTAGAGCATCGCTTGGATTCCGACATGCATTGCCACACCAAACCCGAGCCAAGGCAGCCGCAGGTCGGGCCAACGCCGCGGGCGGCCGGCAAGCTCCCGCGTAATCTGCCAAAGCATGAACCCCGCGAAGCAGATCTCCCACCAGAGCACCACGTAGGTGAGCGGACTTAGCACCCACGGCTGCAACGCCGCGAGAACGTCCGGAATGTCGAAGTGCCGATTGTACGGATTCACCAGGGTGAAATAGAGCGCAGTGCCATGCTTGTGCCACGTCGGTCCGTGCTTGAGCAGACCCGTTGCCGTGTACATCACCGCGACTTGAAACTGAATGACCCTGCGGCACCACACCGGCACCGGTCTCGGACCGAGCCGTCGAGCGTCGAGCGAAACGCCGCGCCCGGTGGGCATCAGCAGCAGAAGCGTGGCCAACGCCATCTGCAGTTGATCAGGTAGGGAGTACAGCAGGGGATTGCGTCCCACCATACTGACCCACACGACCCAGGCGACGATCGACGCCGGCGTGGTCCGCCACCCTACGAGCCAACACAGATGCGCGACGACCCCGAGCCCGAAGATGCCCTGCACCGCCCACGGCGCCTCCACGATGAAGAACAAGGACATCCGCGAAGGAAACGCCTCTCGCGCGTAGCGGCCCGCCAACGGTGACGCGGCCGAAAAGTACTCGGCGACCGCACCGATGTGCGTCACCAAACTCGCGGTCAACACCGTCACAACCGCAATGCGGAGAAGTCCGAGGGCGGTGGGGTCCTCCGGATCGAGCCACACTCGGCCGACTACGCGGTCCAACGCGGCCAAGGCACCGCGACGCGGTGCTACGCTGGTGGCCTCAGCCATCGCTCTCCGGGCGACGCGCACGATCCAGATCGATCATCTGCTTCACGGGTCCCGACTCGCAGTACGCGAGCGTGACGAGCTTGCGCTCGGCCTCCGACAGCGACGGTCCGCCGTGGGCCACCGCCCGCGGCGTGCCGAACCGGCGTTTCACCTGGAACATGCGCACGATCACGGGCGGATCGCCGCGTCTCGCCTCGCGCACGCACACCATCCGCAGGTACCATGTGCGGTTGTCGTTGCGACTGTCCGGGTGATAGTTCGCATAGTGTCGCCAGATCGACATCCGAGTCTTGTCCCACGCCCAGTGCGTCCCCCACCCGTTCGCCAGTTCGTCGTTCTCCTCGAGTCCGGCCACGCGACCATCGCGGTATTCCGCGACGAGTTCCATGTACGTTTGGGCACGCTGCGGGTCTGGTGCGTACATTCCCCAAACTTCTTTGACGCTGACTTGAAGGAGCACGCGGGCGATGGCCCCGGGTGCCGGCCCGAAGCGCTCCGTCGGCAGGGTGGGGGCGACGATGGCGACGACGAGGGCGGTCGGGAGCAACGCGTGCAGCAAGCGCAGCAGCCTCACCGTCGCCTCCGCCGCAACAGAAGAACAGCGAGCGACAGTGCCCAAAGACGGGGCCGCGCACCTGTATCGCACGCACAACTCGCCTGCGCGTTTCCGCCGTGCACGGCCTCCCGGAGCGACGCGTCTTCGCTCGTCTCGCCGTTCTCACCCGTTTCGTCTCCGCCTGCGCCCGCCGCGGGATCGAGGATCCGCAGCGAAGACGCGACGACATCGACCTCGGCGGTGCCCGCGAAAGCGACATGGATGATCTCGCCGGCGCGGAGGCCCCCGATGCGCGCACGATGGGTCGCTCCGCCGACGCGCTCTGCCGGCACCGCGAGATCCCAGTCGCCGCCAACCAAAGTGACTTCGCGGGCCTTGGTCGCCGCACCACTGGGATCACCTGCGTCATCACGCCGGACGACGTCATAGGAAAACTCGATTGCCCGGTCCGATCGCTTGACCAGCACGATCGCCGACGCGTCGCCATCGCCCCGCGCGGTCAACTCCGCCTCCACAACGGCTTCTTGCGCGCCCTCGGGGATCTCGTACCGCAGCTGCATCGGCCCCGGCCACCACGGCGTGACAGCGGCGTTGACCTTGCGCAGATAGAGGGTGCGGCCGCGGGCGACCTCGGCCGCGTCGGTCACCACCCGCGGGCAATCAAACAGTGATCGAGCGTCGAGCTCACGTGCAAGAATCTCGACGTCTGCCTCGGTCAGCTGACCGGCGTCCTGCATCTCACCGGCGACCTCGACCAAGCGCGCTGCCATATCTTCGAGCGTGGCATCGGGCGCCAGCCGGGTGAGCGACTGCAACACCACGTCGTCCAGCGACTTGCCGATGGCGGTCCGCGCGACCCAAAGCGCCCCCATGAGCGGCTCACTGTCGTTGTGCGATTGGCCGGCAAGATCGTTTGGACACGCGCGATCATTCTCGGCGGTGCGGATGTAGGGAGTCGACTGCGCCGGCGCAAATCGGCCGACATACTCCGCGAGTTCTGGGTCGCCAGTGACCATCACAGAGATGTAGTCCGCGACCGCTTCGTTGATCGCCGTGGCATCGACCAGCAGTCCATCGCTGCGGCGATTGGCCTGCGTGAGCCCCTCTGGCGCAAGCATCGCAACCACGCCATGCCCGAGTTCGTGGTAGATGACGTCACCATCGAACGCGAAGTCCACGTCGGTCCCCTGCCCGAAAACCATCGTGGCGCCCTGCTCGGGATCGCACTGATCGCTGAAGAAGGCGTTGTTTAGCGGCTCAAAGTCGCGATCAACGCTCGGCGTGAGACCGCGAAAATTACCGAGCAGGAGCGAGTGCTCGCAGCGATACCCTTCGAGCCCGCGTGCGGCCATGAGCTGAAGGAACCGCTCGCCGTGGGCGTACATGCTTAGCTCGGCGTAGAGGTCGTCCGGATCCATGCTCTCGGTCGGATGCAGGATATTGGGCAACGCGACGTAGAAGTCGCCGCCGACGTCTGAGTGGGTACGCGCCACAGGAAAGCAATCCCCCTCGTCGTGCCATGGCGGGACGACCGCCGGCGCGACTGCCGAGCAGTTCATCGCGGAGATCCGGGTACCCACCAACGGAACGCCGGGACCGTCGACGTCGATGTCATGCAACGTAACGTCGATCGCGACCGGAGTTCTCGACGGGTTCTCGGGGTAGATCCGCGCCCGCGAGGTGAACACGTTCTCGCGTTCGTCGATGAGCTCCCCGCTCTCCGCCGAGAGCCAGATCGTTCTTCGGGTTGGTTCGGGGCGGATCACAAGGGGGAGCTGCACTTCCCAGGCCATGATCGGCACCCCACCAACGAGGCGATACACCAGCTCCGGCGCGCGCTCCGGCGCCGCCGGGCCTCCTGCGGGCGCGTTCGCCACGAACCGTTGCCACGCGGCCTCGCCGCCCAGGCGCGCGTCGGTCGGCGCGAGCTCAGGCGCGAGCTCCACGCCCCGCGACGCGACGGTGCGGACGTCCCCCCGCGCGCCGTAACGGACGACCTCAAAGGCTCCCCGCAGCGGCCGACCCGCCAGCGTGAAGCGGTGGACAACAAGGCGACCGCGCGCGAGTTGATGGGCCATTGCGAGCGGCTGCCCTTCGCGACGTTGCAGCGTCGCGACCGGGCTCGCCACCGCCAACGGGGCTGCGAGCATCGCCGCGAGCGTAAGCCCGAATGCGATGGGTCGTCGGACCCGGCGCGCGAGACTCGCGCCGACCGAGCCGAGTCGATGGCTGTCACGTAAGGCCATTCGGGCGTCAACACCCAACGAAGGGGCGACCGATCCATGATACCTTCCGAAGCGCTGATAGTGGGAGGGTTTGTGCGCGCAGCAATCGTCGGTGCCATCGCCCTCGCGTTCGTGGGATGCCGCGAAGATCCGTTCGACTTTGGCCAGCCGCGCAGCTGCGAGCTCGCCGACCAGAACGCATGGGTCGAGCAGCTGATGTTCGAGGCGTATCTGTGGAACGATCAACTCGTCGACGTCGATCCCGACCGTTACGAGACGCCGAGCGACGTGATCACCGCGATGCGCGTCGATCCTGATCGGTGGTCGCGGGTCTCCGATCGGGTGCGCACAGACGCGCTCTTCCAGGAGGGCAAGACGGTCGGACTTGGGTTTCGAACCGAGCGAAACGACGCCGACGAAGTGGTCGTGGCCTGGGTGACGCCCGATTCGCCCGCCGCGCAGGCCGACCTGCGCCGTTCCGACGTTCTGCGCGCCGTCGCGGGGGTCAGCGTGCCCGAGATCGACGCCGACGACCGCTGGAAGGAGCTGTACGGCGAAAATGAGCCCGGGGTCTCGGTCCGCATCTCGGTGCAGCGTCCAGGCGAAGCGCCGCGCGAGGTCGAACTAACAAAGGACTGGATCACCATCAACACAGTGCCGGTGGTCGACGTCCTCGATGGCGAGCGTGGACCGGTGGGCTACTTCGTCTTCTCAGGGTTCGTCGACACCTCGACCGATCGCCTGGACGAGGCGTTCCTACGCTTCAAGAAGCGTGGGGTCCGCGACGTGATCGTGGACCTGCGCTACAACAGCGGCGGGCGTGTGCGCGTGGCTCGGCACCTCGTCGATCTCCTGGTCGGCGACCTGGGCAACGGCAACACCGGCTACAAAGTCCGGTACGGAGCTGGCCTCGACGACGAAGACGACGATCACTTGATTCGTCGCGCGGACAACTCGCTGCGCGATCCACGATCGATCGTGTTTATCACCACCGGCGACACGCTGTCGGCCAGCGAGTTGGTGATCAACGCCACGCGGCCCTACATCGACACGCAAATCGTCGGGGCGGTCACGGGAGGCAAGCCAGTCGGCTCGCATCAGTGGGACTTCTGCGACAAGATCGCGCAGCCGGTGACGTTCGAGCTGCTCAACGCCGAGGACCAGGGCGGGTACTTCGATGGGCTCCCGCCGAACTGCGCGGCCCCCGACGACCTTACGCACGCGCTCGGCGATCCCGAGGAGACCTCGCTCGCCCAGGCGTTGCATGTCATAGCCACCGGCGTCTGCATGGACTTGCCGACCGCAGAGCCCGACGACGAAGCCGGACCTACGCGCCTACCGCCGCAGGTTCACGTCGACGAGGAGATGCTGCGCGGGGTCTTCTAGTTTCTAGTCGGGCTCCCCTAAAGCGGGATCTTCTCGTCCCACGACCAGAAGCACGCGGGCGATCCATTGCAGCGCGTGCCCACGCCCTCGATCGAGACACACCGCGCTAGGCGGCAGTTGCCGCCGTTTTGGCACTGCTCGAGCTCGACTCGCCGCGGTTCGCACGCCGACGCCGTGCAAAAGCCCCCCGGCTCGCAGGTCGCCTCGTTGTTGCCGCAGTAGTCGTAGAGCAGGGCGCGCGGGCGACAGATCCGCGGTTCGATGAGGTTGTCGACCTTCACGCGGGAACAGTTGAGCTCGGGACACTGCTCCGGCTCGGAGCATGCCGCGCCCGACGCGAGCACGTCGATGCACTCGAGTCCGTTGCAGTAAGAGACACCCGGATCGCAACCTACGCCGCAGGTCCCGGTATTTTCCGGCTCCGGCGGCACGCACTGCGGATCACCCGGGTCGTCGTCACAGACCGTGCCGGTGGCCGCGCAGGTGTCGTCTTGGCCGATGCAGCTGACGCCCTGGCTCGGTGCGTCGCCGGGCGCCTGGCACACGCCGTCGCCGTTGCAGCACTGGTCGTCAGTGCAGCCGCCACACGCGAGGAGTCCGCCGCACTGCGCACCATCGCATCCGGTCGCGAACAGCCCGGGGCCGCACTGATCACTCGGATCGCTGCCGAAGAGATCCGCATCAAACTTGCAGACCGCGCTGGAGCTCGTGACCGACGGACCCATCGCTTGGACGGCGACATCCGGCCTTCCCTCGGTGGCCGACGAGCAGTAGGCGAGCAAGTACGAACGCTCCGGATACTGAGCCACGCGGGTACCGATCTCCCCGAACGCTGCGGCCCAATCCTCGACATTGGGCGCGAGGAACGAGCCTTCTCGCCCGATCTTCTGCAACGTCTCGAAGTCGACCGTGCTGCTGATACCGACGGAGATCACGTTGTTCGTCGTCTTGTCGACCTGGGCGGCGTCGAACGTGCCGTTGCTCGAGTCTATGCCGTCAGTGACCACGACCACCGTGCCCGTGGTCAGGACGCCACCCCAGGTGACGGCGTCGCGGAGATCGCGAATGCGTTGCGTGCGGTTGATCCCGACTTCGACCGCATCGAAGAGATCGGTGCCGCTGCCGTTGCCCGCGACGAGCACCGCCGGCGCGGGATCGACGGCGATCGCCGCCAGTGCGGCGTCGACCGCGGCGAGGTCGCGGGTGAACGGAACGTACTCGCCGACGCTGTGGGCGAACACGTAGACCGAAACGGCGACGTCACTCTCCCCCGGCGCCGGGGCAAGTCCGGCCACGAACGTCCGAAGCTCGCCGATCAGGGTCGGCAGGTCGGCGCTTTGGGTCAACGAGTCCGAGACGTCGACAACCAGCGTGACGTACGACTCGACGTCGCGAGGAATAATGGTCGAGTAGCTCTCGACGTTTTGCCCGATGTCCACCTCGTTCTCGAGCACCTGGAGCTCGATCCCAAGTTCGTCCAGCTTGGCCGGAAGGACCGCATCCCCGGAGCAGAACGACACTGAGAAGAACAGCGCCACCGCCGGGGGGCCGGCCACCATCTGACGGCAGTGGTCCTCGAGAAAGCGGACCTGGATGCAAGACTCGTCGACCACGCAGCTTTGAGCCGCGGCATCGGGAATGTAGCCCGGATCACACGCGCAGTACTCGTCGCCATCGTTGTCGACGGCGCAGGTTCCATGCCCTTTGCACAGCTCGGCGTCGCAGTTGGCCTGGGCCCCCGTTGTCGAACCGCTGCCCTCCGCGGTCGAATCGGCGGTTCCGGCCGCGCTGGTCACGGTATTGCCCTGGCCGCTTCCGTCCCCGAACGTCACGGTAAGATCGGGCGCCGTCATGTCGATCGGCGAGGGGTCGTTCGGGCCGCCGCTGCAGCCGAGCCCGGCGAGCGCGAGAATCCAAAGACGTGACAGCATCCGCATGTTCACCCGATCGCTCGGCGCAATTCACCGACCGCCCTCTCAAGCATACCGAGACCGGGCGCCGCCCTCTAGTCCCGCGGTTCGCAGCGTGGCCAGCAACCTCGAGCACTGCACACCAGCTCCGTTGCCAAAGCCCGCAGCGCGCGGGCTCGCGAGCGCGTACAATGAAACCGACGGCGTGGATCTCGATAGAGGACATCGTCGGGTTTCATCGCACCGGAACGTAGCGCCCGCCCGGGGCGCAAGGGTGCCCCGGCGCGCGTTTGCCTGCCTGTTCGGCTTGGTTCTCGGACTCGTCGGGGCCGCGACCGGTGCGCGCGAATCCGCTGCCGCCCCCGACGTGGGTGCAGCGGCGGCGCCGGTGCAAGTGTCGGCGCCGACGCTGGGCGGGCAAATCGACGCGGTCCTCGCCCAGCCGTTCCTCGCGCCGGCCCAAATCGGCGTCCACGTGGTCGACCTCGCCAACGGCGAGACGCTGTACGAACGCAACGCGGAGCTTGCCCTCAACCCCGCGAGCAACGTCAAGCTGGCCACCACGGCCGCCGCCCTGGCCGCGCTCGGGCCTGCATTTCGCTACACGACGCGGCTGTACCACGCTGATGCCACCGCCGACGCCGGAACGATCGACGGCGATTTGTGGCTGCGCGGCGGCGGGGACCCGGGGTTCGTAACCGAGGACCTCTACGCGATGGTCGCGGACCTCCGCGCGCGCGGGTATCGCCGGATCACCGGCGGCGTTGTCGTGGACAGCCGACACTTCGACCGCGACGAGCTCCCGCCCGGTTTCGATCAAAAGGAGGAGCTCGCGTCCTACCGCGCGATGGCGGGCGCGACCTCGCTCAACTTCAACACATTCGTGGTCCGTGCACGGCCCGGCGAGCGCCTCGACGTGGTTCCGTACGTGGCGATCGATCCCCCGGTGCCAAGCATCGAGCTGGTCAACGAGGCGATCACTCGCGACGGACATCTCGATCGGCTCACCATCGCCGTCGACCACAATCGCCGGCAAAACCTGACCAAGGTGACGGTGCGTGGCACCCTCGGCGTCGACGCCGGGTCGCAGTCGTACCGCTATCCGGTGGCCGATCCGTCGCGCTACGCCGGTGAGGTCTTGGCGATGCTCCTGCGCCAGCGAGGGTTCAAGCTTGGACGTAACAAGGTCCGCCTCGCGCCGGTGCCGCCCGACGGAGTACTCGTCGGCGTCCATCACTCCGCCCCCCTGTCGGTGCTTATCCGGGCGGTGAACAAGCACTCGAACAACTTCATGGCCGAGCAGATCCTGAAGTCGCTGGCCCCTGTCGGGGAGCCCGCGAGTTTCGCCGCCGCGATCGAGCGCGAGCGCCGGCAGCTGCTCGACCTCGGTCTGCCCCCCACCGGCGTGCAGCTCAGCAATGGGTCCGGTCTGTATGATACCAACCGGATGACCGCGGCAGCATTCACGTCTCTGCTCGCGGCCATGCACGCCGACTTCCGCGTGGGCTCCGACTTCATGGCCTCGCTGGCGATCATGGGCGTGGACGGCACGACGCGCAGTCGGCTCCAGGCGAGCGATCGCCGTGGGTACGTCAGGGCCAAAACCGGGACCCTCGACGGCGTTTACTGCCTGTCGGGATACGCCGGTGCGCCCGGGCGTGATCCGGTCGCCTTCTCGATCCTCTTCAACGGTCTCACGAAGGCGGACGCCAGCATGGCCCGCGATGCCCACAACCGCATCGCCGAGCTCATTGCCCGCCACGCCGCGGGCGAGCCGCTCGTCACCGTCACCGAGCCTCCGGCGCCCGCCACCCTTGGCTCGGGCACCGAAGGCGACTAGTCCTGAAACAAGCGATGGGGGAAGAAGCGCGCGCTGAGCGGAGGCGTCG
>CADEGN010000040.1:0-32948 GCA_902826865.1 uncultured Myxococcales bacterium
GCCATGACCGAGAAAAGGATCCCCACCCTCAAGGCCGCGGCGCTGATCAATCCCGCGGAGCTGCCGGTGCCCGGCACATTGCGAGAGGGGCCGCGGCGGGTGTTTATTGCCGGTGCGCGCCGGCGCGTCGCCGTGCATCTCATCGAACGTTTGCTCGCCGCTACCGAAGTGGACCTCGTGCTCGGGGTTGATCGTGGCGCTTGCCCGCCCGCTCTGCTCGGGTGTGATCCCGACCGCTTCATCTTCTTGAGCGCAGATCTAAGCAAACGCCGGCAAGTGGACAACTTGTTCTTGCTCGACAAGCTCCGCGAACGGCCGATCGACACGGTGCTCCACCTCGCATTCCAGGGCAATCCGCGCGGCTACGGGGTCGAGAGCCACGAATTTAACGTCAATTCCGCGCGTCACCTTCTCGACGCCGCCCTCCGGCATGGTGTCGAGAAGTACATCTTTCTGTCGAGTGACGCCGTCTACAAGATCGGCGCACGTACAGACTACAAGGTGAGGGAAGACGGCGAGCTCAACCTCGACCAGAATGTACATCCGATCCTGCGCGACACGATCGACGCTGAGTTCATGTGTCGGGCCAAGATGGACCGACCGGATTGCGAAGTGATGGTGTTGCGCCCCAGCGGTGTGTTCGGCGGCGGTGTGCTGTCGGGAATCAACTTGTTGTTTGAGAGCACTCCCCCAGTGCTTCCGGTGGGCTTCGATCCGATGATCAACCCGACGTCGAAGGAACGACTTGCGCGCGACTTGATCCTCGCGATCTTTCTCCACGGTAAGGGCGTCTACAATCTTGCGGGAAACACCGCAGGTCCGCTGTCGAAGTTCCTCGAGGAGCGAGGGATCCGGCCGATCCGAGTTCCGGGCCCTGCGCTCGGTGTTGTCAATCGGTTGCAGCGCGCGCTCGGAATGACGCGGTACCATGCCGGCTTCCACCCAAAGCGGCTGTATTTCAGCCTTGTTTTGGATGACAGCAGGTTCGAGAAGGTCTTTCGCTGCCACGCCGATTCGGTGCACGCCTTGGCACATGCGCCAGAGGCATGAGTTCACCAACCCGTTGCGCGGGTCATCTGCGTTCGAGAGCGCGAGCGCCGCACTCAAGAAACCAGGCTTGCGCCCCATGCCCCGAGCAAGGCGACCCACCCCAACATCGCTAGCTCTACCGCGCCGACACATAGCAATACGAACCGCACGAGGCCGGCCCTGTCGTCCGCCGCAGCCGAGCGCCACGTTAGAGCCGCCACTGCAAGTACGGCAAGGGGCACGATCTCGACAGCGGCGAGCCACATGCGATCTAGCGTGTCGGGCAACACGAACGGCGCGGTGACGATCGCGAGGGCGCTTAGTTGCAACGCATGCTTGCGTGAGCGAACAAGACCGAACCTCACCGGCCAACTCGCCTTCTCCACCCCTCGATCCGCAGCTTCATCGGGCAGAGCGGTGACTATGTTGCCTGCGAAGCCGAACAACACGACCGGTACGAATGCCTCCGGCGCCAGCCCATCGAGTGATCCGACCTGCATGTAGTAGGCGAATGCCACCAGCACGACGCCGATGCCGATACCCTGCGCAATCTCACCGTACCCTCGATAGGATAGGCGCAGGGGCGGATAGCTGTAGGCCCACAGCAGCAACGCGGCCAAGCCGGCGGCAATGAGCGCGCCGGGTCGTGCGGCTACAAACGCCGCCCATAGTGCGACGGCCGCCATGCCGAATGCCATCGCCATTGCCGCGCGTCGCAGCGCCACTGCATCGAGAGCGCCCCGCGGGAGTACGCGAGAACCGCCTGAGAAGAATGTCGCGCGTTCGTTACGCCGGTCACCCTCCTCGTCAGCTACGTCGTTGGCGAAGACGATGAACAAGTGATCAAACAGGCCGAACGCGAACGTCAGCAAGAGCGCGGGCACGTTCAGGGTGCCGAGCCGGCTCGCAGCGAGTGCAGCGCCGACCGCAAGCGGCAGCGCAATGTTGGCCTGGGCCAACGGGCGCGCGGCCTGCAGCCAGATGGCGAACCTCGACATCGGCGTCAGTCTACGCAACAAGGGTCCGCTCATCCGACGACGATTTGCCCCCTGGCCGTGGCCGGCCGATGGGGCGCGACCCGTTCGCAAGGCGCGAGGCTTCGGGCGGGGTGTTCCGCGTTGAGGCGGCGCTTGCGGGCTCGCTCACGCCACGACGCCGCCCGGACGCGCGGGGTCAAGGCCGCGGCCTGTTAGCCTGGGCAGACGATGAACTGCAAGGTCGCAGCCGTGCTCGGCTTAGTTGTCGCGAGTTCCTGTCGACACGCGTCGACAAGCGGCGTGTCCGGCGGTAATAGCCGCGCCATCGGCCCGGCCATGTCGCATGTCAGCGAGATCTCCGATGCCCCACCTGCCACGCGCACCGTCGACGACGTCGTGGACGTTTTCGGCGAGCGCGTTCGCGACCCATACCGCTGGCTCGAGAACATCCATGATCAAGAGGTCACGACGTGGATGACGGCACAAGACAAGTTCGCGCGGGCCAACCTCGCCAAGCTACCGGGCCGAGAACAGATGGCCAAGCGGCTCGCCGAACTGTCGTACATCGATTCCGTATCGGCGCCCTATCATCGCGGCAACCGCTATTTCTACTCACGTTCGCATCGCGACAAGGAGAAGGACGTTCACTACGTGCGCACCGGCGAAGATGGCGCTGAGCAAGTCCTGCTCGACCCCAACGCCATGAGCGACGATGGCAGCGTCTCAGTCCAAGGAATCATGCCGAGCGAGAGCGGTCGCTATGTTGCCTATCGCGTCAGCCGCAACAACGCCGATGCGGCGACGCTTTACGTCCGAGATCTCGAGACTGGTAAGGACCTCGAGCGCGACGTCATTCGCGGCGCTCGCTATGCCTACGCCTCGTGGAGGCCGGACGAGAAGGGCTTCTTCTACATCAACCTCCCTGAGGACCCGAGCATCCCGCCGGCTGAGCTGCCCGGGCACGCCGAGGTCCGCTACCACGCGCTCGGTACCGATCCGACGACCGATCTCCTGGTCGTCCCCGCCAATCATGATCCGACGCAGTTTGTTAGTACATACGTGTCGCGCGACGGTCGATGGTTGTTTGTCAGCCGTCAGCATGGTTGGACGTCGAACGACGTTTACTTTCGCGACCTCCACAAGCACCCCGTGACCGCCGGCGCCAGTGAACCCGCGCCGGGGAAGCCAGAATCGCCGTGGACCTCGCTGGCGGTCGGTGAGGACGCAGTCTTCTCGGTGGTGCCGTGGAAGGATCGGTTTTACATCCTCACCAACGCTGGGGCGCCGCGCTACAAGGTGTTGGTTGCTGACCCGCGAAAGCCTGCGCGCAAGAACTGGCGCGAGCTGGTGCCGGAGTCCGAGGCGGTTCTCGACGGTGTCGACGTGATCGGCAACCACCTCGTCCTTTCCTATCTCCGCGACGTCCACTCGGAGATGGAAGTTCGCGACCTAGGCGGCAAATTCGTGCGGAAAATCGGGTTGCCGGGGCTTGGGACTGCGAGCGGGATGATCGGCAATCCCGACGAGGACGACGCCTACTTCTACTTCAGCTCGTTCACCCAAACTCCGACGATTTACCGAACCTCGATAGCTACGGGCGCCACGTCACTGTGGGAGAAGGTCGAGATTCCAGTCGACACCAGCCGTTTCTTGACGGAGCAGCTGTGGTACCCGTCGAACGACGGCACAACCATCCCGATGTTTGTGATCCGTGATCGCAATACCAGACTCGATGGCAAGGCACCGACGCTGCTGACGGCTTACGGGGGCTTCAACGTCAGCCTCCTGCCGGAGTTTTCCGCCCGCGCGGTGATGTGGGTTGAAAACGGAGGGATCTACGCGGTAGCTAACCTCCGCGGGGGCGGAGAGTTCGGCGACGCTTGGCACCGAAGCGGAATGCTGGACAAGAAACAAAACGTGTTTGACGACTTCCTCGGGGCCGCACAATTTCTCGTGGATCGCGGCTACACCAGCCCGGCAAGGCTCGGCATCCTCGGTGGGTCGAATGGCGGGCTACTCGTGGGGGCAGCGATGACGCAGCGCCCCGAGTTGTTCGGCGCCGTTGTGTGTGCCGTGCCTCTGCTAGACATGATCCGCTACCACCTGTTTGGTGCGGGAAAGACGTGGATTGCCGAGTATGGAGCAGCCACCGACGCACACCAGTTCGCCAACTTGTTCCGATACTCGCCCTATCACAACGTCAAGGACGACATCGCTTACCCGCCGCTTCTTCTGCTCTCCGCAGACAGTGACGATCGTGTCGATCCGATGCACGCGCGTAAGTTCGTAGCGGCCATTCAGGCGGCCAACGCCGCCGCGGGCGCGCGTGAACGCGCAGCTTGGCTGCGGATCGAGCGCAACGCGGGCCACGGCGGGGCTGACCTCATCAAGCAGGAGATCGAGACGAGCGTGGATACGCTGTCATTTCTGCTCCACCAGTTGCGCCGTTGAGCCGTGACGGAGTTCGGGAGGATTGCGGTCGAGCCACGCAACGACGAGCGCAGCCACCACGAAGATCAGCGCGACGACGAGCGCAACTTTGCGCCGATCGAGCGGCGCGTCGCCGACGATCACTCCGCTGCGTCCGTTGAGCACGAATCTCCACGGGCGGTCGCGATACCGGAAACTGCCGATGAAAACAGGGAGCGCGAGCAGGCGCTGGTTCAGCGAATGGATGCGTGCGCTCCCGCAACAGTCTTGCACGCCCTCTGCTCGGGCGATGGTCGCGCGTCGAGCCCGGGCCATGGGGCCGTAGGCGCGCGCGTGGGCGCCTGCGGCAGTCAGGCTTGGAGTCTCGCGAGGAACTGCGGCGTCGTGCGCTTCCCATGGACGTGCCGCCGGCTCGTCGAATTCGCCAAGTGCGGCGACTTCGCGGGCCGACAGACCCAACGAGGCAGGGATAATGACTTCGGCGGGGCCACGATCGATCCCGCTGCGTGGGCGCTTGCCGCTGCGGGTTGCGCCGCGCGCGAGCCCGGCCCAGTGGGTCTCCACTTCACCGCGCACCCGCCAGGCAGGGATCCATAGCGCGGTGATCTCTGCTTCGAGTGCAGCCAGTTGGGGTGGGCGCCACCAGGAATCCCGGGTCCAAGCGCGGAAAGCCCGACGCGCGTCGATCGCCGTGAGTGAAAATGGAATCGCAACCCCTGGGTGCTCGAGCGCATGGACCGGTTCGGGCACGAGTGCGACCGCGGCGCAGAACAGGCACTGTACGAGCTGTCGATCGGTGTCGAATGCCACCGCACCGCCACAAGCGTCGCAGCGAATGACAATCATCGAAACACCCCCACGAGGAAACCCAGAAGCACGAGCGCAGCGGCGATGGATGCTGCGAGTAGGGACACCCGCAGAAGCGACACGGGTGGGCGTCCCACGCAACGGCCGTCTTGCCCGTGTACGAGGACTCGTCGGACCTTGCCGGCGTGGCGATAACTCGCGACCCACACGGGCAGAAGCACGACGTCGGCCCGCTCAAACTCGACGTCGCCGGCGAGTTCGACGACGCGCGCGTGATCACCGGGGAGCCACTCGCGCTCCAAACGTCTGCGCGCACGCCTGACCAAGGCGCCGCGGGCCGCTTCGTCGGTCTGGTCGCGGGTACGCGTGGGAAGCTCGACTGCGAATCCCGCCATCAACTCGGGAGCAAAGCGCAGTGCTGCCCCGAGGTCGAATGGCGCGAGCGACATCGCCTCAGCGTCGGTGATCGAGATCGAAGCGCATTCGAGGTGATCACCATGGTCTCCCGCGGCCGTGCCGCGCAGCGGGAGCCACTCGGTGTGTCGGACGCGCTCAACCCTCTTGCGATTGCCTTGGCCCGCGGTTCGATACGTGAACCAGTCGATGCCGATCTCCGCACGGTATTGCAGATCGAACCGCGCGGCGTAGGCGATGAAGGGAACGAGGACACCGGTGAGGGCATCGATCTCGAGCGTTCCGGTCCGGGCGAGCCTACGGATCGCGCTCGGGGCGTACCAAGCGTCGGCGAGGTGTTGTCGTAATCGCTCACGTGCAGCAGGGCGGGACACTCGGAACGCGCAGATGCGATCGATCGCGCCCGTCCGCGTGCGATCGATCAACCGTGATCCGCAGTAGTTACAAATCGCGCTCGCGCGCGCGAGATCCAGCACGAGCGCCGCCCCACAACCGCCACAGACGTAGGTCGCCGTCAGGTTGCACGGTGTCGGCGGGTCATCAACGCTCATGGGATCGTCGAGGTTCCGACGCCGCATTGCAGGCACCGTCGGCCGACCGGCGCTACCCGAGGCGTCGTTCGTTCATTTCCGGGCATCGGGGTCGGCGGAAGCGCCCGTGGGGGTGCGAGGATCATGGGCATTTCGCGGGAACGAGCGCGCCCCTTGCAGCGTGTATCGAGATGGTACGGCCCCTGCACTGTTCGGGTGGCAGGCGACAGCTTGGGCACACCGGAACAACGAACTGCCCGCGCACCTGTCAGCCGCCTGCCCGACACGCGTTGGGAGATTTGGGAGAAAACGATGCACGGTCCGAGCCTTCGCTTCTACGCCTTCGTGTCCCGGTTCGTCGATGCGGTGACGGCGGAGGCGATTACGGACGAGCTGACGCGCACCCGTCGGGCCCAGCTGTTCCAGAACGCGTACAGGACCGTTGCTCAGGCCACTGGGACGGTGCCTGCGGCACCGTCGCGCAAGGCGGCCTAAGACGGGCAGCCGGGTCAGACGCTGACCTGGCGCGAGCCCGCCTTCGGCCGGCGCCCGCGATCGTTCGATCACTTCGCGAGGGCGCGGATCTGATCGATCAACTTCTGCGACACCACTACCTCGCCGCTCATGGCCCCGGCGTCGCCATAGAAGCTCGCGACGAAGAGATCGCCCAGGTCGTTGCCGACGTTGTCGGGCAGCGTGAGCTTGTCGGGCGGCGCGAGCTCCCTCATCCACGCGATCAAGCCCTTCGCGTCCATCGCAAACATGCTTGAGAGCCCCGCGTCGCGGCGAAGCAAGGCATCGAGGCCGGGATCCGCGGTGAGTGAGCCGGTACCACGCAACGCATCCACAACCCGCTGGGTGGCCTTGTCATCGGCGCCGGGCGCAAACACGAGCGCGACTTTGCCGTCGACCTCGACGCGGCTGATGACGATCTTGAGACCGCCAAACTTCGCGAGCATGGCCTTGTCCTTGATCTTCTCCTCGAGTTCCTCGCGCGACTTTGCCGTCGGTTCGATGATCCACCGATCGATGGCGACGTCCCCGGCCTTGGCGGCATCCATCTGGAACGACCACGTGACCTGCTTCGCGGCCTCGGCCCCGAGAACAGACTCGGGCGTAAACGCTGCCGACCAACGCTTCCAGCCCTCCCGCGCTTCCTTGCCGGGTTGCAGGGCGTTGATGGCCGCGAATCCCCCGAAGGTCCCAGGTGCGGCGAAGAACGCAAATGCGGATTGGCCCGAGTATGTGGCTTCGGCCTCGGCAAGGTGGCTGTCGATCGCGGCTTCGACGGCCGCCGGGTCCTTGGTGGTGGCCTTGGCGTAGGCGTCGACCGCTATCTTCCGCAGCTCGACGAACCCCGGTGCCGCGAAGACCTTGTGGACGTGGAGGTTTCCGCCAAACACCCCCCATGAGCCGACGGGCAGAGACTTCACAAGCGTCGGATCGAGCGGGCCAGCGGCCATCAACTTCGTCTCGGCCTCAGCATCGGTTCCCGGCGTCGGGAAGCCCGCGTAGCGCATCACGAAGCCATCGGGGTCGAGCCCTAACCCCAGGGTGAACTGATCGTATTGGCGGAGGCGCTCGATCATCCGGGCATTGGACTTCACCTGGTACTCGGCCAGGGCGCCTGCCAGGGCGTTGTCCGACGTGGGCGGCGTCGGACTCATCGACTTGACCATCTCGGTGAGCGCCGCGATTTCGTCCACGTATCGGATCATCGCCGCGCCCGGGTACACGACGAACTCGACGTCGCTAACGATCGCAGGCGCACGGCCCACGACGTTGCCCGCGAGGTATGGCTGGGCTTTCGCGAACACATCGCCGTGATCGCTCACCACCGGTTGGCCGCCGAGGTCGTCGACGAACACGTCTTGTCCGGAGATCGTGTACTTCGCCAGGTGGCCCGCGGCGTCGGCTTGCTTGCCCTCCTCGCCGAGATCCGCAACGAGTGCGGCTGCGCCACCGGTGTAGCCGAGGACGCATGCGACAGGGACAGTCGTGGCTTTGGAGTCCACCACGACGCAGCCGAGCGGTTTGGTCAGATCGAGATTGGTGGCGATCTTCGAACGCGCGCCCAGGCCCGCGGCGCTGGCCGAGCGCAGGAACGATTCGTCGACCAGTGCGGCCTGGGCCTCGGGCACGAGCTGCGTTTTGATCTTCTTGAGTAGGTTCGAGGGATTGGCGAGTACGAAGTGGCCCAGGACGTCACCGCGGGCGAATCGATCCGCGCGTACCAGCCGGTCGGCAGGGACCACGCCAGCACCAGGCGTCGTCGGCGCACCGGTCTTCGCGTCGCCGGTCCCCGGGGTGGGTGTTTCGCCGGCCTTCACTCCCGTGTTGGCCCCCGCGCCCGACGCGTTGGGCGCTGGGGCGGGCTCGTCCTTCTTGCACGCGGAGGTCAGTGCCAGCGCGCTGAGCACCACCAACGGTTGCAGTCGTGCGCGAATGCCCCGCGGCGCGGAACAAGGAGGGGCGGAAGAAAGGGGGGCGGAAGAAAGGGGGGCGGAAGATAGGGGGGCGGAAGAAAGGGGGGCGGAGGAAAGTAGGCCGGAAGAAAGTCGGGCCGAAGAAAGAGGGGCGGAACAAATGGAGTCGTGGGGCCTCTGTGTTTGCATGGGGGGCGCTTTGACCTCGCGCGGAGGATACGCCAAGGTTGGGGTGGTGAAGTGGCGGATCGGTCTTGCCGGTTTTGCTCTGGGCGTGGCGACGACGCTTGGGCTCACCGCGACCGTTGGTCGCGGGCCCCACGCGGCCGCGCCGGCTACGCTCGACCACACCGTTTTTGATCGCACGCTCGAGGCCGTTTTCGCCCGCTACGTCGAACCTGTCGATGAGCAGCGCGTTTTCGCCGCTGGACTGCGCGCGATGCTGACCGAGCTCGATCCCCACAGCCATTTCCTGACGGCGAGCGAGCGCAAGACGCTGCGGCGCCGCGCCGACGGCGGGACCACGGGCATGGCGGTCGCGCTCAAGCTCGATCGATCGGGAGATCCGCGCGTCGAGGTCATGGCGGTCGCCCCGAACTCGCCTGCCGCCAAGCACGGCGTGCGACCGGGGGACCGATGGATCCGCATCGGCGATCGCGAGGTCGACGAGTTGCGCAGCCAGGTCGAACTCGAGTTGTTGCTCGCGGGTGCGATTGGGGACGAGCTCGCGCTGGCTTTGCAGTCGCCGGACGTGCCCGACCCACGCGAGCTCCACCTGGTACTCACGGAGACGTCGAGCCGAGCTGTCGAGTCCGCGATCGTCACCACCGAAGACGGCCGCAGGGTGATCCACGTCATCGTCCGCCGCTTCTCGAGGGAGAGCGGCGACGCGGTCAAACGAGCCATCGCAACTCGCCGCCGCGCGATCCGAGGCACGGTTGCCGGGATCGTCCTCGATCTGCGCGGCAACCCCGGTGGCGAGGTGGATGAGGCACTGGTCGTGGCCGATCTATTCGTGAAGGACGGCGTATTGACGCGCACGCGCGGTCGCGGCGGCCGAGTCTTGCGCGAGGAGATCGCCCACGCCGCGGGGACCGACGCAAAGACTCGGCTCGTCGTGCTGCAAGATCGTCACAGCGCGTCGGCTTCTGAGCTGTTGGCGGCGGCCCTGCAGGATCATCACCGCGCCACCATCGTTGGTGAACGCAGCTACGGCAAAGGCACGGTTCAAGAAGTGCTTGGGTTGCCAGACGGATCGGTCGCCACCTTCACCATCGCGCGTTACTACGCGCCCAGCGATCGCGTGATCGATGGTGTCGGCGTAACTCCCGATGTTGTGCTCGCGCTGACCCCAACGATGCCTGTCGCGGGCGATCTCGATGTCGGTCTCCGCGCAGCGATCGACGTGCTATCGCCGTGAACGTCAGGCCAGGATGCGGGTCGCGGCCGCGACGCTCTCACCCAGCTCGCGTCGACGCTCACGCAAGTGACCGCCGACGACCGCCAGGTAGAACTGCTCACCGCCCAAACAGATCGGTGCCACGCTCATGTCGCGAGGTTTTCCGTCGCGCTTGATCCGCGGGATCGCCTGCCCGCGGCCCACGATGGGCGTGACGGCCGCGAGCATAGATAAATCGAGGGACGTCCTGCTTCCGGCCACTAGCATCCCGGCATCGTCGACGAGGAGCACGACGTCCAAGCCGGCACGTTCGGCGGCGCAGGTGAACGCGAGCTCGATCGCCATGGCCGCGGAGGAGGATCGGCGATGGCGTCTTTCGCCCACCATCCCGGTCGGGCGGGGAAGCGGCGCGACGCGGAATCGGGGCGTAGATTCCATGATTTCGAAAGATTACATCCACCTACCCGGTGGCTCCAACTTTTCGGCGCAAGCCGCAGGGCGAATGCGGCGCATTACGTGGCCGCACTTGGGGCCGCGTTCCGGCAGGACCGCATCAAGAACCATCGGAAAGATCGCGATGCTCCGAATGTGCCCGATTCCCATGCCTCGCCACCGCGCCTTCGCCTCGTCCGCGACGAGCCAGCCGACGCTGGCACCGGTGAGCCGGCCCTTGTTGACCGGGTTCGAGCGACACGCCACCGGCTCGCTCGCTTTCTCCGCGCTCTGCACATGAGTGGGCATACGATGACCCGTTGGTCGGCGAGCCTCGTCTCCCGCCTCGCGCACGCCGACGCGGTCACCGCCCGCTATATCGCCGATCCGTACCTTGTGGACGACGACGCTGCGCGGGCTTCGGACGCTCAGCTCCGAGCGATTGAGTCGTGGGTGTGGACCCGATTGCCGATGGCACAGCGATCGCAGCTCCGCGCGCTCGAGCTGGCGATCCGAATCGATCCCCAGGACTTGCTTGAGCCACTGGTGCAGCCGGATCGCGCCCCTGAGGACGAGGTTGCCGCCCACGCCCAGCTTCTCCCCCTGCGCCCGCGATCGCTGCGCGCTGGCCTCCACGAGGTGTCCGATGCGGAGCTCCTCGCGGTCGGCCGTCGACTCGGCCTGATCGTGCGCCCGGCCAGCGTCGAGCGAGCTGCGCTCGAGGAGGATGTCCATCGCGTGCTCCGCGATGACCACCTGCTCGGGATCCTGGTCGCGACGCTGCCCAGGAGTACGCTCGAGCTGCTCGCCGCCCTGGTTCGCGATGCCGTATCCGCGACCGTGCGCGACGCCATGCTGACCGCTTCCCCGATGGCGGTCGGCGATGGCACCGTGGGCCCCGGCATGGGCGTCCACGTCGGGATCAGCGAGCTTCGCGGGTGCGGTCTGGCGTTTGTGGCCGAGGACGGCCCGTGGGTCCCGGTTGAGCTGCGCCGGAGGCTCGATGGGGTGCTGCGCGCGCAGGGCCTGTGACGCCGGCCGCGTCGCGCTATGCTGCCCGACGCGTGGTCCGGCCCGTCGACCTTGCCCATAGCATTGGGCGCAACTGTCTCGTCGTGCGATGGGACGACGACGCGTTGAGCGAGCTACCGATCCCCTATCTTCGCGGGTGGTGTCCGTGCGCGGTATGCCAGGGGCACGGCGACACGGTTCGCTTCACAGAATTCCCCGATACGATCCGCGCGGAGGAGCTGCATGAAATGGGCGCATACGCCCTGGCAATCCGTTTCTCCGATGGGCACGACGCCGGGATCTACGCGTGGACTTGGCTGCGTCGGCTCGCATTCGAGAGCGAGCCGGCCGGGTGGAAGGGCGGCGCCTTTCGAAACGGCGATTTCACCGACGACCCGGCGGCGTTGGCTGGGCGCGCGGCTCCGAACTGGTCTGGCATCAAATAGCTGAATTTATTGACAAAACACTCACGCAGGCGCGGACTCACGGTGCATGGGTGGGCGGCGGCGACGTGCGATCGAGCCGTGAGAACTGTCGCGTGACTGGGCGCGTCCGGCTACACTCCGCGACATGCCACTCGACGCCGGGGATGCCGAGCTCGTCACCAAGATGCTCAAGCGCTGGGCGGGGTGGGATCGTGTGCCAGACGATGTGATCGGCCAGCTGTGCCAGATCGCCGAGTGCCTCGACATCAAGCGCAAACGGTCGCTCTTCCGACGCGGTGAGCCGGGCCCGGGTCTGTTCCTCGTGAAGTCCGGCGAGTTCAAGCTCAGCCTGATCTCGAGCGAGGGCCGCGAGCAGATCCTCTATCTCGCGGAGCCGGGCAAGATGATCGGCGAGGGCTTCCTTCCGCGCGACGTGCAGTGCGCCGCGTCGGCCTTTGCCATGGCCGATTCCGAGGTTTATCGGTTCGAGACGGATCCCGTGGTGAAGCTGACCGCGCGGTCGGAGATCCTGGCGTTCGCGTTGATGCGCCATATGGCGTTTCGCGCCAACCGCCTCATCGATCTCGTGCTCGACCTTTCCTTGCGTTCCGTCGAGCGCCGCTTGGCGTCGTTCCTGTTCACGCTCGCGGTGCGCAACGGTGCCGAGCCGGGCAAGCAGACGGTCATCCCGCGCCAGCTCGACATGAACACGGTCGCTGCGCGGCTCGGTACGGTCCGCGAGGAGATCTCGCGCGCGCTCAATCGGATGCAGCGCAATGGAATCCTCAATCTCAGTCGTCAGGAGATCGTCGTGCTCGACTTGGCGGCGCTTGAGCGCGTGACATACGAATGATCCGGAGATTCGCTCGGCTGCTCGCGGCCCTCGCGTTCTCGTTGCATGCCTGCGATCGGGCTCCGCCGCCCGAGAACCAGCCCGAAAAGCCGGCCCCAACGACGCCCGGCGACCCCGACAAGCCGACGACGAAAACTGGCCAAGCCTCGACCGAGCGTTGCCCCAGTTTCGCGTTGCTCGATGTAGCGACGCTCCCCGAGCTGCCCGCCAGCAAGCACGTCGCAACCCTGGAGCAGGTGTGGCGTAAGGTCCTTGAGAAGCACTACGATCCAACCCTAGGTTGCCGCGACTGGCCGGCATTGCGCCAGCGGTACGGCGCCCGGCTCGTCGGTGTTAGCGACCAGGCCGAGGCCTACGCGATCATCAACGAGATGCTCACGGAGCTCGGTCAGAGCCACCTGCGGCTGTTCGATTCGCGGGCGCGCGCCGACGAAGAGGAGCGCGTAGGACCCGCCTTGCCGCCGCTGTCGGTTCGCTGGCTTGAGGACCGGCTCGTCGTCGTCTCGTCCGCTGTCACGGGCAAGCGCAGCGCCGTCTACGCCGGCGCGATCCTCCTAGCGATCGACGGCGACGGCTTCGAGCACGCGATCACGCGGATCAAGGCCCGCGCACCCCGGCCGGCCGAGTTCGCGTTCGAGATCGGGCGCGTGGTGCAAGCTCGGATGTCATGCCTACGAGCGGGTCAATCCCACGCGCTGCGGGTGACGGATCCGCACGCGGGCGACAAAGAGGTGGTTCGTGTCGTCCGCTGCATCGAGCCGGAAGGCGAGCTGGTGACGCTTGGGAACCTGCGGGATGTGCCGACCCGGGTCGAGCACCGGATGCTCGACGACCGCGCGACGGGCTACATCGCGTTCAACGTTTGGATGTTACCGATGGTCAAGCGGGTCGAGGAAGCGATGACCGAGCTCCGCGGCAAGGGTATGAAGCGCCTCGTACTCGATTTACGTGGCAACCCCGGTGGGGTCGGAGCGATGTCTGTCCCGGTCGCGCGCCTACTACTCAGCGAGCCCGCAAGCCTCGGGCGGCTGCAGTTTCGCGATTTCGCCCAGGAGTTCAACGTCGAACCAGGGGGCGATCCCTTCACCGGGAAGATCGCGTTGTTGGTCGACGAGGGAACCGCGAGCACGTCGGAGATCTTCGCTGCCGGTTTGCACGATCTCGGGCGAGTCACGATCTTCGGCGGTAGCGCGTCGGCCGGGGCTGCGTTGCCATCGGTGATCGACGAGCTCGAGGGCGGCGCCCTCCTGCAGTACGTGGTCGGCGACTATCGCTCGCCCAAACACACAGTCGTCGAGGGCGTCGGGGTTGTGCCGGATGTGATCGTGCCCGAGCCCCGCGCTGAATTCGCCGCCGGGCGCGATCCCGTGTTGCGCGCCGCCACTGAGTTTCTCGCCAAGGAGTAGTGCCATGAAGATGCGATCGAGAGTGTGGCTGGTCTTTGCGGTGTGCAGCGCTTCGGCGTGCACGAAGCCGGTCGATTCGCCGACCAACGCTGGCAGCGAGGTGGCAGCGAAGGCCGCAGACCCCAAGGGCGGCGCCGCGGTGACCGAAACGAAGGCGGCCGGTTTGCCGGAAGCCAGCGTACTGCTCGACAAGGCCGTCGACGCGGTCGGAGGCAAGGCAAAGATCGAGGCGATGCACAGCTTCTACACCGAGAGCGCGGTCGAGATCGACGGTCAGAACATTCGGGCGGCCACCAAGCTCTGGTGGAAAGATGGCGACTTCTACACCGAACAAGACATGGGTGGGGTCGGGATGCTCCGCGCTGGCAAGCAGGGCGACGTGATCTGGTCTGACGATCCGATCAACGGCAGGCGCAAACTCAGCGGCGTCGAGGCGGAGCAGCTCGCTTGGGCGTCGTCGCTTGTGCTCGCGGCTGATTGGCAACGCCACTTTGCTCGCGCTGAAACGGTTGCCGAGCGTCAACTCGGGGGCAAGCGCGTCTACGATGTCAAACTGACGTCGAAGACAGGCGCGGAGAACTTGGTGACGTTCGATGCGGACACCGGACTCAACGTGGCGCAGAAGTTCGAGCAGGCATCACCGATGGGAAAAGTGCCGGTTTCGGTGTCGCTTGAGGACTATCGCGAGCACGACGGTGTCAAGGTTGCATTCAAGCTGGTCACCGATGCCTCGCTACTCAAAGCCACCCAAGTGATCACCAAGCTCGAGTTCGGCGCCGAAGTCGACACGACGCGTTTCGCGATGCCGAGCGGCGGTGCCCAGGTCGTCAAGCCGGATACGATCGAAGCGCCGAGCCCACCACCACCGGGTGAATGATCACCCGTCGCCAGGGTTCACGCACAGGTTCGACAAGCAGGTGAGCATCGGATCACAGGTGCCACCGACCGTGCATGGGCAGCCCTCGGTTCCAACCTTGCAAAGCTCACCAGCATCGACGCAGATGTTGGAGAGGCAGGTGAGCGCGAGGGCACAACCACCGTCCGGGGTGCACGGGCATCCTTCGTCGCCGAGCGGGCATTCGGATGACGCCGTTTCGTCGGCCGATCCCGAACCGGTCGCGGTGCTGTTGCCTCCGCCGCCAGCGGCCGTCATGTGATGTGGTCCAACCGCGGGTCCCGAGTCGGTCGGCCCCGAAGCTGGCATGTACGGAGGGAACTCGGGATCGATGTCCCCGCAGGCGAGCATCGCTGTGAACCCGGCGCCGAGTATCCACGGTTGCGCTCGCACCGGGCGATGATACCAGGGCGCCCCGTGTGCGCAGGGGCGAGCGCGAACACGCGCCCGCGTGCCGATCGGCACGGCGCGCTTCTGCGCCACGCCTTGCGCGCGGAGGGCGTCTGTGTCGAAATCAAAACAACGGGCGGTGGGTTGCCGCTCCGGAGCCCCGCTGTGCAGCACCTCGACTGGTTAGAAAACGCTGCCATCCGCCGACGGGCGCGTGCAGCGATCAAATGGAGCATCGCTCTGACGGTGGCCCTGTACCTGATCCCCTATGGATCTCTCGTCGCCTACCCGTTGCTCCTGCTCTCCACGCTCTTCCACGAGCTAGGTCACGGCGTCGTTGCGCTTTGCGTCGGCGGTTCTTTCGAACGCTTCGTCATGTTCGCCGATGGCTCGGGCATGGCCACCAGCGTCGGCGTGCGCGCCGGCGTGCCGTCCGCCCTGGTGTCAGCCGGGGGATTGGTCGGTCCGGCAATCGTCGGCGCCGTGGCGTTTGCAGCCGGGCGGAGCGCCCGTGCGTCGCGGACGTTCCTGACGATCGCCGCGCTCTTGCTCGCTGTGGCCGTCGCGCTCGTGGTTCGCAACCCGTTCGGCGTGACGTTTACCCTCGCGGTGGCTGCTCTCTTGGGATATCTCGGCGTGCGGACAGCGCCCGCGACCGCCCAGCTCGCAAGCGTGTTCTTGGCCACGCAGCTCGCGCTTTCCGTGTTTTCACGCGCCGACTACCTCTTTACCGACGTCGCTCGCACGGGCGCCGGCACGATTCCTTCTGACACGGCCCACATCGCCAGCGCACTGGGCGGCACCTACTGGCTGTGGGGAATCGCGTGCGGCGTGTTCTCGGTGATTGTGTTGCTCGGCGGCGTCGCGTGGTTCTGGCGCGTGCTCCGAGAGCGGTAAACGCGGCTAGTTCGCTTGGGCAATCGCGAGGCGCTTGCGCGAGCAGTTGGAGCACGCCGCAGCCGACAAGCGCCGCTAGCACCCGCGTTCCACCACGGGCTGCTAGGCGAGGGGACGACATCGAACATGCCGGTCCGACGCAGATCGGTGCATCTGTGCGTCAATCGGCGCCGCGAACCCTTCGAGTCGTTGTCAAAGCTGTAGCTTGTCCCCCATCAAAGTGCCGGCCGGTGCGCATCTTGCCCCTGTAGGGTGTCGTTTTAGGGTGACGCTCGCGCCTCTCGCCGAGTAACCTAAAGGGAATGCGTGCGTGCGGCATGCGCCTTCGACTTCCCCTCGCGGTGATGTCGCTTGCCGTGCCCAGGCTCGCCTACTCGGCCGATCCGGTGCCGCCCGATGCCGCTACCCTGCGGACAGAAGACGAGGGCGGTCAGGCGGCCCGCGTCCCAGAAGCGACCGTCGAACCTCGCTTCAGCTCGCAGCTCGGTTGGGCGCGGTGGATGCTCGCCGACAGCTCTTCCGATGAGCGTCAGTTCCACGGCGCGAGTCTGCCGGTCGTCGATTTGCGGGCCGACATCTGGCAGCTTCGCTCGGAGTCGGCTCGCTCAGCCCTTTCGGCCCTGGGTTCGGTGGCGGCGGGCGTCCCGATCGCGCGCACGTTCCGCAATAAACGGGTGTTGGCGCGGCACTACCTGCGCGCATTCTTCCGCTCGACGGGTGCGAGCCTCGTCCTGCGGATCGAGTTCTAGCAGCAGCCCTGCCAGCCTTACATCGTCGGCAGCAGCATCAATGCTGCGACGATCAGCATCCCGATGCCCCACAACGTGGAGCGCAGCTTGTCGAGATCGGCGAGATAGGCGGCGATGTACAGCACCCGTGACGCGACGAATGCGATCGCCAGCAGACTCGCGCGCCGAGGATCTCCGCCGCCGACGTGCGCGATGAGCACCGCCGCAGCAAACGGCGCGAACGCCTCGAACGAGTTGAGATGGGCCGCGCGCGCGCGCGCGCCCATGCCCGTCAGGCGATCTTGCTGGGCGCGGGGGAGCTTGTTGTCAAAGCCCTCCGGCTGCCGCGCCATCGCGATGGTCAGGGGGATCTTGGGCGCATAGATCAGCAACCAGGCGAGCAGCACGCAGATGAACGGGATCGTCACGACGGCTACGCGTACCAAGTTGGGCCGCGATGATCTAGAGATGTTAATAGGCGACGAGGGGTGGCCGATGCCTACCGACGTGGTGCGTCGTGCCTGGCTCCTCCTGTGTGGCCTGATGGGAGTCGGTTGCGCGCACGGCGGTCCAGACTTCGAAGGGACCGTCGTCGTTGCGGCGGGTTCGTACAGAGCTGGTTCTAGCCTCGACGATCGCGCGCGTGCGGTTGCCGAGGCCGTTCACGCGGGTGCCGACATGACGACTGTGGCTGCTCGGTTGCGTGCCGAGCCCGCCGAACAACGGGCACACACGGGAGCGTTCGCGATCATGCTGCACCCTGTGACGCAGGCGGAGTATGCAGCCTACGTCTACGCCACCGGTGCCGCCGAGCCGTGGATCGATCGCGCAACCTGGCAGCGGACGCCACGCGAACCCCTCGGCGATCGCGATGCGGTGATGTGGCGAGCCGGTCGACCCCGGGGCGAGCTGATGCACGCCCCGGCCGTGCTTATCAGTCAACCGGAAGCATCCGCCTACTGTCGCTGGTGGGGCCAGCAGCGCGGAGGTGAAGGAAGCCTCCCGAGCGCAGCGGAGTGGGAGCGCCTGGCTGGTGGCGTCCACGGCTATGCGTATCCGTGGGGTGATCGATTCAACTCGAGCTTGGCCCATACCCGCGAGAGCGGTGCCCGCGGCCTCGAGCCGGTGGGTCGTTACCCACAGGCCGCGAGTCCCGACGGTGCCCAGGATCTCGCGGGCAACGCGGCCGAGTGGACGCGAACTGTCACGGGCGATCGCGCCGTGATCAAGGGTAGCGCTTGGTCTGACGACCTCATCGCGTCGCGGGTCGCAGCACGGCGGCAGATGCCGGTGGTTGCGCGCCACCCCGCAATTGGGTTTCGGTGCGTGATCCCGCTCGCCCGCTCTCCAGCGTGACGTCGGGCACAACGAGGGGCTGGCGCAAACAGCCCTCGGCCGCGCGGCGATGAAGCTCGACGCTCCGCCCTCCGTCCGACGCAAGCTAGGCGGGTGCCCCGCGCGCTTCCACCTGCTAGCTTGTGGGTCCGGAGCAGACCCCGAGGAACGAACCCCATGCGTCGCATCGCTCGCACCGTTGTCGTATCGCTCGCGTTCGTCGCTCCTACCCTGGTGATGGCGTGCCGTCGCGAGGGGAAGCCAGAGACAGGCACCACCAGCCCCGAGCGGGACAATGTTCGCGCGCGCCGCCACGCCCGCGAGCAGGCCCGAAAGCCCTCGCTACCGCGCCCGCTCCCTTTGCCCGACAAGCCGGCCGCAGCCGTGCACGTCGCCGCACCGGCCGAAGCGTTGGCAGCGATCGCCCAAGGTGGTGAAGACGGCCACGCGTTGTTGCGTCGGCTAGTCGCGCAGGGCGGCCCGCGTTTCGAGACCTCGCTCATCGATCACGTGGATCTCGGACGCGCGTGGAGTGCGGCCCTCTTGGGTAAACAAGCGATCATCGCGGTTCCGATCGCTCGCGATCGCATGGGCCAGGTCGCCCGCCTGCTTGCAACGAAGAAAGCCAACGGAGACTTCGGTGCGGTCGAGCTCGCCCGCCCCGACGGCGAAGCTGGCCCGAAGCTAGCGTGGCTCGACGGCGTGAATTCGGCGTTGTACTTCGCCGATGACCTGGCCGGCCTCGCAACCGGCCCCGAGCTCGGGCGCGCCTACGGCAAGCGCAGATTGTTCGCCACCATCGATGGTGAACATCTGCAGTCGCTTGGAGTACCCGCCGATCTCGGCCGTATCACCGCCGAGGGCGACAACGTGGCCGACGTTCACGTGCGTACCGAAGGATCGGTGGGAATTCCGTGGCTCGATCAGATCAGCGAAGGAGCGTTCACGGGACTCCTGTCGTCTCGCGAGCTCGTCGGTGCCGTCACGACTCGATACGCCCACCATCAGCAGACGGTGAAGAAGCTGATCGGTGAAGCCACCCGGGCCGTCGACGGTCAGAACTTCTTGATCCGCGGCGTTCTCGACGACATGCTCAAGCGGTACAATGCGACGCTGCGCAGCTGGAATGGACGCGTGCTGCTTGGCCTTGGGCCCAAGCGCCATGTGGCCGTGGCGCTCGGAGCTGACGATCCCAAGCGTGCTACCGGAGCGTTCGCCGGGCTTCTCGATGCTGCGATCGACAACATCTCGCTGGCGCGAAACTTCGGGGTCAACGCGCCTCGGATCCGGTTTAAGCGCAACAAAGCCACAAGTGCCGGGGTGTCCATCCACGTGCTCGCGCTTGAGGGTGCTCGCAAACAGGTTCCTGCCGACTTCGCAGCTCTTGTCGACGACAAGGGGGATCTTCGCATCGCTTTCGGCGCGTCGGATCGCGCCGGCGCTGTGATGTTCATGATCGGGCCCGAATGTGATTCGGCACTGGCGCGTTGGATCGAGCAGACTACGGGCTCCGAACGTGGCGACGAGACCGCGCGCGATCTCGTCGCTGCGTCGTTCAGCGGCGACGCCGAGTCGCTCGCTAGCTTGGCGCAGACGGAGTCGATCGGCGCGCTGCTGGGGCTAGTGTCGACGCGGGCGCCAACGGTCGCGGTGGTCTCACGCGCAGGCGCTGGATTCGATGCTCACGTACGTGGCCCGATGCCCAAGGTCGCTTCGCGCCCCCGCCCTTCGGCTGCGCAACGCCGAGGACGGGTGCGCCAGCCGATCGCCCCGCGATGATCACCCCGCGGTGTGCGGGCGCTCGACGCGACCTGGCTCGGGAGAGCCCAACTGCTCGCCCGCACGGGCCGCGATCTCGGTTCCCGCAACCGCGAGAACCACGCGTTCGACCAACATCAGCTGCTCCTGTTGAAGTTCAGGCAGTCGAATCGCAAGGGCGAGCCGGATCTCGCCCCCGTCCGTGCCAGGGATTGGCAGCCCGAGCCACGCCCAGCTATCCCGCGCATCGCCCTGCCGCACGATGACGTCGTCGTGCACCCGGATCTGAAACGCGGGCACCCCAAGCCGCTCGAGCACCCGCGTGAGTTGCGGAGCAATGTCGCGCCAACGCGCCTCGCCCGTCAGTGTCGAGCCACTGCGGATCTCCTCGAGCGTTGCCAGCATCTCCATCACCTCGCGCCGACGATCCCGCCAGCCGAGGAACCGCTCGCCGGTAAACGCTGGAAGTCGCGCCAGCATCTTGTGGTAGCCGAGCAACACAGCTGCCAAGACCATCGCCACCACGGTGCCCAGGAGCGTCCACCAGCCGCCGATGCCGATCACGTTGAGGTACGCCAGGGCGGCGAACATCAGCGAAGACAGCCACAGCACGGAAACTGCGTGTGCGTGTGAAAGCCCAGCAGCCAGGAGCCGGTGATGCACGTGATCAGAGTCGCCGGCGAAGATCGGCTGGCCTCGCAACGTGCGGCGCAGGACCGCCATGGTCATGTCGAACAGCGGCAGCGCCAGGGGCAACACCGCGATCGAAATCTGGATCTCGGCGACACGCCAGCGAACCGGTTCGACGCGCATCAACAGTGCGGCGAGCAGGAAGCCCATGAAGTAGCTCCCGGCGTCTCCCATGAACACCTTTGCCGGGTGGCGGTTGTGGACGAGGAACCCGCCGGCGGCTCCTAACGCGCAAGCGGCCGTCCACCCGACCGCGAGGAGGTCAGGGCGCACCCCCGGGCCGTCGGCGAACGTCGACGTTACCACCGTGCCAAAGCCGATCACGCAGATCCCACCGGCGAGCCCGTCGAGCCCATCCATCATGTTCACAGCATTGACCGCGGCCACGAGAAATGCGGCGGTCAGCAGCGTAGACAGAAAGTGGTACTTCCAACCGAGGAGGAGTTCGAGCGCGGGCCAGTGCAGGCCGTAGACGATCGCCAACGCTGCGGCAACAATCTGCATCGCGAGCTTGGTGCGCGCCCGAAGCCCGACGAGATCGTCGTATGCGCCGGTCAATCCGACCACGAGTGCGCCGACGAGAGCACCCGTGAGCGGCGAGACCGAGAAGAGCTCGTGGGTGGCGCTGAGGTCGTTCACGCCAGCGAGGCCCACGAGCAACATCGCCCCGAACCCGAACAGGATCACGAGCCCGCCCGCGCGGGGAATCTGCCCGGTGTGGACCTTGCGGAGGCTGACCTCGTCGTCGCGACGGCCCAGGGCGCGCCACGCTCGTAGGACGAGCGGCATGACTCCGGCGACGCATGCAAATGCACCGATGGCCGCGAGCCAGAGCGCGTCCAGGCTCGCGTTCACGGCCAGCTCCGGCTAGACGACATCACGAAACCCGCTATAGCATGCCATGGCGCTGGAAAAGAGAGTCGCATGTCTGACGCCACAGTCGATCCGTCGCGCGAGAAGCATGATGTCTGCGTTATTGGCCTGGGATACGTGGGGCTTCCGACCGCGGCGGTTCTCGCGACGCGGGGCCATCGAGTGGCCGGTTTTGATACTCGCGCGGAGGTGGTGGGCACGATCAACGACGGCAAGATCCACATCGTCGAGCCGGAGCTCGACGCGCTGGTGCGCGCCGCCGTCGCCGCCGGGAGGCTGCGCGCCTTTTCAGCGCCGGTTCCGGCCGACACGTTCCTAATCTGTGTCCCAACCCCGTTCATGGCCGACCACGAGCCCGATCTCTCGTATGTAGATGCGGCGACGCGGGCGCTAGCACCGGTTCTGCGGCCGGGGAATCTGGTGGTTCTCGAGTCGACTTCTCCGCCAGGGACGTCGCGGAACCTGGTGGCCCGCATCCTCGAGGAGGCTGGCCTGCGCGTTGGCGGGGATGTGCACGTCGCCCATGCACCCGAGCGGGTATTGCCTGGTGCCGTGATCCGCGAGGTGGTCGAGAACGATCGCGTCGTGGGAGGTGTGACACCGGGGTGCACCGAGGCGGCGGCGGCCTTCTACGAGCGGTTCGTTTCGGGCGAGGTGTTGCGTTGCTCGGCGGAGACCGCCGAGCTGGTGAAGCTCGCTGAGAATGCTTACCGCGACGTCAACATTGCTTACGCCAACGAACTGTCGACGGTTTGTGATCGGCTCAACCTCGATGTTTGGGAGGTGATCCGCCTCGCCAACCGCCACCCGCGGGTCGAGATCCTCCGTCCGGGTCCAGGTGTGGGCGGGCACTGCATTGCGGTCGATCCTTGGTTCATCGTCGCCGTCGCGCGCGAGCAAACGCCGCTCATCCAAGCGGCGCGCCGCGTCAACGACGGTCGGCCGCATCACGTGGTCCGCGAGGTTCGCGCCCTGGCGGAGCGATTCAAACGGCCGCGGATCGCGTGCCTGGGCCTGTCCTACAAACCCGACATCGACGATATCCGCGAGAGCCCGGCGATCGAAGTCGTCCTCGGGCTTGCCGCGGCCGACTTCGGCGAGTTGTTGATCGTCGAGCCCCACCTCTCGGTTTGCCCGATCGAAGGCCTCTCGTTGACGAGCGCCGAGGAGGCCCTGCGAGTTGCGGATATCGTGGTGATTCTCGTGGCCCATCGCGCGTTCGCACGACTACGGCGCGACTGGTTCACACGGCCTTCGGTGGTCGACACCGTGGGACTGCTGTCGCGATGAGTTCGTGGCGCGAGGCGTTCGCTCGCTTGGGTCCTACGGTGCGAACGGCGGTGCACTTACGCCCTCGTCAGTTGGCAGCGTTTGTTCGAAGACGAGCGGCCGGCCCTGCGCGCAGTCCGGTCCAATCCCGGGCGCTGGGCCTTGATCGCCTTCGCTTACCGAATCGCTTCGTGGGTCCCTCCGCCGAGGGTACGCCCGGAGCCGAGGGCGTCATCTTGCTCCACCAGCCGCCCCACGATCCGCTGCGCTTCGGCTGGGCGGACAACGGCGATCCGCTGTGGACGTACACCCTCCACTACCACGGCTGGCTCACGCATGGCGGTTGTCCTCGCGATCGCGCGCGCGCGACCGTGCTCGACTGGATCGACGAGCACGTCGAAGGCGTAGGTTGGGAGCCGTATCCCACAGCGATGCGGCTCCAGCATTGGCTCGCCTGGCTGGCGCGAGATGCCGAGACGCTTCAAGGCTCGGAGCTCGAGCTGGTGCTCGCGTCGCTCGCAGCCCAGGCCCAGCACCTGGCGCGTCACGTTGAATATCACCTCGACGGCAATCACCTATGGACCAACCTCGTCGCACTCGTGGCGGTGGGGCTGGCATTTGATGGGCACGTCGCGTACGGGCTCCGTGAGCGTTTCGCTCCCGAGCTCGTGCGCGTGATCGGCGAGCAACTCTCCGATGACGGGGTCCATCGCGAGCGGACGCCGAGCTATCACTGCTTGCTTGCGGAGCAGCTCGACGTCGTACGCCAGCTGGCGGAGCCGTACCTGCCCGGCCTCGCGGACGTCGCCGGAGGGGCGATGCGACGCATGGTTCGCGCCGCCGCGGCCTTCACACATCCCGACGGTGACGTTGCGTTGTGGGGCGACAGCCAACTCGGCTTGCCTCACGCGCCCGCCCGGCTGGCCGCGCGGTTGGGCGAGAGCCTAAGTTGTGACGACGTGGACGCGTCCGGATTTTCCCGACGGCACAGCGGAGACTGGACGTTGCTATGGAATCTCGGCGGCGTCGGTCTCGCGCACCAGGTCGGCCACATTCACGGCGATTGCCTCGCGATCGAGATCAGTTTGTCCGGCCGGAACGGCGACTCCACACGGATTCTCGTCGACGGAGGCACGGGCACGTACATGCCCGGAGACGAGCGCAGCTACGCGCGATCGACCGCTGCGCACAATACGGCGACGATCGGCAAGGGTGACCCGGATCAGCACGAGCTGTGGTTGAGCCATCGCATCGGACGTCGTGCCACGCCGATCGCGATCGAGCAGGGGCCGCGCCGACTCGTGGGTTGCATACGCGGCCATACTGGCACAGCGATGCATCGCCGCGAGATCACCCTCGACGGTCGCAGCATCTCCATCACGGATATCCGCAGCGACCTCGATGAGCCGATGACCGTTCGTTACCATTTTCCCGCGTCGATTCAGCTTCGCCCGACGCCGCGCGGGTTCGTCGCCTTCGTTCCACGTGGCCCGTCGTTCGAGATCGACATCGGCGATGCAACCCATGAGTTGGGCCCCGCGCCGGGTTGGCGGGCGATGGGTATGCCCGCGGCACGGACGTGCCTATGCGTGCGCCCGCGCGGTGAATCCGTTACAGTTCGACTGCGTAGCGGCGGTTGAGGCCGATGGTGGGTGACGTAGGGCCAGCAAGCACGAATGCCCGGTCGCAGCGGGCTGCCCAGGGCGAGGTGACGCTCGAGGGAGCCGCCAACTTTTCACGTGATCAGGTACGGGAGAGCGTGCGGACCCGGTTGTTCGGCACCGACACGCCGCAGATGCACATCGGCCGCTTTGTTGTGTTGGAGCGACTCGGTCGCGGCGGCATGGGTGCCGTGTATCGCGCGCGCGATCCAGTGCTCGAACGAGACGTGGCGCTCAAGTTGCTTCACGACGATCGTCTCAATGACCATGTCGCACGCGCCCGCATGGTTCGCGAAGCGCGGACCCTGGCGCGCTTGAACTCACCCAACGTCGTTTCGGTGTATGACGTGGGCGAGGCCGATGGCCGTGTCTTCCTGGCAATGGAGCTGGTCGAAGGCCGCGACCTGCGGCGCTGGATCGCGGCCAAACCACGGAGCGCTGACGATATCATCACCGTGTTTCTCGCGGCGGCGGCGGGATTGTCCGCCATTCATGCCGCCGGATTGGTACATCGCGACTTCAAGCCCGAGAACGTGCTGATCGGTGATGACGAGAGCGTTCGGGTTGCCGACTTCGGCCTCGCACGCGTCTTCATGCTCGATGGCTCTGCGGCCATCCAAGTCGGAGATGAGATCCTCGACGATACGCGCACGCTCACGCGCACGGGATGCGTAGTTGGGACGCCGGCCTACATGGCGCCTGAGCTCGCCGCCGGACGACATGGTGACGCGCGCGGAGATGTGTTCGCGTTTGCGGTCGCGCTGTTTGAAGCGCTGTACGGTCGGCGGCCGTTTCTCGGACGAAGCCTCCGCGAGGTTACAAAGGCCGCGATGGCCCAGGAGATCGCCGATGTCCCGCGGCCGCGCCGTCGCAATCGCGCGCTGTATCGCGTCGTGGTGTGCGGGCTCGCAGCGAGACCGGACGACCGTTGGCAGACCATCGAGGAGTTTGCCGCGGCGCTGCGGAGCACGGGCACGCCGCGCCGCCGCCGGTGGATTGCGGTGTCGATCGGGGCGGTCGCCCTGAGCGCCGCGGTGGGTCTACTTGGTCGACCGGGAGAAGGCGAGGTCGATCCTTGCGAGGCATTGGAAGACTCACTTGAGTCTGTCTGGGGATCCGAGCGTCGGACGCAGATCAACACGGCCGTAGCGTCGATCGAAGTGCCCTTTGCCACCACGACATCGAGCCACGTCGCAGCTAAACTCGATGTGTTCGCGACGGATTGGTCCGGCGCGGCTAACGAAGTGTGTAGGGCGCCGGACGACCCGCGTTACGATGCACGCCTCGCATGCTTGCGGCGTCGCCTGGCCGAAGTCGCCGCGCTCACCGACGCACTCGTCGGGGTGAGCGCGTCGGGCCTGATCGGGGCCAGCGACGCTGTCGACCGACTCGCGTCGCCTGCAAGATGTGCGACCGATCCCGTGTCGATCTCAGCTGACGTATCCGATGCGGACGAGGATCATCTCCGGCGCGCCCGCCTTGCTGCCGAACTGGGAGACGCCCACGGCGCCGTGCAGATCATCGACGCGCTCCTTGCGAATCGCGGCCCAGAGGGCGGCCCCGGCCTTGTGGCATCGGCGCTCTATATCCGCGGGGTGGCGAAGATCTCGCTCGACAACTGGCGCGCCGTGGTCGACGACCTTGAGGGCGCGTACCACCTTGCCCAGGCCAGTGGCGACGTTGACCTCGCGCTCGCAGCCGCGGACGACCTGGCCTTCGTGGTTGGACACGATCTCTCGGACACGAAGGGCGGCCGGCGGTGGTTGCGAGCCGCCCGCGCGCTAATTGAACGCGGTGCGACAGGAACAAGTGAGATGGCCCTCGCGGCTTCGGAGGCCGCAATCGATTACAGCGACGGGCGACCGGTGGAAGCTCTCAGCCGACTTGAGGCGGCCATCGAGAAGGGCTCGCTGGAGTGCCCCGACTGCGCCACGATGCTCGATCTCCACGCCGGAGCAGCCAACGTCCTCGTCGACATCGGCCAGGCCAGATCGGCGGTTCGCCACGCTGAGCGTGAAGTCGACTTGGCGCGTCGTATTTATGGCCAAGCCCATCCGCGTACCCTGGTGGCCGAGAGTCACTTGGCCAAGGCCCTCGCCGAGACCACGCGAACCGACGAGGCAATCGCGCTCCTCGAGCGACTTCGCATCGATCTCGGGCAGGTTGTCCAGCCGAGTCCCCACCTGTTGCTTAGCGTCCTCGACGATCTCGGCAATCTCCTCGTGCGAAGCCAGCGTCGCGCGGAAGGCATCGCGGTGCTCGAGGAGGCAGCCACGCTTGCGCGGAGCGGCACGATCGGGTCTGCGCCCCTCGCAGCTTCGGCGTTGTACGACCTCGCGCGGGCCTACCTTGTCGTCCGCGATCCGCGGGCGATTTCCGTCCTTCAGGAGGTCAAGGCAATGCTCGAGGTCTCCTCAGGGCCGGAATCCGGAGTGTTGGTCGGCGTGCTGAGCATGCTCGCCTACGAACAAGCGCGCACGCCCGGCATGCAGGAGTTAGCCGTTGCGACCATTGATGAGGCGATGGCGATCGCTGAGGGATCGCCACCTGACAACCCAGGCGACGCGGTCTTGCTGCGCTGGCACTACGCATTCGTCGTTCGCAGCGCACGACCCACCGAGGCACGAGTCACATTTGAAAGCGTACTCGCGCAACTCGAGGTGAGTGGAAGCCACAGCAACTACCGCGCGTCGGGTGCATGGTACTTGGCCCAGGTGTGCTACGAGTTGGGCGACAGTGGCTGCGCGGAACGCAGGTCGGCCGAGGCGCTCGCGTTGACCCCTAACTCCGAGCAGGCTCGTCGCGATGAGATCACCACTTGGCGTCGGATGCACAGGTGGCTCTGAGTCGGTTGGCAATGGGTTTTCCGCGCTGTCCTTGGTCAACGCGGCGCCGTAGTGCTCGACCGTGAGCCGACCGGTCCGGGCCGTTTGGCGGCATGTCGTGCCGTGAGGTCGCGCGCGCCGGCGGCCGTGGCCAGGCCCCGCGAGGACAACCTCGCTGACAGGCGAGCACTGCGCGCGAAACCCCCCGTCCTCGCTTCACTAGGCGATTCGTCGCCGAGGATGTCGCGGCGGCGGGGGATCTCCTCCATACTCACCCGACGCCCGCCGGCCCAAGGCATGCGGGTGCCCCACGCGGCGTCGGCGTGCCTGAGCACGCCCTTCGCCCGCGCACCGAGTGAACACGAATGGCGAAGGCGTACAGAAGCGGGAAGCGAGATCGCGAGGCGGCTCGTGATCAGAAGAATCAAGACAAGCGCGATCGGTTGCAGCGCAACCGTGACAAGCGCGCCACCGGACGGTCATCGGAGATCGGCGACGCACCGGAGCGGATGGGCGAGGTCGCACTCGAGGACATCTCCCCGAGTGGTGTCGCATCCGTGAAGGGCCTCGACCGTCGCATGCCGATGCGTCTATTCGTTGGCGGGCTTAGCTGGGATACGACGGCGGAAGAACTGCGTCGCTTGTTCGAGCCGTTGGGCGAGGTCAGCGAAGCCACGATCGTGACCGATCGCGACAGCGGACGTTCGCGCGGATTCGGGTTCGTGACGATGGCGGATACTGCGGCCGGCAAGCAAGCGATGCGCGAGCTCGACGGTGCCGAGCTTGACGGGCGTCGCATTAAGGTCAACCCCGCCGGGGCGCGCTGACGCACGCCCCGCGGCGGGCCGAGTCCAAAGCTGCGGCTCACGCGTCTATCGTGGGATCGCTGCGGGAGCACGGACGGCACAGGTGTTTTGCGTCCTCGCGCGCGGGTAGTACACTACCGCTCGCGTTATGGAAGCACCTCACGTCGATGCGAGTCTGGATCTCGAGGCAGAGATCAATCGACTCAAGCGTGATCGCAATGCCGTGATCTTGGCTCACTACTACCAAGACTCGGAGATCCAGCATCTTGCCGACTTCATCGGTGATTCGCTGCAGCTGGCCCAGGCCGCACGCGACACAACGGCAGACGTTATTGTGTTCTGTGGCGTGCACTTCATGGCGGAGACGGCCAAGATCCTCAACCCCACGCGAACCGTGTTGCTCCCGGATCTGGACGCAGGCTGCTCGCTGGCCAGCGGTTGCCCGGCAAGTCGGTTTCGCGCCTGGCGAGCGCGTTATCCCGATGCCGTCGCGAGTAGCTACATCAACTGCTCCGCCGAGGTGAAGGCGGCCAGCGACATCATCTGCACCTCCTCAAACGCGGCCAAGATCGTCGCATCGGTCCCCGCCGATAGGCAGATCTTGTTCGCGCCAGATCGCAACCTCGGCCGCTACCTCATGCGCAAGACCGGTCGCGACATGCTGCTTTGGCAGGGTTCGTGTGTCGTTCACGAGACATTTAGCGTCCGCAAACTCGAGGCATTGGCGCGGGAGCATCCACGCGCGCAGATCATTGCGCATCCTGAATGCGAAGAGGGTGTGCTTGCGATGGCGGAGTTTATCGGTTCAACCACCGCGCTGCTGCGGCACGCCGTGGACTCCAACCACGACGAGTTCATCGTCGCCACCGAGCCGGGGATCATCACGCAGATGAAGCTCGGAGCGCCGGGCAAGACGTACATACCGGCGCCCCCTGAGGCGAACTGCGCTTGCAACGAGTGCCCGTTCATGCGGCTCAACACCCTCGAGAAGCTGTACGTCTGCATGCGAGACAATCGGCCCGAGCTCACGATGCCGGAACCGCTGCGAGTGGCAGCGCGCAAACCGATCGACCGAATGCTCGAACTCAGCTAGTCCAGAGTGATCAGCGGAACGCGTCCTTCGCTGCTCGGCGCTCGGCGAGCGTCTGGCTGTCACGTGCGCGGACGAACACGTTGGTGGCAAGCTCTTCGGCCACCGTCGTCGGTGGTGTCCGAGCCGGTAGGTCTGCGCGGCGGCGGGAAATCGCAGCGTTGTCAGGCTCGATCGTCGCGGCAAAACGGAGATTGGTCGCCGTGTACTCGTGGCCAAACCAGATGCGCGTGCTGGCGGGCAACGAGCACAACGTCTGCAGGCTGGCATGCATCTGCGCCGGCGTGCCCTCGAACAGTCGTCCGCAACCGCCGGCAAATAGGGTGTCGCCGCTGAACACATCGGTCGGTGCCCGGTGGACATCCGTCAGCACCCAAGCGATTGCGGCACGCGTGTGGCCAGGGATATGAGCAGCCAAGAGCATGCAGCCGCCGATCGTAATGCCGGTGGGTTCGAAGCGTTCTCGCGGAGCGTCGATGAAAGCGGTCTGCGCCGGGATCCGCCCCCGATCCTGGGCATGGCCGGCGACCCAGACCTCTGCGCCGCTTCGCGCGATCAAGGCCTCAATTCCGCCGACGTGATCCGGGTGATGGTGTGTGGCGAGAATTCCCCGAAGTTGCAGGCCGTCGCGCTCAAGCGCCGCCCATGGAGGATCGACTTCGGACGGATCGACCACGTACGCGTCCCGAGTTCCCGCCACGCGAAGGACGTACGCGTAGTTGTCGGCGAGGCAGGGGATCGGCTCGATCTGCACGTTGGAGGCGCTGGGGACCACGTCCCGCAGTGTATCCCCCACGCGCCTCTGCAAGACTCAGCGGCGTCTGCCGCCGCCCGAGGAGCGAGAGGGAGCGCTCTGCCGGGGCGGTGAGAAGGAGCGAGAGGGAGCGCTCTGCCGCGGTGGTGAGTACGAGCGAGAGGGAGCGCTCTGCCGGGGTGGCGAGTAGGAGCGAGAGGGAGCGCTCTGCCGCGGCGGTGAGTAGGAGCGAGAGGGAGCGCTCTGCCGGGGCGGTGAGAAGGAGCGAGAGGGAGCGTTCTGCCGCGGCGGTGAAAACGAAGGCGAAGGAGCGCGGCTAGGCGGGGGCGCAGTGGGCATCGTTCGGCCGGGGGAGGATGACGACCACGAGTTCGTGCGGCTCGGCCCGCTCGAGGGCGAGGTTCCGCGCTGCGGCGCGGACGGAGGATCCCAGCTGGGTCGCGCGGCCGAACTTGCGACGAATGGATCGTGCATCGTTCGACTCGGTTGACCGCTGGATGGCACTCGGCCGATCGCGCGAGGCGTGCGCGCGGGCGCGAAGCTTCCGCTCGGGTTACGCGGATCGATGACCGTCACGCGCTGGCCCGATGACGTCACGTAGCTGCTGTTGTTTCGGGTTGGTGCTCGCTTCGGCGAGGTGGATGCGACCGGGATTGTCCGAATTGGGCCCGAGCTCGTCACGCGGTCTGCGTCAGCACGAGGCGTGCGCGCGGGTGGCTCTGCCGTACGCGCGGGGCCAACGGCGCCCTTCGTCGCCAGGTTACGCGACGGGCCACGATCGCTGGCGAGGGTACGCGACGGCCCGTCCACGGGTTGCGTGCGTGCGGGAGCGGAGCTAGCAACCGGCCCGTTCGTGAGGCCCGGCGAGCGAGCCGGTCCATTCTGCGGGTTGGCGCGATGCGGGCCCGTCGCTTGGCCCGCATCCGCCGGCTTGGTGCGATGCGGGCCCGTCGCTTGGCCAGCATCCGTAGGCTTGATGCGATGCGGACCGGTCGCCTTCGCCGGACCTCCGGGGTTGGCGGGACGTGACGGTGCACCCGGCGAGACGGGTCCCTTGTCACCGCCGGCGTTGGCCCAGTGTTCATGGTGCGCGTTGTGGTGATCGACCACCGGCACCCCGTACGCGTGGTAGCCGTAATAGCCGACGCCGCCCCAGTACCAGCCGGCTCCATAGAATCCGACGCCCCAGTAGTAGGGGGCCCATGGGTAGTAGCCGTTCCAGCACGCAACGAGTGGAGCAGGTGGGCCCCAGTAGTAAACCCAGCCGCCATACGCGGGGCTGAAGAACACGAAGTCGCCGTTGACGTTGTAGTACCAATTCCCGCCCCAGTACACGCGCGGGTAGGAGTCGATCGGATCGGGATACGTATGCACGTACGTAACGACTTGCACCTGCGATCCATCCGACAGGGTGTCGTAGCCGAGCGCCGGTGGTTGACTCGGATCAGCCGACGCATTCACGGGTGCAGCCGCTGGTGTCGACTGCGTCACGTAGATGTCATCGTAATCGCCGGGCTGTGCGATGACCGTACGCGGGGCGGTGGTGGCGTATCCCGTGTTGCTCGCAGCCCCGGCGGCTTGACGATTGGCACAACCGACCAGCAAAAGACCCGCGGTTGCGAGCTTCGCGAACAACAGCTTCGAAAAGGACATCTTTGCCACCTTCGTCCAGGTTAGACCCTGACGGCCGGCCAGCAAGGAGGTTTCATCGAGGCCGAACGAGAGCTAGCGCCCCTGTGACCCAGGCGACAAGGCCGCCGCGGTTGGCCGGGGTGTTGCTGGCGTGCAACGATCGCTGCGTTTGGCCCGCCGAGGGCCTTGGCGGCCCGGTTTCCCCCAGATCAGCCCCGCGCCCCGGCCGCGAAGCGTGATTCTCGGCCGCTCGCGCGTGCCGTCCCACCGCGCGCCGTATTCGACCGCGACGCGGCGTTTGACGGCGTTTCAGGTGTGCGCGAACCTGGCGCTGGAACGGTTTCGAATGGCTCCAGGCTCTCCGATCGTCGTCCTCGAGTTCATCCGCGGTCGGTACCAGGGCCAGGAATTCCCGATCGAGGGTGGCAAGCCCGTGATCGCTGGCCGTAGTACGGAGGCCGATCTCGTGCTCGCCGACGATGCTGTCAGCCGCAAGCACGCGAGGTTCTACACCTCGCGCGGTCGCATCTGGGTCCGCGACCTCGGCTCGCGCAACGGCACGCTTGTCAACGGACAGCGGGTCGAGCACCATTGTTTGACGAAGGGCGATCGGTTGACGATTGGCTCAAGCCTTGCGCGCGTCGAGCTCAAGGACGCGGCAGAGGTTGGCTCGCACCGCGCCGGTGAGAACCGACGGCGTCGTCCCAACGAGAACGCCGGGCGGTCGATGACCGGCAGCATCGAAGAGATCCCGTTGATGGACGTGTTGCAGTGGCTGTCGACCTCGCGCAAAAGCGGGTGTCTCAAGGTTCGCGACGACGCTCGCGGTCGTGTCGGAGCACTGCATTTGCGCGAAGGCATGGTGTACTTCGCCGAGATCGTCGGTAACCGCCAGCTGCACCCCGAGAAGGCGCTCTTGCGCATGCTCAACTGGGATCGCGGCATGTTCGAACTCGAGAATCCACCCATTGAGAATCCGCCGGTCGAGATCAGCATGTCGCTCGAACACATGCTGATGGAGGGTGCTCGGCAGCAGGACGAGCTCGCAAATCTCGCCAAGAAGGTGACGCTACCGAGCTACGGCGTGCCGGTGGCGATCGTTCGTCCGAGCCCCATCCGCTGGCATCAGCTGGCGCAGGCTGAACTCGAGCTCTTGCAGGATATGTTCGAGGCCGGCGGTTGGTGGGAGGTCGCCGACGGCAGCAG
>CADEGN010000040.1:32958-40459 GCA_902826865.1 uncultured Myxococcales bacterium
GCGCAGAAGTAAGGACGACGTCACCTTGACACGCCTTCTGGTGGCGCTGCGGCAAAAGGGTGTCGTCAGTTACTGAGGCTCACTCCGCCGCCGCTTCGGCCGTAGCCGCGGCGTCAGAGGTTGTGCTGGGGTCGGGCTCGTCGAAGAAGCGCCGAAGCTCGTCGTAGAATGGCTGCGCCATCACCAACGACGAATGGCCGCCCGGCAGCACGATGAAGTCGCGATCCGAATCGATGCCCGAGAGAGGTGCGGGCCGTGGACAAAATGCGTCCTGGCTGGCGTGGATCTGTCGCACGCGCAGGCCATGCGGCAGCGGGGCGGCTTGCAGATCACGCACGAACTCGCTGGTCGGCAAGCACTGCCAAACGCTCGGGCTCACCAACCCGACGACTGCAACCCCAGCGAGCCCGACCCAGGTCCCGTCGGTCGGCGTACCGATCAGGGCAAGGCGACGGATCCAGCGGTGTGCCTGCAGAAACTTTACCGCATGGAGGCCGATGAGACCACCCATGCTGAAGCCGACGACGTCGAACTGGGGAACGCCGAGGGTGTCGACCAACCGCTCAAGGTGCTCGGACAGTTCCTGCGCCGAGGCGCGCAGCGATCGCAGCTGGAACGTGCCGTGGTGATAGCTGAACACCGCCCGGCCATCGCGTTGGAACCGCTCGCTGAGTGGCAGCATCGTGCCGCGGGTGCCAAGGAATCCGTGGGCCAGCAAAACAGGCGGGGCACCCGGTCGACTCCAGCGCAGGTCTGCAGGGAGGTGGTTTCCGCGGAGCAGGTGGCGGGCGTACGCAGAGCCATGGCTAACCCCGCGCACCAGGGCTTGGATCACCGTGCTCTTTTCCGTCGGTTTGGCCAACGTGACGTCATCGTAACAGAAGATCCAGGGGTGCGTTCGCGCCGAATGCCGTTCAAGGGCGGCTAGAGCGCCGTTTGTGCAGAGTTGTCCGAAAGATCAGTGGGTGGGAATGCACCGTCCGCGTTCCCCAGTGATGGGGCTCACGACCCGCCCCAGCGAGCTCCGATCATCGGAGCGGGTGGGCTTCACTACCGGCTACTTACTTGTCGTCGTCGCGATCGTCGTCGCCTGGCGGACGCGCCGTGACAGCGAGCGCCGCGGTTGGTGTGGCCGTGGGTGCCTCAGGCAGCATCCGGCGAAACATGCCCTCGGCCTCACCCGGGGCCAGCGCGTGCAGCCGCGATCGCGCCTCGCTGGCGAGACGCGTGCCAGGAAAAGCATTCATCGCATCGGTGTACCGTGCCGTCGCCAGACTGCGATCGCCGACCGTCTCGTGCGCCTGCGCGAGGTGGAAGAGGTAGATGACCAACGCGGGATTGTACTCGAGCGCCTTGACGCCTGCTTCAAGGAGGGGAATCGCCTCCCGAGCGAGGCCCATCCGTGCCAGACACAGGCCTTCGACCGCGTTCCAAGCCCGCTCGACATCCTCGCGATACATGGTGGGTACGTGCTCGAGGCAGGCGTCGCGATCGCGGCGAATTGCGGCGAGCCGAGAGTCATCCGGCGTGTTCACGAGAACAAACAGCTCGTGGCGACCAAACGAGGCCAACGCGGAGAGATACGGCGAGCTTGGGTGGTCTGCAACGCCGTAAATCTCGCTCGCCTCGTCGAGTCGCCACTCGGCGACGAGCAGGCCCCCGAGCTGCGCGCGCGCAAGCCACTGGCGCTCGGTGCTCACCGCCTCGCCCGCGGCCGCGAGCGCCAGCTGCTTGCGCAAGTCGTCCTCGATGCCCCGGTGTTGGCCCGACGCGATCGCGAGTCGCATCGCCTCGGCCTCATAGAGGCTCCGTCGCGTGCGATCACGCCCGAGGATCCAGGCGGCAAGGCTCATGCTGAAAGCCAGCGCGGCAAACACCACTAGCTCGCCCGCGCACCCGGAAAGGGTTGCGCACGCGATCAAGAGCGATGCGCGCTGGAAACGACCTGGCATTGTCGCGCTTTCGACATAGCATACCGGGCGGTGCCGCGCCCCGTCGCCAACCCGCCCAATCCGTGGGAATCAACGCACGTCGACTACCTAGGCGAGCCGCCCCCGGCTGCGTTGCAGGTTTACGAGGAGCACGCGCGCTCGCTGTTCGGCCCTTGATCGACCGCGATATGCTTCTCGCCGAATGCGGCCGTGGTTGCGACGATCGGTCGTGGGAGCGCTTGCGCTTGTGTCTGTCTGCGCCGTGCGAGCCGTCAGGATGGCGCCGCCAGCGATCCCGACGCGCGAGTTGCCTCTGCTGCCGGAGCTCGATGGCGACGCGCTCGCCGATGCGCTCGCGGAGGCGGTCGCGATCCCGACGGTCTCGCTCCCATCAGGCGGGGACGCGGCCGCATTCGAGCAACTGCATGACATGCTTCGTCGGCGCTATTCGGAGATCTTCGCCGCGTGCGAGGTCGAAAACGTCGGGCTATCTTTGCTCATGCGCTGGCCCGGCCGCGATGCCGCGCGAGCGCCGATCATTCTCACCGCACATCTCGATGTTGTGCCGGCTCCGAGCGAGGGTTGGACGCATGCCCCCTTTAGCGGCACCCAAGCAGACGGTTTTGTATGGGGCCGCGGGACCATCGACGACAAGCTCGGCGTCATCGGGCTGCTCGCGGCGGCAGACTCGCTCGCACGCTCGAGTTTCGCCCCTGGTCGCGATGTGTATTTCGCGTTCGGTTACGACGAGGAAGTCGGCGGTACGGACGGCGCGGCGGTGTTGGCGGAGCGCCTGCGCGCGCGCGGCGTGCGAGCGGAGTTTGTCCTAGACGAGGGTGGAGCGCTCGCGCTCGGGGTCTTGCCCGGGATCACGCGCCCCGTCGCGCTGGTGGGGATCGCGGAGAAGGGATTTGCAACCATCGAGTTGGTCGCGCATGCGGAAGGCGGTCACTCTTCGATGCCGCCAAAACAAGGCGCGATCGGGCGGCTTGCTCGGGCCACGGCACGGCTCGAAGCGAGCCCGTTGCCAACTGACCTTCGCGGTCCCAGCCGTGCGATGGTCGAGCGCCTTGGTGCTGAGTTGGGGTTTGGACCGCGCCTTGTGTTCGCGAATCTCTGGCTATTCGCCCCGGCGGTTCGGTTGGCGCTCAGTCAGCATCCGGCCTCGAACGCCATCGTTCGCACCACCACCGCGGCCACGATGTTCGATGCCGGGACGGCTGCCAACGTCCTGGCCCCGTCGGCGCAGGCGGTCGTGAACTTCCGAATCCTCCCGGGTGACACAGTGGCCGGGGTGCTGGCCCACGCGCGGGCGCAAGTCGACGACGATACAATCGAGCTGCGCTGTGTCGAGTGTTGGGAGCCCTCGCCGACGGCCCGAACGGAGACGGAGGCGTTCGCGCTCATCGCCCAAACGATCGCCGCCCTCTGGCCCGACGCGGTCGTGAGTCCCTCGCTGGTGGTCGGCGCGACAGACGCCCGCCACTACGCCGCGATCGCCGATGACGTGTACCGATTTCTTCCGGTCACGATGGCCGAGGAGGATCGCGCGCGCCTGCACGGCATCGACGAGCGCATCCCCAAGGCAGTTCTCCAGCGTGCCACCCGCTTTTATCAGGCGCTGCTCCGCGCGGCGGCCGAGTAATCCGCCGGGTCGCGTAGTCCGGCGGCATCGGCTCCGCTGGGGCCGGCCCCAGGATCTGCGCAACGTTTGCAGGCCAGAGCATCACGGCACGCGCGCACGCCGTCTCGCGATATCTTGGCCACTACATGCGCGGTCCGCTCGCATTCGCACTTGCGCTGGGCCTCTCGGGCGCGTGCCACGATTCGACTAGCTCGAGTGCTAGCAGCGAGGAGAGCACCGGTGCCGCGGAGTCGTCGACATCGACGGGCGAGCCCGCGGGCGATCCGCTTCCACCGCGTCCTGATGTGATCCCGTGCCGATTCGATGGCCACGCACCTGGATTGCTCCCGCCCGTCGTCCTAACACCCGTTTGGCCGGAGATCGAGGCGCCCGTTGATCTCGTGGCCTCGGGCGACATCACCTACGTTGCCGGGCAAGACGGGCGCATTTGGTCGGTTGATCCGCAGGACCCGAGCATACACACACTCGTCATCGACCTCGGCGAGCAGACCCAGCGCGTCGTCGCTCTGGCGCTGCCGCCGGATCACGCCACAAGCGGACAGCTCTTCGTGCGGTACGAAGCCGCCGCTGGAATTCCACGGACCGTAGTTGCACGGATCACCGTCGATTTCGCGATGGGGGTGGCCGAGCTGTCAAGCCTGGTCATCGTGATGGAGATCGTCGATGCCGTCGGACCTCAAAGCGGTGGTGCGCTCACGATTGGTCCAGACGGCTTTCTCTTCATCGGCGTCGGCGATCTCGACAACGGGGCCGACAACCCCGTGACTCAAGATCTTTCGTCGCGACTCGGCAAGATCCTGCGCGTCGACCCGTCCACCATCGACGAAACCGGGACCTACGCGATCCCCCCTGACAACCCATTTGCGGAGATGGGTGGGGTCGCCGCGTCGGTGTGGGCCACCGGCGTGCGCGATCCGGTGCGCTGCGCCATTCGTGATGACGACCCCAAACCGTGGTGCATCGATGTCGGCCCGACCCAAAACGAGATCGACCACGTTGCGCCGCGCGCTGACCTCGGTTGGCCCGCGGTCGACGGCGTGGAGTGCCGCCTGTACGGCGGCGATTGCAGCAATCTTGAGGTCGACTCTCCCTCGGCCACCTATCGGTCCGTCGACGGCGACTGCGGCATCTCCGGGTTGGCATTTCCCACTCAGCCGCCCGAGTTCCAACAGACGATCGTGTACGTCGACCGCTGCTCAGGGCGCGTCCGCGGGCTCAAACAGAACAGCGACGATCAGCTCGTGCAAGATGAGATCCTCGCGCGGGTAGACAACGGGCTGCTTGGACTGGCCCGCGACGGGACTGGCGCCGTCTATGCGTGGGATGGCGGTAGCGGGCTCGGTCGCGTCGAGGTTGCCCCGAGTGACGACGTGTTTCCGCTGACACTGTCCGCCAGCGGCTGCTTCGAGGATCTCGCTGCACTCGCGCCTTCGCCGGGGGTTATCCCGTTCGATCTCAATTCTCCACTTTGGACCGATGGTGCGATCAAGCACAGGTTCATGGTCATCCCACCCGGGCAGACCATCGGGATCGATGCGGACGGCCTGCTTGAGTTCCCGCTCGGCACGATCCTTCTTAAGTTCTTTTCGTTTGAAGATGGAACGGAGCGCCGGGCGGTTGAGACCCGCGTCATGGTGCTGCGCGAGTTCGGCTGGCAGTTTCACTCGTATCGCTGGAACGATGAGGGGGATGACGCCGAGGTGCTGGATTCGGGTGCGGTCGACATGTTGCAGCTGGACGAGCACGGCACGGTGACGGAGCTCGAGTACACCTGGCCCTCCCGAGGGAACTGCAAGGTGTGCCACGGACTCGGGCGTTCCAACGCTCTCGGTCCACGCATCGCCCAGCTCGACCGCGAGTTCGACTATGGGCCCGCGAGCGCGAATCAACTCGACGCGCTGGCCGGCGTCGGAATGTTCTCCAATCCGATTCCAGACGCCCAAGCGATCCCGCGGATCGCCGCGCCCGATGATCCCGGCGCCGATCTTGAATCGCGTGCGCGCGCGTACCTGCATGGCAACTGCGGGCATTGCCATTTCCCGGGTGGCTGGGTGCCGGCCGATCTCACGATGGATCTACGCGGCACGACCCCACTCGCCGACACCAACACCTGCGGCGTTGCGACCCAGTACTTCAACGCTTGGGTCGAGGGGGAGACTCGGATCGTTGCGGGTGCACCCGAAGACTCGGTGATATGGCAGCGGATCAACCAGCGAGGGTTCGGGCAGATGCCACCGCTCGCGACCGTGCGCGTCGACCCCCACGCGTCGGTCGTGCGGGACTGGATCGCCAGCCTTTCTGCCTGCCCGTGATCGGTCTGCCGCCATGATCCGGCCGAGCGCGTGAGCGACGATGCATTCCTAACGTCAGCTAAGCGTTCCGAGTGGTTGCGACGACGAGGGAACGTCCATTTCCCCAGGCAATTCGGCGGCGCGGCCCGCTACTATCGGCGTGAAATGGGTCTACCCATGCCGAAATGCCGCATCGCCCTCGCGCTCGCGCTCGTTCTCCCGCTCGCCTGTGGAGACGGCAATCGTCAGACGGCCACCGAAACGGGTCCGAGTTTGACGTCGGTGAGCGGGGGCGGCAGTGGTGGCAGTGGCGGCAGCGCAGACAGCGATGCGGGCCCGGCAGGTGGTAGCGGCCCGGTGTTCGATCTCGGCGGAGGTCCAGGCACGGGCGGCATGGCGGAGGGCGGACCGACATGCATTCCGAAGCCCGTCGACGCCACGCTTCGCGGCACGGTGTACACGCCGAACCAGCAGATTCCGATCAGCGGTGCGCTCGTCTATGTCAGCGCGCAGGATCCAGAACCTGTACCCGACGGCGTCTATTGTGCGGAGTGTGTCGGCGTCCCTTGCGATTCGCAGTTCGTGTTGACCGAGCCCGACGGTTCTTTCGAGTTGCCGGCAACCGCCGGCGCGGGGCAAAAGCTCATCGTTCAGAAGGGCGAGTTCCTCCGTGTGACCGACATCGACGTCGCTGCCGGCGACAACGCAGTCCCGGCCGAAGCGAGCAGCTTGCCCGGCGAGTGGGACCCTGCGGGCGGAAAGTGGATCCCACGGATCGCCGTCGTCGAGAGCATTTACGACAGCATCTACAACATCCTGGGGAAGATCGGCCTCGGTACTGTCGACGATTTCGGGTCACTGATGCCCGGTAGCCAGCGCTTTGATTTGCTCGGCCAGCCGCAGGGCGCCGCTCTGCTCGACGATCTCTCCGAGATGCGCAAGTACCACATCATCTTCGTCCCATGCATGTCGCAGGTGGGCATGGGGCCCGTGACACCCCTACGGATGCTTAATATCCAGCAGTGGGTGTCTGAGGGGGGCAAGTTCTACGTCACCGACTGGGCGAACGAGTACATCTATCAAACGTTCCCCATGTACCAGACCATGCATCAGCAGACAGTCAACCCGGATCTCGACTACTACGACACCACCGGGACGATCTTAGATCCGGATCTACTCGCTTGGCTCAACGCGCTGCCGCCGGCGCTCAAGGACATTGGGCTTGGAAATCCCAATTTGCTTTCGCTACCGCAGGTCGAACTCGTCGACAACTGGTCGGGCATCGATGAGACGCCGCCAGTCATCACACAGGACGAGATGGGCAACGACGTCGACGTGGGCCATCACGCCTGGGTGGAGGGCCCGTGCCCGGCGTGCAGCCCGAGCAGTTCGCGTCCCATGACCGTTAGTGCTGATTATGGCTGCGGACGGATCCTGTTCAGCACCTATCACACCGACGAGGGCGCCCACGCCGGCTTGACGCCGCAAGAGCTCATCTTGCTCTACATCATCCTCGAGATCGGTGTGTGCCACGACGTGCCACCACCACCACCGCCACCGCCAGGCTGACCGGCCAAGACCTAGCAGGGTGCGGAAGAACGCGAAGCGTTCTTCCGGACACCCTGCTCCGTGCC
>CADEGN010000041.1 GCA_902826865.1 uncultured Myxococcales bacterium
CCCGGAAATGGAGGCGAGCGGATCGCCTAGCCCTTGCCGATCTCACCGAGGATCTCGTCGAATCGCGCGCCGAGGCGGGGATCGACCCCGCCTTGAGCGTCAGCTGACACAGGTTGGAGCAACCGCTGAACGCGCTCGGGCACCGTGCTGGGCGTGCCATCCATCGGTCAGCTCGCAATGCGGGGATGCCCCGCTCAGGACTTCTCCAGCTTCCCGACGAGGGACAGTGTGAAGTCGGCGCCCATATATTTGAAGTGCGGCACCACCTCGAGGCGGCAGCGGAACCAGCCAGCCTCGCCGGGCACCTCTTCGACATGGACCGCCGTGGCGCGGAACGGTCGCTGACTCTTGGCTTCCTCGCTGACCATCGGGCCGCCGGAGGTGTACTGGAGGAGCCACTTTTTGATCTCGCTCTGAAGATCGTGGGCTGTCTTCCACGAGCCGAGATTCTCGCGCTGGATCACTTTGATGTAGTGAGCGAGGCGCGTGATGATGAACATGTAGGGCAGCTGGGTGCCGAGGCGGTAATTGAGCTCGTCGCTCTTGCCTTCCGGCGTGTCGCCGAACATCTTCGGCCGCTGGGCTGAGTTCGCCGAGAAGAACGCGGCGTTGTCGGAACCCTTGCGGAACACCAGGCCGATGAAGCCCTCCTCGGCCAGCTCATACTCGCGGCGCTCGGTGAGCTGCACCTCGACCGGAAGTTTGGTTTGGAGTTCGCCCATGGCCTTGTACTGGTGGAGCGGTAGGTCTTCTACCGCGCCGCCAGCCTTGGGCCCGATGATGTTCGGACCCCAGCGGTAGCGGGCAAACGAATCCGCCGCCCGAGCTGCGAGCGCGAAGGAGGCGGGCCCCCAGAGGTAGTGATCGTGCTGATCGATCACGTCCTCGGCGAAGTCGAACTCCTTCACCGATTTGTGGTCGGCGTCGTAGGGCACGCGCAGCATGAACCGTGGCATGCATAGGCCGACGTAGCGGGAGTCTTCGCTGTCGCGGAACGAACGCCAGCGTGCGTACTGCGGGGATTCGAACAGGGCTTTGAGGTCGCGCAGGCCAGGTAGGGGCTCGAAGCTGGACTCGCCAAAGAACTTCGGACTGGCATTGGCGAGCAGTGGCGCGTGGGCCATCGCGCTTACCGACGCAAGCTGCTGCAACAGACGGATGTCCTCGTGCCCGGAGTCAAACGTGAAATCCGACACGAGCGCACCGTAGGGGTGGCCGCCGAAGGTCCCGTACTCCGATGAATACACCGCCTGGTAGAGCCCCGACTTGGGGATCTCGGGCGCGTCCTCGAAGTCGGCCAAAAGGTCGCTCTTGGTCACGTCGAGGAGCTCGACCTTGATGTTCTCGCGGAAGTCGCAGTGATCGACGAGGTACTTGACGCTCCGCCAGGTCGACTCGAGCTTCTGCACCGGAGGCGCGTGGAGGATCTCGTTGATCTGGTTCGTTAGGCGCGAGTCGATCTCGGCGATCATCAGATCGATGACGTTGCGATCGATCTTCTCGTACTTGGTGCCCGAGCTCAGCAGCTCGCCCATGAACGCCTCGACGCCCTGGCGGGCGATGCGGTAGGCGTCGGTATCGCCGCGTTCAACGCGTGCGTCGGTGAGGAGCTCATCAAGCAGGCTGGTTTCGCCGGCGGACCCGGTCTGGCCTTGGCGTTGCGTATCCGCGGTCATTTCTTCTCCTCCCCCGTCAGGCCGAGCTCAGCCTGCAAACGCTCGCGGACTCCGGCATCGGAGAGCATCGCCTGGATTCGCTTGCGAAACTCCGGGCGGTTGCCGAGCGGGGACTTGAGGGCGGAGAGGGCGTCGCGAAGTTCGAGCAGCTTTCGCAACTCCGGCACCTGGGCGGCGATACCCTGCGGGGTGAAGTCGTGGAGGCTGCGAAGGCGCAGCGACACGTCGAGATCCTTGTCACCGTCGCCCTGCAGGCGATTTGGGACGGCCATGTCGACGCTGAGGTCCAAGCTCTCAAGGACTTCACCGAAGTTGTCCTTGTCGATGTTGACCCGCTTGCGTTTCTCCACCTCCGTCGGGTTGGGTTTGCCGGTGAGATCCGCCATCACCAACATCTTGAATGGCAGCTCTACCTGCTCTTTCCCGGCAACTTTGCTCCGGTAGACGATGTTGATGCGCTCCTTTGGCGCGACAGAACCTTTGGCTGACATCTCGGTGGTCTCCTCGTTACGTTTCGTCCGCTAGGGGGGATCGTTAGGTAGGCCCGAGATCCCGGTTATGAAGTCCTCGGCGACGTGCAGTTCGGGCGCATCGAGCAGGTGCGCATGGGCAGGGTCCAAGCGCGCCCGCGCCTGTTGCCTTGATTCGAGGTTGTCGGTCGCCGTCGGCCACAACCGCTGATATTGGACGCCCCGGCCGCACAGGTAATACAGAGAATTCGGCTCTGGACTGCCGAGCACGACGAGCAAGCGGGCGGCGGACACGTCCCAAAACATCGCCAGAGGGCCGATCGTACCGCTGAGTGCGGCGTCCGTGCATGCCAACCAGAACATGAGTTCGATATCGCTCTGGACGTGGTTGTCGAGCACAAGAGGCTTGCTGATCGAACGGTATCGTCGGGTACTTTCGCAAGCTCGAAGTAACACGTCGACGGCATAATGGCGAGCATCCGGCGGAGGGAAGAGCCGGTCGAGCAGGGGGGCGAGCGGGGTTGCGCCGAGACGCTGGCGTTCGGCGCGGGCGCGGGCGATCAGCTCGGGCGGCGAGGGTGGCGGGTCCATCCCATCCACGGCGGCCGCGAGCTGCGCCGGGGTCTGCCCGGCGGCAGCGTGCGATCGCGCGGCGAATTCCTCAAGCATGGGGGCCAGCGCGGTGGGCAGACCGGCGATCGGCGCGTTGTCGCAATCGGGCAGCTCCCAGAACAGCGCCAAGGGAAAGGCGCGGCCAACCTTGTCGCGGCTGGCGGTCAAGGTGCCGACGAGGAGCGAGGAGCCGCGCTCATCGCGATACACAAACCCGATCGGACCCGGAGGGAGCGGACACCGAGCCTCGGCGACCCGGTCGTTGGCGCTCTGCAGCCAGGTTTGAAATGAGCGTCCGGTGGCGCTCGCCGTGCCGCGGGAAAGAAAGTCCCCGTGGCTGGGTAACTTGCCGAACCATCCGAGGCCCCCGCCAAGGCCGCCGCCCTCGGGGTCGAGACTCGATACCCGGCCTGACTTGCGCCCGCCCGTCGATCCGACCATGTCAGTCGCCTGCGTCGCGGCTCGAGCATGACGCGCCCGACGCGACGATCGATCGCGGGACCTGCAGATGTTTGGTTCGGAACATCGTCATGAAGCGCCGACTCCCGCCGAGCCCGAAGAACGGATTGTCCGCGCGCTTGGGTCGGATCTTCATTTGGACCAAGCCCGCACCTTCCTCGCGGAAGTCGAACTGGACGGCGAACGTGCGTTGATCTGGCGAGGCCCGCACCGTCCCCTGTTCGAGCACGCGAAACAGACCCCATTCTCCCTCTTGCTCGAGCTCGGCGAGGACGCCAAAGCCCTTCGCCTCGATGCGCGCGCCCTTGGTGGCCTCACCGGGCCACTTCATACTATGCCACTCCTCCGGCCCGTTGCGGTAGCGGTAGGTGTCGCCGTCGACGGTGAAACTGATCTCCTTGACGTTCGGCGCGCCTTGAATCAACACGTCGAACTCGACTATGGTCTCGTCGGTGCCCGAGGGGAACATCACCGTGCTGATCTCGAACGCCGCGTCGAGGTAGGTGACCAGCGACTCGCGATAGGTGGTGGTGGCCGACGCCCCGCGATCGGTGACCTCGAATCGCACCCCTGATAGGGCGATATCCTTCTCGAGCGCGGCCTTGTAAAACATCCAGAGTTTGCCCGAGTCAGGGTGGAAGAAGCCCTTCAGGTCAGACATCGCGACGTCGTGGCCGGTGGCGTTGAACGGGTAGTGGCGGCCAAGGTTGCGTTCGAACTCTGCGACCACGTCGCTGCACCACTTGCCGGTGACGCCGGCATTTCCGTCCTTTACGCCGAGCGACCAGAGAATGTCGATCGGCGGCCACATCAGTTTCTCAAGTGTTGGCTGCCAGCCCCCCTCGTCCTGGGCGGAGAGGAGGGACTTAACTTTGGAACGCGCGGTCTTCAGCCGCTCCATGAGCTTCGCGGACTCACTCGGATCGTCGAGGCGATCCTGGAGCGCGTCGCGGACAAAGGCGATCTGCTCTTGATAGTCGTCGAGCGGCACCTTCTCAGGTGCCGGAGGCGGTGCCGAGGGATCAGCTTGCGCCGGCGCAGGCTTGTGGGCGCCGAACTCGGCCAGGCCCAGGAACGTGTAGGTAACGTCGAGATCGGTGAGCACAAGCCCGCGGGTGTCCTCGCTTAGCACGCGGGTTGCGGCCGAACGCGCACCTGCATTCACCACCTGCTGGTTGATCCCGAGTTTCGACAACGGCACCTTCGACGCTATCTTCTGCTTGACCAAGCGACCGGCCGCGTTCTTGAGTTGGGCATCTGGATCGGCCCCGGCTTTGGCGGCGAGGTCGACCAGCTGAGTGTGATAGGCGACGTGGCTAAACAGATCGCGGAAGGGCTCGGTCCGTGTCAGGTCGCTGAGTAGTCCCAGCGCATCGACGAGATCGTCAGGGGCCTCGATATAGATCGAGTCGATGAACGTGCGCCACTCGATGATGTAGCGGCGGAAGTACTCGGTCTTGATGGCTTCGACCTCCTCACCGCGTAGGCGGTCACCGTCTTCACCGAGGCGGCCAAGCACCCACTGCTCGTCGAGGAGGTCGTCGAGGTTGCCCTCAAGCCGCGGCTTGACCTGTTCCTCGTACACCTTGCGCGTGAACGCCGGCCGGACCACTCGATCTTGGTTGCGGATCGACGCGACGCCCACCATGTCGCGCAGCCGCAGTGTCGGGCCATCGACCGACGCGACCAGGGCGTCGGCGACGGCTTTGCTACGATCGGAGCGCTTGAGGATCCGCTGCACGCGTTCGACCAGCTTGCCGTCGCGCTCAAACAGCAATTCCGGGTGCGTCGCCAGCATGTCGACGTAGGTCTTTGCAACCGCCTCGATGTTCGACAATGTCGCGGGATCGCCGGCGGCGCGCAGCGGTTTGGACCACAGCTCGCCGATCCGCGCCGTCGCCCAGCCGCGCTCGTCCTCGTCCAGGCCTGGTTCGCCGGTGACATAGGGGCCGGCGACCAACATATACACGCGCAGGCGATCGAACGCTTCGCTGTACTCCTCCGCCGATGCCTCGCGATCCCCGGCACTGTAACGACCGACAAAGCGCTCGAGCTCCGCCAGTTCTTGTTCGACGATCGGCAGGAGGAGCTCTTTGCGCACGGTGGCGGCATAGAGATCCCGCAGACGCGGATAAATCGTCTTGCCCTGGTACATGCCCAACATCATGGTCCAGGGCGGACCGTCGCTTTCATGTTGGGCCAAGCTGGCGATGAGAGCCCGCAGCGGCTCGATGCGAGCGACTGAGATCGCGTCGACGGTGTCTTCGGCGATGTGAGCCTCGACATTGGCCAGCGCAGCATTCCCCTCGCGGACGAGCCTGCGGTTGTGCTCGAAGGACCGCATCGGCAGCCAGGCGATCCCAACCGATGCGGCCATCAAACCCGCACCGGCGGCGATGGATGCCACCTTGTGCCGGCGTACGCGATGACGGTTCGGCCGCGTCATCTTGTAGTCGGGGAATATGACCTTCTGGAACAGCTCGCCGAGGAAGTAGCTCTTGGCCTCGACGGTCGGGCCGACCGTACGTGTGACCGCAGGATTGATGCCGAATCCTTCCGCGATCGCGTTCATGATCTTGTTGATCGGTCGACCTTCCTGGGTGCCCGATGACAGGTAGACCCCACGAAGAACAGGGGTCTCGTGATAGATGTTCTCCTGCATCATGGCGCCGATGAAGCGGGCCATGGCCTCGCGGAGCCCCGCGATATACTGCGGCAACTCGTAGATGCGATCGCGGCCTTCGCCGCGCCGCTCCTCCGCGATGCGCCGGAGCACGCGCTTCTCCAACACGGTGGTGAGCTCGTCGTAGTACTCAAGAAAGCGGCCGACCAGATCATGCTGATCCTGGCTGGTCATCGTGAACCCCCACATTTGGTGGCGCTCAGACTCCTTGAGGTCCGCAAACATCTCGACGAACCCGGGCAGGAGGTCGCATTTCGTGAACACCAAATACACCGGGACAACGACGCCGAGGCGGTCCTGCAGCTCGTCGGTGCGCGAGCGGATCTCGCGGGCGAGTTGAACGACCTCGTCGGGATGTGCTTCGGCGAGATCAGCAATGCTGACCGCGGCGAGCACACCGTTGATCGGGCGCCGCGCGCGGAATTTCTTCAGCAGATCGAGAAATGCGAACCATTCGTCGCGATCCGAATCTTCAGTGGTGTAGCGGCCCGCGGTGTCGAGAATCACCGCCTCGCTGGTCATCCACCACTCACAGTTTCGCGTGCCGCCGACGCCCTTCACGCTCGCACCACCGCGCGTAGACATGAACGGAAAGTGCAGTCCGGAGTTGCGCAGCGCAGTGCTCTTGCCGACGCCGGGAGGCCCGACAATGACATACCAAGGCAGCGAGTACAGCGCCGACTGGGCCCCGCGGTTGCCGAGTCGCGACGACTTGAGCGCGTTGACTGCCTTGTTGAACTCACCTTGGAGCGCGCGGATGTCGGCCTCGAGGTCGGGTCGCGCTGCCCGGGCTTGCTTCTCAGCCTGGGCCCGCAGTGCCTTCTCGATCTCGCGAGATGCCCGGCGCGCGCGCACGAACTTGACGATGACGATGGTGAGGACGATCACCGCGGCCACCCCAGTGACCACCCACGCGATCCAAAATGGCAACTCGAGCCACCAGCATAGGGCCCAGGTAACCGCAACGAAGAGCGCGATGAGGATGTACTTCAACATCACCCGCGCTCCTGGTTCTGCTCGGCGGCCAGACCGTCGAGCACCGCCTTGCTGCGCTCGGTCAGGTCGCCGCTCATCTTGTCGAGCGCGATCCGCAGCGCGACGATGAAACACAGGGCGAACAGAAGCGCAAACAGCCCCGCCCACAGGGCGAAGAAGTCCATTCGTCGGGCGCGCAACGGCTCTTTGCGGGGCAGATGTCGACGCGACACCGGCTCGACCTTGAGCAGCGGGCCCAAGCACTCCCGCGCGCGGCGCTTGACCACGTCGAGCTGGCCTTCACCACCGCGTACCGCATAGCGGCCCATGAACCCAAGCTCAAGGCAAAGGTGGTAGACGACCAGGGCCTCAACGCGCCGTGGATCGCGGAGGATGCGTTCGAGACGGTCGAAGAACGCATCTCCGGCGATGTTTTCACCGAAGTAGTGGAGCTGCAGCGGACACGACTGCCAGTGGTTGCGGACCGGGCCCGGCTTGCGCTGGGCGGCCTCGTCGGCGAGGGCCACCAGCGCGTAGGTCACGTCGCTGATGTCCGTTTCCGTCATGCCGGTTTGTTTGCCTCGCTGGATTGCCTCATCGACGTACGCCTTGAACCGCTGGTAGAGGTGCTCTGGCCGAACCGCCGCGTCCTTTGGCAGGTTGCGCAGCTGGATCAGCGCGTTGAAGCAGTCCTTCGTCACCTCATTGACGCGGTTCACGGCGGGTTACCTCGGAGTTTCAGGCACGGCCATGAGCTTCAGCTTTGCACGAGTGGGGTCGAACGGGGGCGGTAGATAGATCGCAATGGTCTTTTCCTCGCTGATCTGTTGCCAATACGCGTGGCTCGTGTCGATCTGGAAATAGACCAGCCGCGGGCGGATCGGGATCTGCGGTGGCGGCCGGTGCGTTGCCACGAGGGGTGCGCCAGGGATTGCCGAGCGGACGATGCGGCTGATCTGCTTCCACGACGCGACCTTCGACAGCTGTGGCAGGCGATTCGCGATGTCTTGCTGGGCTTGGTCGGCCTCGACCGAGAGCACGAAGGTCTGGCACTCGAGCAGGCGCGAATCCTTAAGTACGCCGATCCACATCCCATCGCGCCGCGCCTCCAGCGGGACCTCGATGAAGTTGTCGCGCATCGCCAAGTCGAGCAGGGCGCGAAGTTTGGCAAACAGCTCGCGGAACGTCGCGCGCTGGTCGAGGTGCATGAAACTGGGGAGGTCCTCGGGTGCGATCTCGACGGAGAAGCTAGTGAGCTGCCCCGCCAGCTGCACGAGCGTGGTGTAGAGCGTGAAAGGCAAGGCCTCCGGCGCTTCGCTCAGCTGCCGCACCATGGGGAGGTGCGAGTTGATGGCCCCGAGTTGGAGGTAGCGGGTGACGTCTTGGGCGGAAAACTCGAGGCGCGATGCGTCGACCTGGCGCAGCGATTCGAGGAGAGCGCGCCGCTTGGTGAGCATGAGGCCGAGTAGTTCCTTGGTCCACCGCTGCAGCACGACCGAGCCCGACACGCGCAGGCACGGAGGGATGTAGTCGCTGGAGAGCTCGAAGTTGCCGCCTTGATCGCGACGAATCTCGGCGATCTTGAGGACTTCGTAGTCCTGACGATCCTCGTTGCCGAACAACAGTGCCGCGTGCGGTCGGGCGAAGATCACCTGGGCTTCGCTCTCGGCCCGGACGAGATCAACGACGTCGCGCGACCAGCTGTCGTAACGCGGCTGGCTGGAGCCGCTGCCTCCGTCGACGCGGGCGTAGTTCTCGGTGCCCTCGCGCATGGTCGAAACCCCGAGGTAGACCTCGGCGACCGCGGAGCTGGCAGGGAAGTTCTCGGCGATGGCGCGGGTGGGCGGCAGGCCCAGGTCTCCGTCCCCGTAATCGAGCGTGATACCGCCGGGCAGGACGCCCTGAATCGCGGTCACCCGAACTTGGCCGGTCTTGATCGCCCCTTCGTCGATCTCGATCCGCGAGAGGCCCCAGGCGTACGGATTGGCCCAGACGGCGCGCTGTTGGATCAGCTGTTCGTAGAAGAGGTCCTGCTGTTGCAGATGCTGGGGACACACGAGCATCCCCTCGCCCCACATGACTTTGTCGACGCGCCGCATAGCGATTGCCTCACATCTGTGCCGTTGGCTTGTCCAGATCGAATAGGCGGCTGTGTACCCGCCCTTTTGTCCGGCGCGCGGTCAACACCAAACCGTCACCGAGGCGGGGGCGTCCGACCGAGCCGATCATAAACTGGGGGCTGTCATCTTCGGCGACGAGCAGTTCGAGCTCGAAACCGATGGGTTCCGCGCAGATCTTCGCGGTGAGATCACGGACGCGATCGAACTGCTCACCGCCGGGGGCAAACTCTCGCGCCTGCGCCGGGGTGAGCGGCCCGATCACGACACGCGCGCGGTGGGCCGGGTGCAGTACCCGCGTGCCGAGGACGAACGTTTGCCCGATCGAAGAGTTCGATCGTCCAAGCTCGATGCGCTGCGCCGGGTCGAAGCTGACCCAGCCGCCCGTGAACTCCTCGAGCCTGACGGGCGCGCCGGCGAGGGCGGGGGCAAGCAAGGCGGCCAACGAGTTCTCCAAGACACGCGCCGTCCCGCCGCCATAGGCGAGGAGTCCGGCGATGCGGAGGAGATCTGCGCGCGAGAGGACGCCGTCGGCGTGCTCGGCCTCGACATCGACGCCGACCAGTGCCAACGCGCGGCGCGAGAGTACGTCGCGGGCGTCGGTGAGAAACTCGTAGGGCCAGTGGTACTTGTTGTGCGCGCGGAAGAAGAGTGCGGTGAGGCGATTGTGAAAGAGATCGAGAAACGCGCGCATTGGCCCGGTCGCAGCGGTCTCTTCGATCAGCTCTGCGGCGTGGTAGAGCGGAAGCGGGCTGTCGGCCCCCGAAAGTCCCAACACGCAGGTGGTGATCTCGTAGCGCTGGTGCTTTCCGCGCAGGCGTTCTTCGGCGGGGCGCTGGTCCTCGCGGTAGCGGATCGCGCTAACGTCGTTGGGACGGAACGCGAACGAAGTGTCGTGGCGAAAGACGATCGCCTCCTCATCAAAGGGACCGTCGTCGCCAATTCGCGGTCGCGAGTGGGTTAGCCGCTCGATCAGCCGGACTGCAGTGAAGAAGTCGGTGCGCGGCGGGTTCACCGTGAGCTGCTCGCGCAGCATCACAGGATGGTCCGTTCTCCGTATCTCGGCGGCCATGCGTATTCCCACTGCGAGGGTGCAAGTGCGATGCTTAGTTGGTGGAAGGAGTTGATCGGCATCCGCCGGGCGAATAGCTCGCACAACGCATCGCCCAACACCAACGCCTCCCCGATGGCCGCGAAGCCGGCCTCGTCGAGGACGACGATCGACTTCGTGCCGGTCACCGGGGCCCCCCGGACGAGGCGTACCACCTTGCGGGTTTGAACCTCACGGATCGCGTCGATCCACTGCGCGTTCTTACGCCCGAGCTGGGGGTTCGACCGCTCCGCGAAGTTGTACACCTCGAGCAGGCGCCGGAGGTTACCGGCGTCTTGAAGCCCCGCGCGTGACAACCCCAGGTGCGCACCGAGCCTCCACAATAGCTCCACGTTGTCGAGCGGGTACAGTGGCGGAGTCACCGCGGTGATGTTGACGAACGGGACCATCGTCCCGGAGCCGCGCATCGGCTGGTTGATCTCGCCCACCTTGAGCGTTGGGGCGAGCGCGCGGTTGGTGCAGAGCACGTCTACGGCGAGCGTTTCTGGGCTCTCGGCCGGATCGTGATCGCGCGGCGAGATCAGCGACAGATAGACGTCCGTACCGTTGTCGGTCACCGATGCGGTACGTCGGGTGACGAAGTAGCGGCCGGCTCGATCCGGCCCCCCGCGGAACGCCGTGAACGGCTGATAGGAAGTTCGCTGGGCGCCGGCGACGCCGAGGACCTCGGTGACGTCGAAGATTTCCGCATCGCTCGAAGCATGCTCGGCCGCGCGCACAATGCTCTCGGGGTGGAGAGGCCGGAAACGCACCGGATCCGCGGCCGATGCAAACAGATTCACCACGGGCACGCAATGAAGCCGGATCTCATCCTTCGAGGGCGGCCGCGGCAACTTGGGCGGCCGGTCGAACGTGAAATGCAGCTCGCTCGCGGGCGTAAGGCACTCCCCGAGCTTCGGCAGGTCGACGAAGGCGAATTTCAGGGGGGCGGCGAATAGCTCGACGATGTGGGTGAACGCGTCGTGCTCGAGCGGTCGTTCGGGCAAGAGGCGTGTCTCACGGTCGAACCCAACCGGTGCGATGGGCTGCTTGATCGTCGCGCGGGTTTTGCCCGCCTCGACGACTTGGATCGACACGCAGTGGCGCAGGAACCAAGCTCGCAGGGTGAGGGCGGCCGGGAGCTCGCCGTGAAAATGCAGCCGAATGCGGTGGGCACCCACGGTCGCCAGCGCGTTCTCTGGGATTTGCAGGCGCAGGATGATTCGCTCCGTGCGGCTGCCTGGGCGCTCGGTGCGGACCTCAGTGATTCCGACCGGAAGCAGATCTAGCGCCGACGTGGTCTGGAACACGCAGCGTACGCCCCGCGCAGTGTCACCGCCGACCTGGGTCCCGCGGGGGATCGTGTGGACGCCCCGAAGCGATCTGGGGTCCGGTTGGAATGCGATGACTGCGGTCGAGGGGATGAATCTTGTTAGCTGCGGTACCAAGGCGGCCGCGAACTGGGTCGCGAGCTCCGGGATCGCGTCGTCGATCCGTTCGCGGACACGGGAGGCCAGGAATGCGAAGCCCTCCAGCAAGCGCTCGACGTCTGGATCGTCGCTTCGCTCGGCCAAGAGGGAGGCCGTCGCAGGAAACGCGGCAGCGAACTCACGCCCTTGCTCCCGCAAGTACGCCAGCTCGGCCTCGTAGTAGCGCGATTTCATCGATGCTCCCCTGGCGCGCCTCGCAACGTTCCGGCAGACAGGTTAGGTGGCCAAGCCCGAGAAGTCATCGGCCACCGAATCGGCGCCCGGGGGAGTCGAAGTCAGCGCACCTTCACGCTCCCGCCGCGCGACAGCTCGGTGAGCAGGCGGACGTTATCGCGTCCGTTCCACTCCGCCGTGATCTCCAGGTGCACCGCCATGGCGGACTCCGGCTTGGGGAGGGTTCGGACGCGCACGTTACGCAAACGAGGCTCGTAGCGCTCGATTGTCAGCGCCACGGCGCGAAGAACGTCGCTCTCGGACGACGGCCACCGCGACAACACGTCGAAGAAATCCACACCCATCTCGGGGCAGGTGTAGCCGTCCCCTTGATGGGTGTTCAGCACCGCCTGAAGGTTTGCGACAACCGACTCGAGCTGCGGGATGGGGCGGGCGGGCTTTGGTGAGCCCACGCGACTCAACAGGCCTCGCACAAGATCCCCAGCAGGCTACGGGCAGTGCCGCTCGGCCTCAGAGTGGTGCTCCCCAGTTCTCGCCAACGTCGCCTTCGACCGGCGGCGCCATGTGGCCCGGCTTGCGCTGGCCCTCGCCGACCGTACCGCTGACGCAGTCGCAGCAGTAGTGGTCGCCGCCGATGCCCTCGATCGAGACGTCGGTCTTGAGGACGTGGATCTCGATGGAGATGTTCGAGCCGCGCGCGGTCAGCATGGCCGTGGAGATGTATCCCCAAACGGTCACAACGCGCTGGTTGGACCATTTGCCCTCGTGGAGGGTCCACACGCGATACACGAAGATCGACTCGACGCGGGTGTGCTGGAGCTTTTGGATCTGATAGACCGCCCCGTCGTCGATCTCGCCGGCCTCGATCTGGAACGTGGCATATCCGCGCCCGACGCCCGGCTGGACGCCCGATAGGTTCAGCTCGTCCGACAGCTCGAACGCATCCGTGAAATACCCACCCTTGTGGTTCTTCAGCTTGATGTGCTCGCCCGTCGGCTGCCATTCCCTGCTCAAGTCGTTGTCGCTTGAGGGCTTGGCCAGGAAGATATGAAGGGATCGCTGGACTTTCTTGTCTGTCACGGGCCCATATACGCCCCCCCGCCGGACCGTATTCACGACATCCGCGGCCCCCCGGGGCCTACCCTGGCCGCGCTGAATCGGTCATGATGGGGCCGACGTGCAAATCCGCGTGGCCATCGCCGGCGCGACCGGGGACGTGGAGCGGGCCCCCGAGTTTTCCAAGCCCGAGATCTCCATCGGCCGCCTCCCCACGAATGACATCGTGCTCCCGGAGGCGGGGGTCTCGAGCAACCACGCGCGGGTGCTCGTCACGGGGGGTGCACTCACGATCGTGGACTTAGAGTCCACCAACGGCACGTTCGTGAATGATGAGCCCCTGCGTGGGCCGCGCGTCATCCACGATGGGGACGACGTTCAGATCGGCGACTTCGTCCTGCGGTTCAGCCTGAGCGGGGCCGCCGCCGACGCGGCGCCCTACGTTCCGGGGCCGCGCGTGAGTGGCAGCACATTGGCGGAGGGAGCGGATCCATTCGGTGAACCGCCGCCGATGCTCGATGACGAATCTGTGCCGGCCAGCACCGGCGCTGCTGGAGGCCCAGCACGACCGGAGGCCGGGGCCGAACACGCCGCGGCGCCGCGACCGGCGATGTTCCCCGCCTTCTCAGCGAGTTCCAAGGCCGCGGTGGCGGCACCCGCACCGGCTTCGCGCGTCGACGCCGGCTTCGAGTTCTCGGGCGTCACCGGTCCGGAGCTCGTCGATCGGATCTTCAGCGCCGTTTGGGCCCGTGTGGCCGACGATGTGCTGAAGCAGGCACCCGGCATTCGCGAAGTTGTCAGCGCCCTCGTCGAACGGGCCATCGCCGCTGCCACGGGGCTCCCCAAACCCACCGAGCTGCGCGCGTCCATGATCGAGGAAATGGTCGGTGACCGGCCGCAGCGCGCCCTCCTCGAGGGCGATCCGAGCGAGGTACTCGTTCTCGGCACCGCCCGCGTGCGGACCAACCGTGGTGGCCATATTACAGAGGGACCGAGCCCATTTTCGTGCCCGAGCGCGGTCACTTGCTTCGTTGCCCGAGCGATCCGGTCGCCTTTCGACGTTACCCAGGCGAGCGCCCGCGCGACGCTGGGCGTCTACGCGCTCGAGGCGATGTGGGGGGCAGGCTGTGGCGGCGCGCCGATCGTGTCGCTGCGCCGTAGCGCAATGCAGGGGAGCGCGACGCTCGAGGGGTTGTTCCACGCGGGTGTGATGTCGCCCGGGATGGCCTCGCTGCTCGGGATTTGCGTGCTCGCGCGCCAAAACGTGCTGGTGTGTACGGGTCCGGGCGCCAACGCCCGTCCGCTCCTGGCGGCATTGCTCGCCTGTGCACCGCCCCAGGAGTTGCAGGTGCTCGTCGCCCACCGCGGCGTCGACACGGCCCCGTTTCGTCCATCGACCGTCGTGGTCACGCGCGCCCCCGGCGATCACGACACGATCGATTCCGCGTTGGCCCTCGGTCCCGATCGCCTTGCGATCGACGACTTGCGCCCTGGTGAAGCCAACGCCGCGATGTCGGTGGTGGCGCGCTCGCTCGGTCTGGTCGTGGCGATGCGCGCGCACTCCGCAATGGGTGGACTTGCGCAACTCGAGGCCGCCATGTCCGCCGCCCTCCCGCGTCTCGGTGCGGCCCCACTGTTGTCGCAGTCGCTCGATCTACTCATCGGGGTGCAGCTGTTTGCCGATGGCATCACCCGCGTCACGCAGATCGCTGAGCCTGTCCTCATGGACGGCCGCGGTGTGGTGGCCCAGGACGTCTTCATGCTCGTCCCTGGCAGCCGCACCTGGCAGTTTGGCGGCGTTTTGCCGCGCTGCCACGACGAGCTATCTCGTCGCGGCTTTCGCCTCGATCCCGCCATCTTCGCCTGATGGGCCCCCGGCCGTGCGAAGCTTCGCAGCGCCCGCCATGACCCTTCGCCCGATAGTCCTTCTTGTGCTCGCGTCCGTCGCGTGCAAATCCGGTCGGGATAGCTGCGACCCCGGCCAGGTGCAGTGGGGAGTGCAGCTGCAGATCCAAGCCTCGCAGCTCATCAATCCCGATCCGAACGGCGAAGCGCTGCCAACGGTCGTGCGCCTCTACCAGGTCAAGGGCGAGCTCGCGATGGACGACCTCGACTTCGCGACGCTGTGGGCGAGTGAAGATCCGAAGAGCCTCGGCGAGCGGTTCTTATCCGCCGAGGAGATGACGATCTATCCCGGCCAGGCAGATCAACGGCTCCTGCCGGTCGAGCAAGACGCGACCCACATCATCGCCGCCGCTTGGTTCCGCGAGCCACTTGGCAACACGTGGTTTGGCACCTACGAGATCCCCCGGCGGCACCCGGAGGTGGTGTGTTCCGAGGCGCCACAAACCCGTCAGTATCCCAACCCGTGCGTGTACGTGCTGCTCGATCGAAGTCTGGTCAGCGGCGGCGCCACGCCGCCATCGGGGTTCAATATCCAAGCCGGTATGAAGTGTGCGCCGCCGGGCGTTGTGCCTGGCCCCCGCGATAAGAAAAAGAAGAAAGGAAAGAAGAAGAAAGGGGAGTTGGGCGCGCCCGAGGATCTGCTCGACGAGAACGCACCCAAGCCGCCTGATGCGGCGAAGCCGAGCCTCCCAGATACGCCGCGGCCGGGGATGCCCGAACAACCCAGCGTGCCGCGTGGGCCGGCTGTGCCGGAAGGTCCACCGGCGGATGCACCCGCACGACCGAGTGCGCCGAAGTGACGGCGTTGGCCCGTGCAGCGTAGGCTCGTAAGGGGTGGCGAACGTGGGACCGGTCCGGATCAGGGTTGAACACCGCACGGCGGGCACCGTGACCGAGTACGAATTCCATAGCTCGCCCGTGCGGATCGGTCGCAATCCGCTCAACGACCTCGCGCTCCCGTTCCAGTTCGTCTCGGGGTGGCACGCCGTCATCCGCTTCGACGACCAGGCCGCGCGGTTTTTCGATCTCGGCTCGACCAACGGGACGCTCGTCGATGGCCGGCGGATGGCGGCCGGCGAAGCCGCCGTGATCGACGGGCCGGTGCAGCTCCGGATCGGCGACCTCGACCTCGTGCTCAGCCGCGACCGATCCTCCGCCGCCGTGGCACCGCCACAGACCATGGTTGCGACGCCGATCCCCCTCGATTCCGCGGCGCCGGAGCGTCAGCGTCTGGGCGCCGGTCGGAAGTGGATGCAAGCGTCGAGCACCAACCAGATGCGGGTCGGCGCGATCGACACCAACGACCTGGAGGGCCGCCGAACGCCACGTCCGAACCAGACGTCTCACGTCCCACTCGGCCAGGTCCACGCGGCGATGGCCTCGCTGCGGCCGATTTTCGACGAAGCTCGCGCCGCCAATCAGCGCTACGAGCGTGAGCTCCGCGATCGTCTCGGGCAGCTTCCGATGCACCTGCGCGATCAAGCGGAGGCGTTCATCCGCCGCGAGTTCGGTGACGACGGTGCGGCTGCGCCGGGGCCGGCGTCAGGCAAGGGCGGGTACGAGGGGGTCGTTACCCGATTCTCCGCCCAGGTTGCCCCCGAGCTCCCGGCGCCGACGATGGCCGACGAGGCCGAGCGCTTCCTCGCCCGCGTGCGCGACGTGCTCGAAGCCTGTGGCAAGGGGCTCGTCGAGCTGCAAAACGGCCAGGAGCAATTCGGCAACGAGATGGGCGTCCGCGCGGTTAAGGAGTTCACGCCGCTGCACATGGCATCGTCGGCGAATAACGTGCTCGAGTACCTTCTCGACTGGCGCCACGGAGGACCGCAACGCGTGCAGGAGCTGGTCGGCGTGTTCGCCGACACGATGATCCACCAAGTTGCGTTGATCAACGGGCTCGTCGAGGGTGCGCGCGCGCTGCTGTCCGAGCTCGCACCCGACGAGATCGCGCGGCGGGCCGGGGGCGGATGGGGCAAGGCGAAACTCTGGCAGGCGTACGCCCGGCGCCACCGCGAGATCGCGGGGGACGACCGCGCTTTGGTCGAGTTGTTGTTTGGACCGGACTTCGCCCGCGCGTACGCGGAGGTTGGCGGCGAGCAGGCCGCCATGACGGGGATCGATGAACCAATGCAGTAGGAGCGCCGCGCTTGCGGTTTGCCTGTTGGCCGCGTCAGCGTGCCGCAACGACCGCCCGCGTCCGGGCGTGTTGTGCAGCTTCAACATCGCGAGCGAGGAAGAGCTCGCGCAGAAATCGTTGGGGCCTGACGCGTGGATGTCGGTGGTGTCTCCGAGCGTCGATCGCAACAGCATGACCCGCACGGGTCCGCTGCGCGACAGCTGTGGTCGCATCGCCGTTGACGTCGGTGGTGACACGTCGTTCGCGTGTCCGGGTGTACCGATCCAAACCAGCCTTGTCGCCGGCGATCGGGTTGATCTGCGCGATCTTATGATCGCCCAGGTCGAGAACGACCGCGTGGTGTTGTGGGCGGCGACCGATGAACTCGCGGGTGGCGAAGCGATCGGCACCATCACGCTCGCGCAATGGACGGACCAAGGCATCGACGTGTTTGCGGCCGGTGCAATCCGCGGATATCGTGACGGCGCGCGCGTTCGGCTGCACAAGGTCGGTCCGGTGCCGGTGATGGTGCTCGAGAGCGATCGGTGCGACCCCGCACGCAAGTGCACGCGCGTCGGACAGTTTGTGCCGATCCTGGGTGGCACCTTCCGCGAGGTCGGCCTCCACGAGACCGGCAAGGGTTGTGTCGGTCGCGCGCAGTTCGACCTCACGCGCGAGCTCGAGGTCAAGGTCGACAGCCGCTGGCTGCGACGCTTTCGCATGACGCGGAACATCGATCTTGTCGACGGCGGCATCGTCCTCACCGATCTCGTCGTTGTAGAGGACCGTGACGCGAGCAACCCAGGTCTGCCGGCAACACCATTTCGCCGGGCCACGGCGAGTCGCCCGCTGGCGTTCGTCGATGGTCACCTCGAACTCCGCGATGAAGACCTGTGGGAGCGGGTCGTGCGCGACTACGGCAGCGTGCGCGGGCCGGCCGAGGGGCCGGGCTGACCCCCTTCACGGATGCAAGCGGATCGCCCAGCGGATGTCGCTGCGGCCATTTCGGGTCTTGCTAAACGAGGCCTTGCTGCGCACCGCGTCGGCCACGCACTGCCCGAGCGGCGTGGACGAAAACGGCGGACGGGTGGCACTGGTGCTGACGCGGCCGTTGCTCCCGATGCTGAAGTCGAGTTGCACGACCGTGCCCTCGACGCCCCCGTGCGAGCGTGCGCAGGCGTCGAATGCCGACTGCAGGCGCGCTTGCACCCGGCCCAACTCGCTGTCTGCAACGGAGTCGGCCAATCGCGGGGCCGGCCGCGGTTTCTTGGGATCCTCTGGCGCTTCTGATTCGTCCTCGCGCCACGGGGTTTGTGGCGCCGTAGATAGCTCTTCGATTGGCGGCGGTGGCTTCGGCTTGTTGGCGACGGGCGTGGGGACTGGTTCGTCCTCGAGCAGCATGTACGCCGCGAAGACGCCGCCCACGATCGCGAGCAACGCGAACCCGATCACAAGAAAGAAGAAGAAGCGGCGCGAGCGTCGATCGGCCTCGAGATCGAAGTTGCGCACCTCGTGCTGCACTGCGGCGCCCGCTGGAGCCCCGCGCTCGGTCCCGGCCTCGGATTGAACAGGACCCGGTGGCATCATACGCCTGGCTCGCGCTCGCGACCGCCGCGCGTGCGATCGCGGACTTCCTTCTTCACGTCGAGGAACACCGTCTTGGGCCGCTTACGAACCAGCCGGTACACGGTGTTCGCCTCGGCCAATGCGTAGAGGTTGCCGCGGCTCATCTGGCGCCGCTGCGCGACCCAGCCGCGATAGACCCGCGGCGCGCGAAATCCCTCGCGCTCGGGCACGTGGACCAATCGATAGCGACCATCTTCGGTGCGGACGAAACCGTACGCGCAGTCGGGCTGGACGCAGCGCTGGTCGAAGGTCACCCAAAGCAACGCCGCACCGTTGAGCAGTTCCTCCCCGATGATCGCGCCGCTTGTGTCGAGGGTGAGCACGCGCTTGCGGCGGGCTTTCGTCGATCGATCCCGAATTTCGCGCGAAACGACAACCGTGCGGTTGGCGTCCTCGTCGTAGACCGAAATCGTTCGGTTGCTGGGGTAGACGCGCAGCGCCGCCAGCGACTGCTGAGCCTTGGCTTCCGCCAGGTCGGTGTCGCGGAGCTGATATCGCGCGGCGCACGCGGGCAGCGCGAGCAGGATCGTCAGGCCGAAGAACGCCTGCGCCGGCAGTCTGCCCATCCCGTTGCGATACTCGACGCGCCGGCCCATTGCAACGGCGCGAGTTGCGCATGGGCGCAGGCGGGCCAGGCCGGTAGGCTCCCATCCACGTACCCATGCGTTCCTCCGTCGAGCTCTGATGATCCGCATCGCCATCGCTGCCACCGAACGCGAGCCGTCGCGCGTGGTCTCGTGCGCCGGTCCGTGTGTCGTGATCGGTCGAGCGCCGCCCTCGGACCTAGTGCTACGCGCCGCCGGCGTGTCGGGGGCGCACTGTCGACTCACGATGATGGCCGGCATCGCGGGCGCGTACATCCTCGAAGATCTTGGGAGCAGCTACGGCACGCTCGTCAACGGCAGCAAGGTTGTCAAACCCGTCGTAGTGTCGACGCGCGACGAGATCGCGGTCGGTGGCGTGCGCCTGCGCCTCGTCGCCGACGAAGACGACGCCGCTGCACTGCGGGCGCTGACGACTGTGCCCGCTGGTCCCGCCGATGTCGCGCGCGCGGCGGTGGAGGATCGCGGTCAGGCGGCGTGGCAGGAGCTGCATGCTCGCTTCGATCCGCTGGCCCAGGCCTGGCATACCCACGGGCGTTCGCGGCTCGGTCTTCTGCGTGGCGCGGCCCTGCGCGACGCTGAAGAGTGGCTGCGGCAGGGGCGAGCCTATGCCGCCCAGGTCTCCGCCATTCACCGCGACTTTGTAACGCGTTCGCGTGCCGCCGCCCGCGGGCGTCTGTTTGGCGTCGTCGGTGGTGTTGTCGCGGTCGCCGGGGTCGTGACGGCGGGTGCCGTTTTTGGACCGGATCTCGTCGCGCAAGTGACGGTGGACGAGGTGGCGGCGTCCGATGTGCGCCCCGATGCAGCGCCGGGCGCAGACCCGATCGCAGATCCGGGGCCGAGTCCGACAGTGACGCGCGATCTCGGCCAACTGGTGGAGCGGACGCTGCAGGTCGCGAACCCAACCGAACGGTTGATTCTCCAGGGCGAAGTGGTTGCGTTGGCGCGTGGATCGGCCTTTGTGGATCCCGTGCTGCTGCTGCAGCGGTCGGTGCACGAGACCCTCGAGGGGGTGCGCGCTACGGTGCTGCGCGGCCACGAGGGGCCGGTGGCCGCGGTCGTGTGGGATCCGCGGGGCGCGTGGGTCGCGAGCGGCGGGCGCGACCGCACTGCGTTGCTGTGGCAGATCGCCCAACCGAGCCCCACCGTGCCGCAAGCGCTCAACGGGCACACCGGGGAGATCACGGCGATGGCCGCGAGCGCGGATGGACGTTGGCTCGTGACCGCCAGCGAGGATCGCACGCTTTTGCGCTGGGATGTCACTTCGAGCGACCCGGGCGCGAGCGGTGTGGTGCTGCGCGGGCACGATGCCCCGATCGAGGCGCTCGCGATCGCGGTTGGTGGGCGCTGGGCTGTCAGCGGCGATCGGGCGGGAAGCATCGTGTTGTGGGACATCGACGCCGATGCGCCCGGGGATCCGGTGGCACGGCGAGCCGCCCACGAGGGCCCGGTGACCGATGTGGTGTTCGATGAGGGGGACGCTGTGTTCTCGGCGGGTGACGATCGCGTCATTCGTCGTTGGCGCACCGGCGCTGGGCTCGAGTCGTCGACGCGCTTCGAGGGGGCGGCGAGCGGGATCCTCCGCATTGCGGCCACGCGCAACGGTCGCTGGCTTGTCGGTGCCGGTGCCGACGGTGTGATTTCACTCTGGGATCGGACGTCGCTGCGCGCCCGTGATCCGCTGGTCCTCGCCGGCCACACCGAGGCCGTGAACGATCTGGCGATCACGCCGCGCGATCGCTTGCTCGTGAGCGCGAGCGACGATGACACGCTGCGGGTGTGGGACCTCGCCGCAAAGGACCCGAGCATCGCGAGTGTCGTGCTTGCCGGGCACACCGGGGACATCACGCGCATTCGGGTCACCGCGGGTGGCTCGAAGGTCGTCAGCGCGGGGCTCGACAACACGCTGCGGGTGTGGGACCTGACCAAGAAGGACTTGGTGGTCGACGTCTATCCGCTGTCAGGCCACGAGGGCCCAATCGCCGATCTTGCCCTCGATCCGGCTGGCGTGATGGCGGCGAGCGCGGGCGAGGACAGCACGGTGCGGATCTTCGATGTGCTGAGCAAGCGCGGCGGCGCCGGCGGGAAGGTGCTGCGGGCGGCTGCGGGCGTTCTTTCGGACGGCGCGATCGACGGACGCGGTCGCAAGCTCGTGCTTGTCGGAGCCGACGGGCGTGCGGAGCTGTGGGAACCGAGCGCGAGTGCGCGCGTTCCGGCGGCTGCGGTCCTTCCCGGGGCACCGGGGTCGCGAACCGCGGCCGTGCTTGATCGCGATGGTCACCTGGCGGCCAGTGGATCCGAGGCGGGTGACATCACGCTGTGGTCGCTTGATGGTGGCGATCCCGGCGCGGGCGCCCGCCTGCTTTCAGGTCACCAACGAGCCGTGCATCGCCTAGCGTTTACGCCGCGCGGCGATCGCCTCATCTCGATCGGCAGCGACAAGACCGTGCGTATCTGGCCGACCGCGGGCGCGGCGGCGCCGATTGTACTGACCGGTCACGCCGACGAGGTCGTCGCGCTCGCCCTTTCGACCGATGGTCGGATCGCGTTCACCGCTAGCGTCGATGGGGGTCTCATCCGCTGGGATCTGTCGGCCAGTGACATCCAGGCGACAGCCAAGGCGTTCGGCGCGACCGAGGGTGGTATGGCTGGGATCGGCGTGCTGGCGATCTCGAACGATGGCACACGATTGTTCGTCGGCGGAGGGGATCGCCGTGCGCGTGTGTTCGATACGACGAGCGGGGCGGTCGTTCACGTCCTGCGCGGCCACGAAGACGCGGTCACCGCCGCGGCTTTCAGTGCCGATGGCACGCGGCTCGCCACGGGTGGTCGCGATAGCCGGGTGCTGGTGTGGAAGCTCGACGCCGAGCATCCCGACGAGGATCCCATCGCGCTCGCCGGCCACGAGCAGAGCGTCACGGCGCTCATCTTCGTCGAGGGCGCAGAGGTGTTGGCGAGCGGGAGCAACGACGCCACCGTCCGGTTGTGGAGCCTGCCCACCGCGAGCTCGCTGACATTGCGCGGTCACGATGGCCCCGTGGTTCGGCTGGCCGTGGCCGCCGATCCGGGCCTGCTCGTCTCGACCTCCCTCGATGGCAGCGCGCGCCTGTGGCCGGTCGCACCCGCCGCCCTCGCCACTCGGATCTGCGACGTCGTCGGAGCCCCAGCCGACCCGTTGCTCCGCGCCACGGTGTTCGACGACGACGCACCGCGGACGCCGCTTTGCTCCGGCGCTCCGTGAATCGTGCGCGCGGTCCGAGCATTGGGGCGGGCGGGGTGGCGATCGCATGGTTGGCGCTGAGTTCCGCAACCCCAACGGCCTGCCTTGCACCGTCAGTATTTTGGTTGTAGACCCAATTTACTTGGGACGTCCCTCGAATACCGACGCGCGGCGCGCGGAGATCGCCCGGGCCCTTGGCCGGGTGATGGCGAGGGTCGGCTATGAGCGAGCGTCCATCGTCGCCATCGCCCGCGAGGCCGGCATCGCGCCGGGCCTGGTGCACTACCATTTTTCGAGCAAGTCCGAGGTCCTTGTTGCGCTCGTGCGCGAGCTCGTTTCGGGCGCGCGGCGACGGATCGACGCACGGCTCGCCACCGCGGACAACCCGGCCGCCAAGCTCGACGCGTTCATCGACGCTTTGCTCGCGCGGGGTGAGGACGTGCCGGCGAGCGCGGTTTCGTGCTGGGCCCTGGTGGGGGCCGAGGCTGTGACCCAGCCCGAGGTTCGCGCGCAATATGCTGCGTTCATCGGCGAACTCGCGCGCGAGCTCGCCGGCCTGCTCGCCCGCGCCTGTCAGGCCGAAGGGCGCAGTGGCGAGGGCAGCAAGGCCATGGCTGGCGCGATGGTCGCAACGATCGAAGGTTACTTCGCCCTCGCGGCCGCGGCCGCGGACGTGATTCCCCGAGGGAGCGCGTCTGCGATGGCACGCCACATGGCGCGTGGCCTCGTGCTCGCCCAGCCGGCGAGGTCAAAATGACGAACGCGCAGCCGAACTTTCGCTTGCGCAGCGGTCGCGTGGTCGAGTTGCGCACGCCGCCGCTTCCGCTGGTGCGCCACTATCATGTGCTCGCCTGGCCGAGCAATCAGGGGCCAGCGACACCCGCCGAGATCGATGAGATGTGGGCGATCGCCCATGCGTTCGCGCGCGCCCGTGGACGCGAGCTGTTCGGCGACGAGCAGTGCTTTTCGGTGCTCTACAACGGCGCCCGCACCCGCCGGATGCCATGGCCGCACTTTCACGTGATTCCAGCCCGCAGTCCAGCGGAGAAGCGTTGGGTGTTGTTGTGTCTGTCGTGCAAGCGCCTCCTACGTCCACGGCGCTGGACGATCACGCCGAGGTTGCTGCGTGCGTGAGCGGATCACGGCCGCGACGATCGAGTGCTGCTGGGCGCTCGGGATCGCCGCGAGCGCGGCGCTGGTTGCCGACGTCCTCGGCCGCTGGAGTGAGCCCCATCGGCGGTACCACGGGATCGCCCACCTCGATGCTTGCATCCGCCAATTCGATCGCTTGCGCCCGCTCGCGGTCCACCCGGGCGAAGTGCTCGCGGCCCTGCTGCTCCACGACGCCATCTACGACCCGCGTCGAACCGACAACGAGGCGCGCAGCGCCGAGCTGGTCGATGCATGGTTCGGCGACGCGTCGGCGTTGGCGCGCGCTCGGATTGCTGACGCGGTGATGGCCACGCGCACGCATGATGGCGAAGGTGACGCCGCCCTCGTCGTCGACATCGACCTTGAGATCCTGGGCGCACCCCCGGCGATCTACGACGCGTTCGAGCACGCGATCCGGGAGGAATTCGCCTTCGTGCCGGCGGCCGTGTTCCGCTGGGGTCGCGTCGAAGTGCTCCAGCGTTTCGCGGCGCGACGCTCGATCTTCCGCACCGCACAGCTGCGCGCGGAACTCGAGGTGCCCGCCCGCGCCAATCTCGCACGGGCGCTGGCCGATCTGGTCGGCGGGCATCCGCAGCCGGGTGGGCGCCGCGCGGCCGCCGGATCTGCGTCGTAGGGCAGGGACCCCAGAACGTGTCGCGAACGCCCCGAGACCGGCCGGCCCGATCCACCCCCCGACGCCGACGTGTCCCGGCTCGCCCTCAAGATCGCTTGAGTACCGAGATCCGGGCGCACGAGCATGAAGAAATCCGGGCCCCGCGACGTACATGCCCTAAGGGTCGAAGCGCCTCGGCCACCCCATGCCTGAGTCCCCGCCGCCTGATCCTGTGTCATCCGCCCGCCCGGTGGCGACCCGCGACGGTCTCGTCGTCGGTCTGACCTCGCCGATCCCACCGGTCCCGTTCGTCGCGACCCTCGGTGATCCCGCCCAGGACGCCGCGACGGATCTGGTCCTGCCGCTTCTGCGTGAGCGCGGTTATGTCCCGCGTCCACCGACGCGCGTGCGCGTCGGCGGTTTCCCGGTCGCGACCCTCGCGATGCCAGCGCTGTCGGCGGATCGCAAGAGTATCGCGACGACGGTCGCGGGCTCGCAGCTCGCACAGCTCGGTGGCGTGCCGATCGTGTGCGCCAATGATCCGTCGCAGGTGTCGCCAACATCCGCGCTCACCGTGGTTGGCGGGACCCAAACGCACGTGCGCCTGGGCGGACCAATCACGACCGTTGGGCTGCAGCAGGCATCGGCCCTCGCGGCCGAGTCCGCCGCCGCGGTCCCCGCCCGCGTCGATTTTGGCGAGCCGACGAGCGCCGCACAGAAGATGCTCTCGCGGGTCTCGCCAGCCCGGCATCCATCCTTGGCCCCGCCTGAGTCCGCGGTGCTCGTGGGCGATCCGGTCGACGTCGCCACCGGCGCGGTCGTTACCGCCGCGATCGACTTCGAGTGCGCCGCGCCGCCGGTGGTGCTTCGCCGCTCGTACGCCTCGAACCGCAGCGAGCGCGCCGGTGCGTTTGGGCGCGGCTGGTCGCACGCGTTTGAGCAGGCAATCTGGCTTGAGCCCGGACGCGTGGTCCTCCACGATGAGCACGGTCGCGAGATCGAGTTCGACACACTCGAGCTGCCCGGCGGCATCGCGCGACCCGGAGATGTCCTCCGCGACCCGACGGGTGTGCTCGAGCTGCACTGCCTCGGCCGACTAAGCTATGAGCTGCGCGAGCGTCGTCGCATTCGCCACTTCAAGCCGCTGGCCGGGGAGTCGGCGGCGAACAAGGATCGCGGGCTGTCGCGTCTGTCGCGGGTCGTCCGTACCCACGAGCTTACCCTCGAGCTCGCGTACGACGACCGCGCTCGCTTGCAGCGGGTGAGTGCCGGGGATCGCACGATCGTCGTGTTCGAGCACGACGACGCTGACCGGATCAGTAGTCTGTGGACGCCGCTGGGCGAGCGGTTGCGTTGCTGCGCACGCTTCCGGTACTCCGAAGACGGCGACTTGGTCACCGCACTCGATACGCTTGAACGAGAAACCAACTACCAGTATCGCGAGCACCTGCTCGTCCGAGAGACCAATCGCGACGGCGGGAGTTTTTACTACGGCTACGATGGATTCGGCCCGAACGCTCGCTGCGTTCGTACCTGGGGTGGCGACGGCTACCTCGATCGCGCGCTTTCCTACGACGGGGGCTCGGTCGCGGTGACCGATAGCCTCGGCAACATCACGACCTACTACATCGCCGCGACCGGCGTGGTCGCACGTATCGTCGATCCCCTAGGTGACGCCACTTCCTACGGCTACGACGACGCCCTTCGCCTCGTGTCGATCACACATCCCGATGGCACGAAGGTCGTGGACGCCTACGACGAGCGCGGCAACCTGGTGAAACGCAAGCTGCGAAGCGGCGCCACTTGGCGGATGGTCTACGACGCGAACGACAACCTCAGCGAGGGCTGGGACCCGGCGGGTGGCCATTGGCGGTTTGCCCACGATGCCCGCGGTCTGCTCACGCGTGTCGAGGATCCCCTCGGCCACACGGTGCGATTGGAATACGACGGTGGAAGACTCGCTCGCGCCGTCGATCCGCTTGGGCAGGTCTCGGTATTCGAGCTCGACGACGACAACAACACCACCAAGCTTGAGCTTCCGGGGCGGCAACCCCTGCATTTCGGGTACGACGCGTTTGGCCGCCTGACCGCGGTCCGCTCGGCGCAGGGCGACCGCATCGTATGGACCTACGACGAGTTCGGTCTGCCCAGCGAAGTGACGTCAGCTCGCGCGTCCGTCCGTTTCGAGCGCAACGGCGAGGGCGAGGTGCTCGCGATCGCCGGCGGCGACGAGACCTGGTCCGTCGCGCGCGACGAATTCGGCGAGGTCACGGCGGTCAAACGTGGAGAGGTCGAGGTCGCCTACGCGCGCGATTCTGAAGGCCGAATCGCGACCGTCCGCGACGGTAGCGGTGAAGTCTTGCTCTCGCTTCTGCGCGACGCACGGGGGTTGGTATCGGCGTGGTCGCCCTGTGGCGGCGCGCCATGCTTTGTTCAGCACCGGACCAAGACGGCGCTGATCGAGCGGATCGTCGAGGACGGCGTCGTCACCGAGTTGGCGTGGGATGCCGAAGATCGCCTCATCGCGATCGAGCGGGGCGATGGTAGTGGTGGCCGTTATCAATACCGCAGCGACGGTCTCCTGGTTGCTGCGAGCAATGCCGCAGCGAGCTGGACGTTCGAACGTGATGTCCGTGGGGCCGTGATCCGTCAACGCTCGGGCGAGATGTGCATCGAGAGCGTTGCGCTCGATCATCTGGGTCGGCGCAACGGGCTTGATCTGGGCGAGCGGCTGCACCTCTCGTTTCTGCGGGCGGCGAGCGGCGAGGTCGAGCGCATCGCGGCCGTCGCGGGGTCGGTATGGGACCTCGAGCTCGAGTGCGACATAGACGCGGGCGTTGAGCGGGTGCGCTGCGAACGCAGAGAGCTCGAAGTCGTCCGTGACGCGTGGCACGAGATCCGCAGCGCGAAGCATGTGGGTGGTGACGGGCACGTTACGGACTGGCGCCCGCCGCCTGCGGCTGCCGTCGCTGAGGTCGCCGAGGGGCCGCGGGACGCCTTGCACCGGCTGGTTCGCGACGGTGAAGGCGCGGTGATCGTCCACGATGAGGATCGTGTGCTTGCCCGCCGCGACGAGCTCTGCCTCGCGCATCCCGACACCCGGTTGCCGCTCGCTCACCTCTGCGGCGATCGCATGGGGTTGGTTTTCCCGGAGCTGCCGCGGATGTCGATCACGGCTGCCGCGGCCCGGGCAAATGGGTGGCACGACGCCTGTTTTCCGCTGGCGCAGCTCGACGGCGAGCTCCACGGCGGGGGCCCGAGCCCGATTCGGCTGTTGAAGGGGGCCTTTGCCTACCGGGCCTGGAACCCCGAGGTCCGCCCGCTTGGCGGCACGTTCCCGTGGAACCCCGACCGTTGGGTGGCAGAGCCGGCGGCGCAGGCCTGCCCGGAAGGACGGCTCGATCAGGCGCGCATCGCAGGCATTTTCGGTGGAAACTTTCCCACCCATGGGTTGGTGCCCATAAGGCTCGCCGACCCGGTCCTCGCGAGACTCCCATGACTCCTGCCCGCCCTCGTGCCCCTGGCCGCCTTGCCGCGGCGCTCGTCGCATTTGGTCTCGTCCCCGCGCCGGTTGCCTCGCGTGCCGCGATTGCAGCACCCGTCGAGGTCAACCGCAACGCCAGCAAGGCCAAGGAGTTGCAGATCCAGGGTCAGAGACACTACGACGCCCAGGAGTTCGAGCTCGCGGCGCGCACGTGGTCGAGCATTCTCGCCGCGCTTCCTGAGAATGCGGTCAACAAGGCCGAGCGCGACAACACAGTGCTCATTGCGCTCGACGCATACGAACGCGGCTACGAAGTGCGCCATGCCGCGGGCGGCGTCGAGGCGCTCGCGCAGTCGGTCGACATCCTGCGCGAGGGCGTGAAGTTCTTCGACGACTATCGGGCGAGTTTCGCCAAGGCCTATGGGCCGACGTCGGCGCTCAGCCCGGCGTCCTCCCAAGCCGGCGTGCACATCCGCGAGCTGTTGGCTGCGGCTGAGAAAGAGCTGGCCGCGGCCCGGGGAACCACGGTCGGACCGACGATCGGCGGACCGGGCCCCGACCCGGGGCCGTTCGTCCCCGACGGCGGGCACACACGACCCTCCGGTATCGGGCTCATCGCCGGCGGAGCCGTGATGATGGGGGCCGGCCTGGCATTCAGCTCCATGATCATCGTCGGCGGCGTTCGAGCCAAGCGAGCCCAGGATGATCGCCGCGACGCGCTTGACTTCGGGGACGAAGAGGCGGCCGATGCGGCCGATCGCAGGGGTACCCGCGCCAACGCCTTGATCGCCGCAGGATCGGTGCTCACGGCCGCCCTCCTGATCGGCGGGGCAGTGATGCTCGGAATCGGCGTCCGGCGTCGAATTCGCTACCAGGCGGTGCTCCCGAGTCTGGGCCCGAGGTGGGTCGGGATCTCGATCAGCGGAAGGTTCTGAAAATGGCTTCCAGCACCCCCTACGGGCCGAAAAAACCGTGAATGCACCAGGCCCAGCGGCGTATTAAGCGAGCGGATGTACGGGCCCGGCGCGGAGATGATCGGTAGCGTCTTATCCGAGCGTTACCACATCCTCGACGTCATCGGCGATGGCGGCATGGGGCGCGTGTACCTGGCCGAGCACGTCAGCCTCCGCCGCAAGCTCGCGATCAAGGTCCTCAAGCCCGAGCTCGCCCAGCACGAAGCCAACGTCGATCGGTTTCTCCAGGAGGCCCGCGCGGCCTCGATGATCGCGCACCCGAACGTCGTCGACATCACCGACTTCGGCCGGATTCCCGGCGGCCCGGTGTTCTTCGCGATGGAGTTCCTCGACGGAGAGGACCTCGCAGCGTTGCTGCGTCGGCAGAACCGGCTGCCGTGGCCGCGGGTGCAGCAGATCCTGCTTCAGGTCGTCCGCGGTCTTGCTGCCGCGCACAAGTGTGGGGTCGTTCACCGCGACATGAAGCCGGCCAACATCTTCTTGGTCCGCCGACCGGATACGGCCGAGCACGTCAAGCTGCTCGACTTCGGGATCGCCAAGCTGACCAGCGAGGATCGTCCCGGCGGTCTCACCGGTGAGGGTTCGGTCTTCGGCACCGCGCGCTACATGTCGCCGGAGCAGGCGGCGGGTCTTCCCGTCGACGGTCGCTCCGATGTGTACGCGGTTGGCATCGTGGCCTACGAGATGCTGACCGGTCGCGTGCCATTCGACAGCGACAACTTCATGCGCGTCGCCAGCCAGCACATCAACGAGGAGATCGTGCCGCTGCGCCGGTTCGCGCCGGAACTTGGGGTGAGCGAGATCATCGAAGCGGTGGTGATGAAGGCGCTCGCAAAGCGCTCGAGTGATCGCTATGCGACGATGGCCGATTTCGAAGCCGCGCTAATGGCTGCGTCCTTCGAGTCGACGGTGGCGGTTGCCAATCCGCTCGCCGCCGGCCTGATCGACCGCACCATGGTCTACGACACAACAAACGATGTCGACTTGGCCGGGCCAGACGCGCGTCCGCGCATCGACGCCACGGTGGTCCGCGCGCGCCCCACCCGAGGCCCCCGCCTCGTCCACCAGAAGGCCGCTCCGCTCGCGCCGCCGCTGATCACCGGCCTGCGTGGACCGTCGATGCTAGGCGCCGTGGTGCCCCCTGATCTCGACGATGACTACCAGGTGACCGTCGTCAACCCGGGCGGCGCTTCCGAAGTCGCCCCGCCGGCGATGCCGACGGGGATCGCCACCCCATCGTCGGAACCGGTCGAACATCGGACCCTGCCGCCGGTCAACTGGAACGGGGGGAATCCGGCGACGTTCGAGCACTCGCGGCGGGCCGATGGGGCCGAGACGCACGAGTTTGCGCTCAACGTTCCTCGCCGAGAAGTGTCGCGGAATTGGCTCGTGATCACGGTCTCGATCGTGGTGCTCGCGCTGATCTGGGGCGGCGGTGCGGCGTGGTTCATTTTCGCGGGTGACGACGGGGCGGCCGCAGCGGAGGTTCACCCCGTCGTCACAGCCGTCGAGCCTCAGCCCCCGATGTCGGTCGAGAAGATCAAACCGGTTGCTCCGAGCAAGGTCGAACCGGCACCGGTGCGGACACAGCCGCCCCGCGAGGTGGACGCGGAAGTGCCGCGTACGCCCAAGGTGGCCGCAGCTGCGCCGGAAAGCGCGCTCTCGCGCCCACAGCCGCGCCGCGACCCATCTGCCGCCCCGACGACATTGGGCGCGCGTGAGCTCGACAAGGGCTTCGCCAAGGCCAAGGGAGCGATCGGCGCGTGCGGGACCAAGCACGGCGCGATCGCAGGCACTGGCTTCGGCGTCACGTTCGAGGTACGTGACGGTCGAGCCGTCTCCGTGTCCGTCCAACGACCCAATCACGCCACGCCTCTTGGGCGCTGCGTGGTCGACGCCGTAAGCTCGGCCGCGAAGTTCCCCGCCGGGCGGCCGGCGGTGACTGGCGTGACACGGCGTGTAAGCTTCTAGGCTCGCCCTCGTGCCGCGAGACCGCCGTGCAGCGGATCCGAATCACTCACACCGCCGGCGAGATCTGGGTCCGCGAGCTCAATGTCTCGCCGCTCCAGGTCGGTCGCGCAGCGCATAACCACATCGTTCTCGATGATTCCGCCGTCTCGGCCGAGCACTGCGTCCTCGAGTACGACGGCGCATTGCTGCTGGTGAAGGACCGCGGTTCTGCCAACGGGACCTACGTCAACAACTCACGGCTCGACGAGCCGCGCGCGCTCGGTGAAGGCGATCGACTGTACGTCGGGCCGTATCTGCTTGAGCTCGTGAGCGTTGCGCCCGACTCCGACCGGCGCCCGCGGGTGTCGATGCCAAGCGGACCGATGATCCGCCTAAGTGGGGACGCCGACGCGCACGCGCGCGAAGTCGCCAAACTTTTTCGGTGGAGCCGCGAGTGGGATCACGTCGGCCGGCCCAAGCGATTGCTGCTGCGCGGCTTGGCGCTGGAGGTGGCGATTGCCACCATGCGCTCAACTCCACTGTCGACCGGTTCCGTGCTTGCGGCGTTCATCAATGCAAGTCGGAACCGACTCCTCGTCCGCTCCCTCGTTCTTGCGCTCTGCGGGTTGTTTGCGCTCATCATCGTCGCCATCGCAGCCTGGTGGAGGTTCGCGCGCACGGTGACGGAAGACGGGTCCCCGCCTACGCTGGCGGATATGCCCGCGCAGACGGTTACGGACGTGGTGCCCGCCGCCGCCGCGGTGGCGGTCGCAGAGGAGACGTGGATCGAGCACACGGTGATTCCGGCCGAGACGCTTGAGGACGTGGCGCGTCGCTACGACGTGTCCGTGGCCAACCTCGCGCGCTGGAATCGGCTCAATCCCGACGATCCGGCCGTCGACGCCGGGCGGATCCTGCGTGTCTTGCCCGAGCGCCAACCGTTGCCCCAGCAGCTCATCGCCTACGAGCTCGAGGCCCCCTCGGACTGGTCGACCCTGGCCAAACGCTTCGACGTGCCGGTCCAGAAGCTCCGTGCCTACAATCCCAAGCTTGGCGACGAACTCGCGACCGGCACGGTCGTAGACGTCTGGATCGATCCCAAGCCCCACGACCGTCGCCAGAGTGCCTTGAAGGTCCCTGAGTTCGACATCCGACCGGACGCGATTTCGGTCGGTCGGCCGAACGAAGGTAGCTTGGCGGACGGCATCCAGATGCCACCGTCCGATCTCTATATCCGCCGCGCACCGAACCTCATGTGGGGTTCGAGCGCGACCATTGAGACGCTACTGACCGCGATCGCTAGATTTCGCCAGGACATCGCTTTTGACGGCGTGCTGGTGGTGGCGGATATCTCCAAACGCGGCGGCGGTTATCTGCCTCCACATAAATCGCACCAGGCCGGGCGAGATATCGATATTTGGATGCCGAGTCTGAAGGGGGTGTACCAGAAGAGCCACCTCGGCCGTGAACGCAAGCCCCGACCCAACGAGATCGACTGGTTTGCCACCTGGGGGTTGATCCGCGCCCTCATCGAGTCCGGCAACGTCGCCCACATCTTCATCGAGTACGAATTGCAAGAGAAGGTGTATCGTGCCGCCAAGCTGATGGGTGCGACGGACGACGAGCTCACACGCGCCATGCAGTGGCCCCGAGGGCGCTTCGCCGGCGGAATTCTCGGCCACTCACCGGGGCATACCGGACACATCCACGTTCGCATGCGTTGCAGCGCGCTCGATACCCGTTGCATCGATGACATCACGCACAGCCCCGGGCAGGACGTCGATGCGCACGATTAGTCGAGCAGTCGGGTTCGCGATAGTGCTTGCCGCGGGCTGCGCCACCCGGGAGCATCTGACGTATGGTGGCTTGCAGGCGATTCGTACGCGCGATCCGGAGCTCGCGCGGCTGCGCGTCTACCCTTCGCTACCGTTCGTTCTCTACTACAAGCGCGCGCTCGGCAACGAACTCGAGGTAGGCGCGCGTCCAGGTGAGGTCTTCACCGGCGTTCGCGGGCAGGAGGTGGAGCTCACCTTCGGGCACAAGATCGCCGGAAAGGTCCTCTCGTCCGACGTTGCCGGTGATCAGCTGACCCTGTGGGTCACGTTCGATTCTGACTGCCGAGATCGGACGTGTGCCCTGGGATTCGCCCTCTCTCAGGACCAGATCTTCCGCTTGGTCGCGGTACCAAGAATCGCCCAGTTCTCCGAGCCCGAGGTCTATCGACGACGCGTCGCTCCACGCCACCTCATGCGCAAGAGCAAGATCTACGGCAAGGGCGCGGCAAGCTACCTGACGACGCGCGGAATCGTTTCGTCGATCGCACTCGACATCAAGAAGCGTCGTGCGGTTGACGTCGAGACCGTCGTGGTGCCGGCGAAGGGTGTCGACAAGTAGGTTCCCGGGTTGCGCGGTCACGCAACGCCACACATCCAAGTTGTCGCGCCGTTCGTGGCCCGGGAGATTCGCGACGCTGTTAGTTCGACGCTGCTAAAGTGGTGCGATGGATGCGAGCGAGACTATCATCGCGACGCGTGTGGGGGCACGCGATGCGCGGGTGGGCGGCAGGTATTTGTGGACTGTCGTCGCCGTGGGCCTCTCGGCATGCGCAGGGGAGGGCCCACCGTTCGCCGCCGACACCGGATCATCCGGCGGAATCGGGTTGACGAGGGAACCCGCCACAACACATTCGCACAAGCTCGACATGAGCTTCGACACCGCCGTTACGGCAGTGACCAATCCGGACTCGGTGACAGAGGGGTGCACCGAGGTGATGGTTAGCGTCGAGCCCGTCATACCGACGATCGTACTGCTCGTCGATCAGTCGGGGAGTATGACGAGCGATTTTGGAGGCACGAACCGCTGGGACGCGCTTTACACCACGCTGATGGGGCCAGGGGGCGTGGTTGAGTCGCTGCAAAGCAGCGTGCGGTTTGGTCTCGCGCTCTACTCCAGCGTCGACGGGTTCGACGGGGGGATGTGCCCGATGCTTACCGAGGTGGCGCCGGCCGTCGACAACTTTGCGGCCATCGACGCCGTGTACGCCCCCGAAGCACCGATCGATGAGACCCCTACCGGCGAATCGTTGGCCGCGGTCGCGATCGAGCTCGAGCCGTTCCCTGAGCCTGGGCCGAAAGTCATCGTCCTTGCCACCGACGGAGAGCCAGATACGTGCGCCGTGCCGAATCCCCAAGACGGGCAGGCGGAGGTGATTTCCGCGGTCCAAGCGGCGTATGCGGCCGAGATCTCCACGTTTGTCATCAGCGTTGGGACCGAGGTTGGCGAACCACACCTGCAGGAAGTTGCGAACGCAGGTGTCGGTAAGGATGTCAACGATCCGATGCCGGCGCCGTTCTACGTGGCGCTCGACGCCGGCGATCTTGTTGATGCGTTTCACGCGATCATCGCGGGGTTCATCAGTTGCCAGATCCCGATCGATGGGATCGTCGATTTGGATCAGCAATGCGATGGCACGGTGCTGCTCGACGGTATGCAGCTAAGCTGCCCTGACCAGTGGCACATGCTCGACGAGCAGACCCTCGAATTGCTTGGGACGGCGTGCGCGACCCTCAAAGACGGGGCCCAGCACGAGATCGACGCCAGCTGGCCGTGCGGGGTGGTTAGCATCCCGTGATCGGCCGCTACAGCTCCCGGCGGGCGTTCAGGTTCCGCCGGGCCGGTACAACAGCCCCAGGAACGTGAACGTGAACGGTGCGGGGCAGGAAGTCGACCAGCTGATCGCGACGTCGGGGTGGCCGTCACCATCGATCTCGCCGCTTCGATCGGCGAAGAACACCTCCGGGCCGACGTCGCAGTTGTCCTCGAACAACACGCGGGCAGCGTCGGAGAAGCCCTCGCTGCCGAGCTCCGAGTACACCTCGAGGTACGCCTCACGGTGGACGTCAGGCGGCATACCCGACGCCTCCGTATCGCGAAGCCCCACGACCTCGATGCTTCCGTCGTTGTCGAGGTCGACGGCGACGAACTGCAGCCCGGAAAACTCCATCTGACCCGGCAATTGCCCGTGCGCCACTGTGCGGAACTTCCGGTCGGGCTCGCTGTAGATCACAAAGAACCCCAGGTAGTCCGCGGCCAGAACGTCGTCGCGGCCATCCTCGTCGAGGTCCACCACGTGGAGAGGACCACGACCCGACGCTTCAGGGCGTGCAAACGCGGGGAAATTGCCAGAACCATCGCCAAAGTAGACGGTTGGATTGGTAACGTCGGGGTTCGCGGTCTGAGTCACAATGTCAACGTGACCATCGCCATCGACATCGCCGACCCCGAGACCCTCGCTCGCGTAGATCGTGTCCTCGGTATTGATCTCGGGCATTGCGTGATATCCGCCGTTCGCGTCCGCGATCAGAACCACCATCCGTCCTGCCGCGTTCGCGGCGACCACGAGGTCATCGCGCCCGTCTTCATTGGCATCCATCGCAGCGATACCACCAACGCTCCAGTTGTGCGTGATCGGCACGGTGGCGACTAGGGTGGCAGCGTCTATCGCGAGATCGAACACTCGCACCGGAGAATCGACGACGTCTGCCCCGGCCTGCGAGGCGACGAATAGCCGTGTCTTCTCCGGCCGCGGATCCACGTTCACCACCGGGCGCTCGAACCCAGTGTCGAGCATCCAACGCGGCTCGAAGACACCGTCCCCAGTGTTCCGCAGTCCAGAAAGCGATACGGTCTTGCCCTCACTCGCTGGGTCCCACCGCATGCTTTCTTCCAAGCCGTCCCCATTGAGATCACCGATGAGCGGGCCGGCATTGAGTGCACGGATCTCGAAGCACCACGTGCGCAAGAGGCCCTCGGCGCAACGCAGGTCGACCGGTGGGTCGCCTGAAGAGCCGCCCGTCGCAGAAGCGAAGCCAGTCGCCGTCGAGGCTTCCGTGGATTCTCCTTGCGTGACGGACATGCCATCCGTCGTTGCGGTTGCATCGGTCGTGTCTGAACGGCACGCGCTGAGGGTCCATGCGAGCAGCAATGCGGCGCGCTTTTGGCCGCGCGTCATGGGCACGCGGTGCATGGATCCGCCGGATCGTTAGGGGCCCCATTCCACTCGAAGCCTGGACGTCGCCCGCAGCTGGGCGACTCCAGACCTACCTCAAGTTGGGCGAGATTCGCCGCGCCGAGCGTAGCGTTTGGGTACTGCCCCGAGGACTTCATGAAGCTGAAGGGGAAGATGTTGTTGTCGTGCTCCAGTCCAACGTTGTGTCCGAGTTCGTGCGCTGTCGAGCTGTACGTGAGGCCCGCGGAGCAGCTGTCCCCGAATGAGCGATAGGCTACGACGCTCGCGCCGACGGTGCTGCAGCTGCTCGACTGCATGGCGCCGCAGCAGCCCGCACCTTCCTCGCCGAGGCATTCGAGATTCGTGATGTTGAGTACCCCGTTGTTGGACGTTCCATCAAACCCGTAGTAGAGCGTCACGACTTGGTGAAGCGGCTGGTTGAGCCCATGGCTCGCGCCGTGGGCAACATCGGCCCACGAGTCGGTGTACCAAGCTGACGAGGATACGGAGTTCGCCTTGTAGGGGTAAGCGCTAGCCCACGCCGGACAAGCACCTGTGGTCGTGCACGCGTGGGCCTCCGCCACGCTGGAGAATACCCAACAGCCGCCCGCGACGTAGCGGGCCTCGCCCTCGGGAGGGCCCACTGCCGCTTGCTTGACCAACTGCGCCGCATCCCAGCCTATCCGTGTCAATGTGGTGAACCAGTTCGCCCGCATCTCCGTACAGAAGCGCCCATCCGCCATGATCGCGAAGCTCTCGCCCGATTCGTACTTGTGCGTGTGATTCGGGTGCGCATTGCATGACCAGTACTTGTTGTCGTGCTTGCATTCGGTGTCTCCTGAATCCGTCTGCAGACTCCCGGGCACACCGTCGTCGTCATTGTCGATCCCATCGGAACACTCGGGCTGCGGAGCGATCGTGTCGTTGTTCGGGCCGCAGGGGACGCCCGTGTTGGCGCACATCCATGTGCACGCGTCGACGTATGCTTGTCCACACGAGTTGTGCGCCGCGATCCCATAGGGCCCAAGCGCCTCAAATCGGACCGCGACCACGCTGGGTACCACGATCGGGGGCTGACCACTCGGCACCGGAATCGTCGTCAACGTCCAGCCGGGGTTCTTGCCATCCACCCGCACGCGCCTGGCGTTGTGCGAACCTTCGACGAGGATCTCGCCGTCGTTGGTGGTCATCCCCGCCAGCCACGCGTTGTTGACTGGCTGCGGATTCGTGAGGTTGATGCCCGACTGCACATAGGTGTGCACGGTCGGAACCGTCACCGCGGACTGCAAGCTGCCGGCAACGACCTTCCGGGAGATTTTCGACACGTACGCGGTCGTTCCGTTTCGGGTCAGCGATACGGTCTGCAGCGTCGATTCAGTCAGCGGCAGCCGAAGGTTCAGGGTGTTGCCACCCGCAGCCGCAGCCGCGACCAGCGTGCTGTCCTCGACAAGGTAGGTGCCGCGCAACCACGTATTCGCGGCGCGCTCGCTCGCAGTCGTCCGGCGAAATCGAATCCCAGTCGCAGTGTCCACGCTCCAAATCGTCGGATCCGTCCAATTCGCGAATGCGGGGTCCACACGGTTGCACGGCGTGCGGCACTCCGCTTCACAGTTTCGGTCGGGGACCATCGTCACCGTCTCGAATCCGGAGATGGTGACGCCGTATTGCGGAAGATCGGCGGCGGGCATCGGGAGCTCGAGCGTGTCCGTGCCGCTGCCGCCGATCAGCATCTCGCCATTCACGAGCTCGCACACATCGAGCACGACGACGAGATCGTTGCCGTCGCCTGCGTTGACGAGATCGGCCCCCATTCCCGGGTAGATCGTATCGGCATCGGCACCGCCCTGAATGTCGTCGTTGTCGCGACCGCCGTAGATCACGTCGTTGCCGGCGTCACCGCGGAGCACGTCGGCACCGATCCCGCCCGAGATGGTATCCGAACCCGCACCGCCGAAGATGCTGTCGCTCCCATCGCCACCGAACGCCTCGTCGTTCTGCCCCTGGGCATTCAGCGTATCGTTGCCACCGAGACCAACGATGCACTCCGCGTTCGCCGTGCCGTTTAGCGTCTCGTCGCCACTCGTGCCTGTGATCTTCGACGCCAGCGTGCAGCACGACGCTGCCTGGCAGTTCGGGTCGAGCAGCATTGTCGGCACGGGCGGGGAAACCGATGCCTCGTCGGCTCCGGCGTCAACGCCCCCCCCGTCGGATTCTGCCACCACGGTTGCAGACGACGATCCGCCGTCTGTGGGCGCAGCTCCGTCAGAAGTCACACAGCTGGACAGGAACAGCAAGAGCACCTGGGTTGGACGAACGATCCGCATGAGAGCACCCTTCCTAGTGGTCGAGGTTAGCGTCGCGCCGCTCTCGGTTCCCGTCAACCCGTGAAGCGTGCCGCCTTCACGCCCCGCGTGCGCCGTGACGGAAGCAATCCGCGCCCGCGCTGAACCGACTGGAATCGCGCCGAGATTGGGTTGGATTTCGGTAGGCGTGCCCGGGACCCACGAGTCGCGCGGAGCTCGCGCATCGGGTCGTTGCAGGCTCGCGAAAACACAGGACGGCCGCCTTCGGCTGCTGGTCGCCAGATAGGGTATCGGGACTCTCAAGCGGCGCGCGTCGCCGTCGGCCGCGATCCCAGTGCGATACGAGATCACGCCGAGGGTCTCAACCGCGTTGCTACTGTGGGAGCAACAGATGCGGGCCGACCAAGGTCATGTCACCGACTAACTGCGTTCCACAGCTCAGCAAGGTCGTCGAGGTTAGTGGACCGGAGCCAGCGACCCAGGCCCCGCTCCCCGTCACTGCGGAGCCGACTGCCCGGGCCACGCGGGTCCGTCATCGTCCGGCACTTGTAGAGCGTAGATGGCCGCCCCGCCGAGGCCGCGGCGGGGTTGGCGGCACGAAGACAGGCGAGCCGATCCGGGGCGCACGACGCCAGCCACCGGAGCGCGCGACAAAGTCCAATTCAAGCCGATCGTGAGGTCTAAAGGACGCTCGCCGTGACGGCGGCGCAAGTCGCTCCTCAGCACCATTACCTGGTGGCGGCGCGCATCACGGCAATCGTCGCGTCGGCCATCGCGTCGATGTCCGACTCCTCGAGCGTTGGATGGCACAGCAACGCCAAGCTCGAGCGGCCGAGCTCAGCTGCGACCGGGAGGGGATCGGCGGGTTGCCACGCGGGCGGGAACGCTCGCTCCCGCCAGATCTCGCTGCAGCTTCCGACGGCGACCGGGACCCGTGCGGCCCCAAGCGTTCCGACGATCCGATCGCGGCTCCATCCATCGCGCAGCCGCGCGAGCTCGACGTAGGTGTAGAGGCGGTAAAACGCGTGGTCGATTCCCTCGCCTGGCCACGGCGTGCGGAGGCTCGCGACGTCGGCGAGGCGCTCCCGCCAACGCATTGCGTTGCGCCTACGGCGGGCCACCCAGGTGTCGAGCTTGTCGAGTTGCGCCAGCCCGATCGCAGCCTGCATCTCGGTCAAGCGATAGTTGCTGCCGAACGACGCATGTAGCCAACGAAATCCCGGCGGATGGTCATCGCGGTGGACCTCGCGGAAGTCTTTCCCGTGGTCCTTGTAGCTCCACATCCGCTCCCACTGCGCGTCATCGTCGCAAACGACCATGCCACCCTCGCCACCGGTGGTCATGATCTTGTCCTGGCAGTACGAGAACGCGGCGAGCGGCGCGAGCGATCCGACTTCGCGGCCCCGCATGCTGGCTCCGTGGGCCTGGGCGCAATCTTCGATCACGGTCACGTTGCGCGCGGAGCAGATCCTGGCGATCGCCTCGACGTCGGCCGGCCAGCCACCGAGATGGACGACCACGACCGCGCGGGTGGCCCGGGTCATCGCCGCCTCGATGGTCGCGGGCGTGACATTGCCGCTGTCGCGGTCGATGTCTGCACACACAACTCGCGCGCCGCGGGCCACCGCGGCGCTAGCGCTAGCGATGAACGTCCTGCTCGGCACGATGACCTCGTCGCCGGCAGAAATTCCCGCCGCGACCATGGCCAGTTCGAGCGCAAGCGTACCGTTGGCGACGGCGATGGCATGCTTGCGGCCGAGGCGCCGGGCGAGCGCGCCCTCGAATGCTCGCCCGCACCCGCCGGTCCAGTAGTTGACGCGGCCGCTGCGTAACACAGCTGCGGCCGCCTCGATTTCGTCGGCCTCGAAGCGCGGCCACCCGGGCAGTTCGATCGGCGGCGCAATCGTCGGCTGGGTGGCCGTTGGCGTGGGAAAGCTACCCTGCGGTGCCACGGAGATCCTGTGCGACCGATGCGGGCAGCCGGCCAGTCCATGGCCCAAACGCGGCCGACCCCGGGGGTTACTGCACGGCCGCCAAGGGCGTGAAGATCGAGCGTAGCGGGTTCGCGCGGGCGTCCCCGTTTGGAGCGTGGTCTTGTCGGTTCACGCGCGCATGCGTACGAAGCCGAGGCGATGAGGGCGCGCGCCAAGGTCAACTCGCTCGCACGGCCGCGGGCCGGGGTCGGTCGGGTCAGGCTCAGTGTTCCCCTCGCGCTGGCCGGTCAAGCGGCAACGGGCGGTTGTGGTTCCGCGCACGAGCACCGACCTTCTTTGCGCGAGATCGTCGATCGGTCGGCGGACCGACCCACGGTGGGACTCGCGCCGCAGTGCGAGGCCGCGGTAGACGTCCGCGAGCGGGCGCAGGTGCCCATCGGTGTGTACGCCGTCTCGTCGGAGCGATTTTCCGAGCTGCGCTCCAGCGGTTACACGTTG